>NZ_JACAPX010000011.1:109834-554853 GCF_013385435.1 Pseudomonas sp. F9001
CTTGCCAGGGTTGCCCTGATCAGGCCGGGAACAGCTCGCTCAATTTCATGGCCAGCATCATGTCGCCTTCAGTGCGCAGTTTGC
Source organism: Pseudomonas sp. F9001 (assembly GCF_013385435.1). Taxonomy (NCBI): domain Bacteria; kingdom Pseudomonadati; phylum Pseudomonadota; class Gammaproteobacteria; order Pseudomonadales; family Pseudomonadaceae; genus Pseudomonas; species Pseudomonas sp. F9001. Next base: position 109,919 of record NZ_JACAPX010000011.1, read on the forward strand.
CGCCCATGAATGCCTGCATGCCGTCGGTGGAGCCGTCAACGATGCCTTTCATGGTGTCGCCGTCCATCACCAGGGTGACTTGGGCGTCCGGGTTTTCACCTTCCAGCAGTTCGCAAGTGTTGTTTTTCACAACCAGCGAGAAGTTCTGGGTGTCGTCGATACGGAAACCGAACACCAGGTCCAGGCCGTCGGCAGCGGCTGGGTTGAATTTGGCTTTCATTGCTTCTACGGCTTTAGCTACGTCAGTCATGGTTTCGATCCTTTTATGGTGAGTCCAGTGACCTTGGGGTCACGGTTGGCCGCAATTCATCGGAAAGTGATGAGCTGCGGCGCCTTCAACAGTTGCAAGTGGGTATGGCTGTTGAAGGAAGCCAGTGCCACCTCGCGACCACGGAATTTCAGCTGGTTGAGCGAGGTGTTAACAATTTGCCAGTTCAGTTCGAAGGCCTGTGCGGCAGGCATTCGGGTAATCAGGTGGAGCAGGGCCGTGATGGTGCCGCCGGAGGTGAACACGGCGATCTTGTCACGGTTGTCGGCGGCTTCGAGGAGGCGTTGCAGGCCACCCTGAACACGTTCGACAAATCCCAGCCAGCTTTCCAGGCCCGGCGGGTCGTAGGTGCCGGCCAGCCAGCGTTCGATGATCAGGGAAAAGATGCGCTGGAATTCGCCACGGTTTTGCGCGGCGTTGCGCAGGATATGCAGGGCTTCGGGTTCGCTGTGCAGCAGGTCCGGGAGCAGGGCGCGGATGATCGCTTCGGCGTCGAACTCGTTGAACGCGCTGTCGACTTCCAGCGTGGGTACCGGCAGGCCGAGGGCGCTGTATTGTTCGAAGGCGGCGGTAGCAGTGTGCTGCTGGCGGCGCAGGTCGCCCGACACGCAGCGGTCGAAGCTCAGGCCCAGTTCCGCCAGGTGGCGGCCAAGCACTTGCGCCTGTTGCACACCGATGGGCGACAGCACGTCGTAGTCGTCTGCACCGAAGGAGGCCTGGCCATGTCGAATCAGGTAGATGCTGCCCACGTCCGTTTTCCCGGTACGTTGAAAGTCTGGCGAGGTTATGAGGATGCCGGGAAGCTGTCAATGAAAAAACATACGCTTGTTTTAAAAGGTCGTTAGAGGCCCGCTGCTGGCGGTTTGATCACTGGCCCCATGGCGGTGGCGTCGGTATGCTTGGGCAATCCGCGCCTGGCGCACTGCACTTGTAAGGAGTCACATGGATTTTCTGGCCGAGTACGCTACTTTCCTGGCTAAAACCGTCACCCTGGTCGTCGCCATCCTGGTGGTGCTGATCAGTTTCGCCGCACTGCGCAGCAAAGGCCGCCGCAAAGCTGCCGGCCAGTTGCAGGTCAGCAAGCTCAATGACTTCTACAAGGGTTTGCGTGAGCGCCTGGAGCAGACCCTGCTCGACAAGGACCAGCTCAAGGCCCTGCGCAAGTCTGAAGGCAAGGCCGAAAAGAAGAAGGGCAAGAAGAAGCCAGAAGCCAAGCCACGGGTGTTCGTGCTGGATTTCGACGGCGACATCAAGGCCTCGGCCACTGAAAGCCTGCGCCATGAAATCACGGCACTGCTGAGCTTGGCCACACCCAAGGACGAAGTGGTGCTGCGCCTTGAAAGCGGCGGCGGCATGGTTCACAGCTACGGCCTGGCGTCGTCGCAACTGGCGCGTATCCGCGAGGCGGGCGTGCCGTTGACCGTGTGCATCGACAAGGTCGCGGCCAGCGGCGGCTACATGATGGCGTGCATCGGCGAGAAAATCATCAGCGCACCGTTTGCCATCCTTGGCTCGATTGGCGTGGTGGCGCAGTTGCCCAACGTCAACCGCCTGCTGAAGAAGCACGACATCGACTTCGAAGTGCTGACCGCCGGTGAATACAAACGCACCCTGACCGTGTTTGGCGAAAACACCGAGAAGGGCCGCGAGAAGTTCCAGGAAGACCTGGACATCACCCATCAACTGTTCAAGAACTTCGTGTCGCGCTACCGCCCGCAGCTGGCGATTGATGATGTGGCCACCGGCGAAGTCTGGCTGGGCGTCGCGGCGCTGGACAAGCAACTGGTGGACCAGCTGCAAACCAGCGACGAATACCTGGCGACCAAGGCCAAGACCGCCGAGGTGTTCCACCTGCACTATGCCGAGCGTAAAAGCCTGCAGGAGCGGGTGGGCCTGGCGGCCAGCGGTTCGGTCGACCGGGTGCTGCTGACCTGGTGGAGTCGCCTGACCCAGCAGCGTTTCTGGTAACCCTTCAACTGACTGTCGAAGATCAAAATGTGGGAGCGGCGGTGCGACGATTCTACTTGCTCGCGAAGGCGGTGTGTCAGTCAATACATCTGTGACTGACACACCGCCTTCGCGAGCAAGCCCGCTCCCACATTGGTTTTGTGTTGGTCACATTACCGAGCTAGTAACGAGGCCTGAGGCACCGCCGGTATGGGGTGCCGCATCAACGAGCCCACCACCAGCGCCCCCAGCAAACCCAACAACCCCGCCACCCACAGCACCACGCTGAACCCGCCGACGAACGCCTGCCGCGCCAGTGGCTGCACCGTGTCCCGTGCTGACTCGGGCAGCAACGCCATGGCCGCCGGCATATCGCCAGCCACTACCCGTGAAGCAATCCCTGCCGCCTGTTCCTGCCACTGGGAGCCGATGCTCGTGTGCAGCAACTGTTCGCTATGGCTGCTCAACAACGCCCCATACACCCCGATCGCCAACATGATCGCGCTGAAGCGCATGGTGGTGCTCATGCCCGACGCCATCCCCGCGCGGTCCCGTGGCACGCAGGCCATGATGTTTTTCTGCGTATCGCCATTGAGCAATCCCGCGCCGGCCCCCGTGACGGCAATCGCCAGGGCGAACGGCAGATAACCACCGATATTGACCGCCCAGGCACTCAGCAGGTTGCCGCACCCCACCAACGCCAGCCCCGTCGCCATCATCGTTGCCGGGGCAAAACGGCTAGCCAGTCGGGCGCCTATCCGCGGACAAATCAACATGGTCAAGGCAAACGGCAACATGCCCAGCCCGGAGGCAATCGCGGAGAAGCCCAAGCCGTTTTGCAGGTAGAACGGCAGCAGCGTCATCATCACCTGGGCACAGCCGGCGTAGGCGAACATCCCCAGCAGTGCGCCGATAAAGCGCGGGTGCCTGAACAGTTGCAGGTCGACCATGGGCCGCTGTTGCAGGCGTTCGGCGAGTACAAAAACACCCAGCAACGCAGCGCCTCCCATCAGCCGCGCATAAGTCAGCGGGTTGTCCCAGCCGATACGGTTGGCTTCGATCAAGCCCCAGATCAGGCACAGCAGGCTGGCACTGAAACTCAGGCTGCCCCAAGGGTCGAGCCTTGCAGCCTGGGCATCGCGGGATTCCGGAATCGCGCGCAGCACCAGTCCCATCAGCACCAGGCCGACCGGCAAATTCAGATAGAAAATCCAGCGCCAGCCCAGGTATTGGGTAATCAACCCGCCGAGGGTCGGTGCGGCGGTCATCGCCACGCCCATGCACGCGCCCCAGAAGGCCCAGGCCTTGGCGCGTTCCACTTCGTCATGGAAGGTATGGCCGATGGAGGCCAGGGCCGAGGTCAGCAGCAGCGCTGCGCCGACACCTTTGACGGCGCGAGCGATATCCAGGAACAACGCATTCGGCGCCGCACCGCAGCCGAGGGAGGCGAGGATGAAAATACCCAGGCCCCAGACCAGGGTCTTCTTGCGGCCAAAGCGGTCGGCAATGCTTCCGGCCGGCAATAACAGGGCGGCGAAGGCCAGCATATAAGCGCTGACCACCCATTCGATATCGGCAAAATTCGCCCCCAGGTCCCGGGCGATGCTCGGCAGGGTCACGGCGACGATGTTGGTGTCGAGCACGATCAGCGAACAGACCCCGGAGGCGGTCAGCAGTGTCAGGCGCGGGCTGACCTTGCTCATGGCTGCACCGAAGCCACCGTCGCGAGGGCGATCTCGTCATCGTGGGCCGGAGTATCTGCGCTGATGCCGATGGCGCCCACTACCTGGCCTTCAAGGATGATTGGCTGGGCGCCCTTCATCATCAACAGGCCGGCGGTGATGGCTGCCGGGCGGCCATTGTTGATGGCGTTTTCCAGGTCCCCGGACGGCCGCTTGAAGAGCGCTGAAGTGCGCGCCTTGCCTTGGGCCAGCTCGATACCGGCCACCACGGGAGCGCCATCCATGCGCAGCGTCAGGATCGGCCAGCCACCGTCATCGACGATGGCCACGGCGCAGGGCCAGCCCTTGTCGGCGGCGACCTTGCGCGCGTGTGCGGCGATCTGCTGGGCCGTTGCCAGGCTCAGGATTGCCTTGTGGGCAATGCTTGCGGGGGCTTCTGCGGCCAGCGCTGCGGGCACGGTGCAAAGACCGGCAAGCACCAGGACCAATGATTTGACGAACATGGGAAAGCCTCTCTACTGTGAACGTACCGCGAGCTTATCCCCGGCAGGTGGCGTCCTTGTTAGGCGCCATACAGAACTTCATTACCTTTGAGCTAATCCTGTGATGGAAATACGTCATTTCCGCTACTTCCTGGCGGTTGCCCGGCAACGCAATTTCACCCGTGCTGCCGAACAGCTGGGTATCGCGCCGCCGACCCTGAGCCGGCAGATCCAGGACATGGAAGCCACCCTCGGTACGCGCTTGTTTATCCGCCGCCAGCGCGAGGTCAGCCTGACCGAGGCGGGCGCGGCCTTGCTGATCGAGGCAGAGGCCACCGTGCGCCAGTTCGAGTTTGCCCAACGCAATGCCCAGCGCGCCGGGCGTGGCGAGATCGGTCATATCGAGCTGGGTTATGTGGCGTCGGCGGTGTATTCGGGGTTGTTGCAGCGCCAGGTGCAGTCGTTCTGCGCGGACTGCCCGGACGTGAGCCTCAGCGTGCGTGAGAGCCCCATGGCGGCGTTGCCGGGGCTGGTGGCGGAGGGGCGTTTCGACATTGGTTACATTCGTTCGCCGATGACCTTGCCTGATGGGGTCGAAGCGGTGCGGTTGAGCAGTGAAGGGTTTGTGCTGGCGTTGCCCCAGGATTCGTGGCTGCTGGGGTTGAAGGCAATCGGTTGCGAGCATCTGCAGAACGAGACGTTTATCTTGCCCGAGCAGATCAGCGGCACGCTGCACGTGGCAGCGCAGGGTGGTTATGCGCCGCGACTGGGGCCGCAGCCGGGTGGGTTGGTGGCGGTGATTGCGTTGGTGTCACTGGGGCAGGGCGTGGCGGTGGTGCCGGAGTCGGTGGTGGGGCATGTGAGCTTGCCGAATGTCGTGTACCGCAGCATTGAAGGCAGCGAGGCGTCGTCCTGGTTGTCGCTGATTTACCGGCGCTTTGAAAAGGCGCCGGCGGTGGCGCGGTATATAGAGCAGGTCAAACTGAGTGCGGCTGGTTTTGGTGATAAAAGTTAAGCCGGGTCGCGGCCATCGCAGGCAAGCCAGCTCCCACAGTTGACCGAGTTGCCTGGGTGTACGCGGTCAACTGTGGGAGCTGGCTTGCCTGCGATGAGGCCTGACCAGGCGCTACACCAACCGCGGTTGAACCGAATCCGCCAATCGCGTCAGTATCAAGCAGCACGATACCGCCCCGGCATCCAGCACGCCCAACGAGCGCTCGCCCAAGCGGCTGGCACGCCCAATCTTCGCCACTAGATCCCTGGTGGAATCCCGCCCCCGCGAAGCAGCACTTTTCATCACCTCCAACGCCTCACTGAATGACGCTCCTGACCCATGGGCCTGTTCAAACGCCTCCACCGCCGGAATCAAGGTGTCCATCAAACACTTGTCACCCACGCCGGCTTCGGTGATGTCCTGCAACGAGGTCAGCCCGCCCCGCAGCAAATGGGCAAAGGTCGCCGCGTCAATCTGTTCGCTGCCGCGCACCTCATCCGCCATGCCGATAAACAGGCTGCCATACAACGGCCCCATGGAGCCGCCGATGCCTTCCATCAGGCTCAGTGTCAACTCATCCAGGGCTTCGGCCAGGGTCAGCTGGCGGCCTTCAATCGTGCGCCCGCAATGGGCGAACCCCTTGGCCATGTTGATGCCGTGGTCGCCATCGCCAATGGCGCCGTCGACTTCGCTCAGGTACTCGCGGTTGGCAACGATCACGCTCACCAGGTCGGCGACGATGGCGCTGCCGTCGTGGGTGGAGAAATGCTGGCTCATGGTTTAGTCCGCCTGGGTCATGCCGATGGAACGGCAGGGTTGGTCGATCAGGGATTTCAGCTCGGCGTCCAGGCCCAGTAAGGTCAGGGTCACGCCCATCATTTCCAGGGAGGTGAAGTAGTTGCCCACGTAGCAGCGGTGAATCTTCAAGCCCCTGGCTTGCAGCTGACGTTCAACCTCGGCGTAGAAAATGTAAAGTTCCATCACCGGCGTCGCACCCAGGCCCGAGACCAGCACCACCACGCTGTCGTCCTGGCTGAAGTCGCGGTCGGCGAGGATCGGTGCGAGCATGCGGGCCGCCATGGCCTCGGCGGATTCGATCGGGATGACTTCAATGCCAGGCTCGCCGTGATGGCCGATGCCCAATTCCATCTGCCCGTCGGGAATCTGGAAGTTCGGCTTGCCCACCGCTGCGATGGTGCAGGGCGTGAGGCCGATGCCGATGGAGCGGCAGTTGTCGACTGCCTTCTGGGCAACACGAATCACCCCGTCCAGGTCGTAATGCTGGGCCGCGGCTGCACCGCCGACCTTCCACATGAAGATCTCGCCTGCCACGCCGCGACGCTTGGCGATGTCGGCCTTGGGCGCCGAGGCCACGTCGTCGTTGGCGACCACGGTGCGGATGCGCATGTCCTTGCTGGCGGCCATCTTCATCGCCAGCTTCACGTTCATGTTGTCGCCGGCATAGTTGCCGTACAGGCACGCCACGCCGGCGCCGTGGTCGGCGGCACGGAAGGCGTCGAAGAAGCTTTTGGCGGTGGGCGAGGAGAAGATTTCGCCGACGGCCACGGCGTCCACCAGGCCCGGGCCGACATAGCCGAGGAACGCCGGTTCATGGCCGGAGCCGCCGCCGGTCACGATGCCCACGCGGCCCTGTGGTGACGGCTTGGCCTTGCCGATCACCCGGGGATTGGTTTCGTATTGGCGCAGCTCGGGGTGCGCGACCAGAATACCCCGCAGCATGTCCTCGACCACCTGGTCGGGATCGTTTATCACTCGATTCATAACGCGGTTTCCTGTGTTCTTGTTCTTGGTGTGGGAGCCGGGGGCTTTGTGGGAGCTGGCTTGCCTGCGATTGCATCGGCTCGGTGTCACAGATAGACCGAGGCGTCTGCATCGCAGGCAAGCCAGCTCCCACAAAAAGCCTAAGCCCGGCGCCCGCAGGGTTTTGGGTTATTGGGCCAATCAGGGTTCCAGGACGACTTTAAGCGACTTGTCCCCGCGCTCCATCACCGCAAACGCTTCCTTGAAGTCCTCCAGGGCAAACTTGTGGGTCACCACGTCGCGCATGTCGATCTTGCGGTTGCCGATAAAGTCGATGGCGCGCGGGTACATGTACGGGCCGAGGTGCGAGCCCAGCACGTCCAGTTCCTTGCGGTCACCGATGATCGACCAGTCCACCGTGGCCTCGTCGTTGAACACGCTGAATTCCACGAAGCGCCCCAGCTTGCGCAGCATCGCCAGGCCCTGGTTCACCGCCTTGTGGTGCCCGGTGGCTTCGATGTAGATGTCGCAGCCGTAGCCATCGGTGATCTCGCGAATCTTCGCCATCACGTCGACTTCAGCCGGGTTCCACACTTCATCCGCACCCATGCGCAGGGCGAGGGCAGCGCGTTCGGGTTTCATGTCGAGCACGATGAGTTTTTTCGGGTTGCGCATGCGCACCGCACCGATGATCCCCAGGCCCAGGGTGCCGGCGCCGGCCACCACCACGATGTCGTCGAAATCCACATTCGCCCGTTCCGCCGCGTGCAGCGAGCAGGCCAGGGGTTCGATCAGGATGGCTTCGTCCGGGGCAATCGAGTCCGGTACTTTGTGGATGATGCCTTCCTTGGTGAAGATCATGTACTGGGCCATGGCGCCCTGGACGTTGTTCTGGAAGCCGTACAAGTCGTGTTTCTGGCACATCCAGTACTGGCCGTGGTTGCAGAAGCGGCAGCCCCAGCACGGCACGATCTGTTCGGAAATCACCCGGTCGCCGACCTTCACCCCGCGCTTTTCCGCGCCAGGGCCGAGGGCGACCACGCGGCAGACAAACTCGTGGCCGGGAATCATCGGCGGCTTCACGTAGCGCGGCTGCTCGGCGTCGCCCCAGAACGAGGGCGCGCCGCGGTAGGTCTTGATGTCGCCCATGCAGATGCCGCACAGCTCGACCTTGGTGAGGATCTCGTCGGGGCCGGGCGTCGGCACATCGACGGTCTCCAGGCGATAGTCTTCGGGGCCGTGACAGACCACGGCCTGCATGGTTTTCGGAATGACGGGGGACAGTTGTTCGGCAGTGCGTTCGGTAACGGTAGACATGACGATAAACCTCACGACAAAAGATCAATTACTGGATGCTGTAGCCACCGTCGATCACCACGTTTTCCCCGGTGATCATCTGTGCGGCGTCGCTGAGCAGGTACAACGCCAGCCCGGCGATTTCTTCCGGCTGGGCAAAGCGGCCCGCCGGGATCTGCAATTTGGCCCGTTCCCCCAGCTCGCCCGCCCAGGCCTTTTTGCCGAGGGCGGTTTCGACGATGGTCGGGGAGATGGCGTTGACGTTGATGTGGGGCGCCCATTCCATGGCGAGCACCTTGGTCATGCCGACCACGGCGGCCTTGCTGGCGCAGTAGGCGACGTGACGGTCCAGGCCGATCACTGCCGCTTGGGAGGCGAGGTTGACGATGCGCCCGCTGCCCTGGGCCACCATGTGCCTGGCGCAGGCCTGGGCCACGAAGAAGCTGGCCTTGAGGTTGATGTCGAGAGTGGTGTCCCAGGCGTTTTCGCTGACGTCCAGGGCCTTGTCCAGCAGGGCCACGCCGGCGCTGTTGACCAGGTAATCCAGGCGTTTGAAGTGATCGAATACGTAATCGACGGTGCTGTGCACCTGGTCGAGTTGGCGCAGGTCCACGGCGATGCCGATGTTCCCGGCGCCGAGGCTGGCGGCGACTTCGACCACGGCCGGGTCGCGGTCCAGCAGGGCCACCCGCGCGCCACGTTCCACCAACAGGCTGGCACAAGCCAGACCGATCCCGGCGGCCCCGCCGGTGATCACGGCGCAGCGGCCGGTGAGGTCGAAGGCTTGATTCCAGAATCCAGACATGAACATGACTCCATTTTTCAGATCGGTGGAGATCCAATGTGGGAGCGGGCTTGCTCGCGAAAGCGGTGTATCAGGTGGCACATCTGTTGAATGATCCACCGCTTTCGCGAGCAAGCCCGCTCCCACACTTGACCGGGTTTCAAGTCAAAACTTACTTCGTACCGCTCACCTGCTGATACAGCGCATCCGCATTCGCATTGGTCACCGGCACCCACGGCAGGATGTAGTTCTTGGCGGTGCCGTCACCCCATTTCACGTCCTTGCCATAACGTTCCCAGATCACCGACTGCGGCTTGTAATCCTTGCCTGCAAGCGCCCGCAGCGCCACATCCAGCGCGCCTTGAGACTGGGCCTGGGCGTCCTGCAGGAAGGTGGTCACTTCATCTTTCTTCGCCGCCTGGATCGCATCCGGCATGCCGTCGATGGACGTCACCGGCACATCCTTGGACGTCAGCCCATGGGACTTCAACGCCTGCACCGCGCCGAGGGCCATGTCGTCGTTCTGCGCGATCACCCCGTTGATGCCCTTGGGGTGTGCGTTCAGCCAGTCTTCGGTCAGGGCCAGGGCCTGGGCGCGGTCCCAGTTGGCGGTTTTCTTCTCGATGATCTTGATGTCCGGGTGCTTGCCCAGTACTTCCATCTCGCCCTTTTCGCGGTCGATCTGCGCCGACTGGCCAATCGGGCCCTGGATGATCACCACGTTGCCGCGGCCCTTGAGTTTGTCGACCATGGCCTGGGCCTGCAGGCGACCGCCTTCCACGTCATCGTTGCCAACATAAGGCACGTTGGCGTCCGCCACCTTGGTGTTGGAGGCGATCACCACCACGTCATTGCTCATGGCGGCCTTCACGGTGCCGACGCCGGCCTTGGTGTCGATCGGCACAAACAGGATCGCGTCGTAGTGCTGGGTCACCATGTTTTCAATCTGGTTGTTCTGGGTCAGTGCGTCATAGTTGCCGTCGAACACGGTCAACTGCACGGTGCCGTCCTTGACTGCGGGGTGTTCCTTCAGCTCGCGCACCCAGTTCTGCATGAACTGGCCCTTGAGCCCGTACACGGCGGCGCCGATCTTGTAGGTCTTGCCATCGGCGGCCAGGGTGACACTGCTGGCGAGCAGGGAGAGTGCCGCGACGGCGGCCAAAGTCGTACCAGGTTTCATGAGAGAACTCCGTTATTGTTGTAGTGGTAGTTTTCAGAACTAGCGTTTCTTCTTGCGCCACACGTCAATCAGCACTGCGAACACGATGATCAGGCCCTTGGCGACCTGCTGGTAATAGGAGGACACGCCGAGCAGGTTCAGGCCGTTGTTGATCACGCCGATCAGCAATGCGCCAAACAGCGTGCCGACAATCGTGCCGGTACCGCCCGACAGGCTGGTGCCGCCGATTACCACGGCGGCAATCGCATCCAGCTCATACGAGGTGCCGGCCTGGGGCAGGGCAGAGGTGGTGCGCGCCGACAGCACCACACCGGCCAGCCCGGCGAGCAGGCCCGAGACCACGTACACCGAAAACATCACCTTGCGCACGCCGATCCCGGAGGTGCGCGCGCTCTTCTCGTTGCCACCCACCGCGTACACATAGCGGCCGTAGGTGGTGTAGCGCAGCACCATCCAGAAGATCAGCGCGACCACGGCGAAGATCACGATCGGCACACCGAACGGGCCGATCTTGCCAATACCCAGCGCCAGGTAGGCGTCGGGCAGGTCAGTAATCGGGCTGCCGTCGTTCAAGATGAAGGTCATGCCCCGGGCAATGCTCAACATGCCCAAGGTCGCGACAAAGGGCGGGATCGACAGGTTGGCCACCATAAAGCCGTTCACCACTCCGAGCATCGCCCCGGCGAACATCCCGGCGCTGACCGCCGCCAGCACGCCATACCCCTGGGTCGCGACCATGGCGCTGCACAGCCCGGCAAACGCCAGGATCGAGCCCACCGACAGGTCGATGCCCTTGGTCAGGATCACGTAGGTCATGCCCACGGCGAGGATCCCGTTGATCGAGGTCTGGCGCAGGATGTCCATCCAGTTGCGCCAGGTCATGAAGTATTCGCTGGCGAAGGCCATCACCAGGCACAGGAGGATGAACACCAGCGGCAGGCCGAAGCGGTCGAGGGACAGGCGCAGGCGGCTGCGGGGTGCGGTCGTGACGGGGGCGGCTGCAGGTGTAGAAAGTGATTTGGCATTCATGAGGCAAGACTCAACAAGGCTTCCTGGGAAAGGGCGGTATCGCTGCTGATGGTCACCAGCCTTCCGCCTTTGAACACGGCAATACGGTCACTCAGGTGCAGCAATTCCGGGGCTTCGGACGACACCACAATCGCCGCGCCGCCGGCGCGCACGAACTGGTCCAGCAGGTGATAGATCTCCTGCTTGGCGCCTTCATCGATGCCCCGGGTCGGCTCATCGCACAGCAGGCAGATCGGCTGGGTCGACAGGCATTTGGCGAGCACTACTTTCTGCTGGTTGCCGCCGCTCATGGATTCCACCGGCAGGTCCAGGGAAGTGGTCTTGATCTGCAGGCGCTTGACCATGTCCTGGGCCAGTTGGTTTTCCTTGCGGGCATTGATCAGCGACCAGCTCGACAGCTGCTTGTAGGCCGACAATGCGATGTTCGAGAGGATGCTGCCGCTGAGCACCAGGCCGCTGTCCTTGCGGTCTTCGGTGACCAGTGACATGCCGGCCTGGATCGTTGCCTTGGGCAGGCCGATGGGCATCGGTTTGCCTTGCAGGGTCACGCTGCCGGAGTCCGGCGTGGTGAGGCCGTAGATGCAGTTGAGGAATTCGCTGCGGCCCGAGCCCATCAGCCCGTAGATGCCGAGAATCTCGCCCTGGCGCAGTTGCAGGCTGATGTCCTGGAACTCGCCGGCGCGGCTCAGGCTGTCGACGTCCAGGCAGCATTCGGCGGCGCATTCGCGGCCGACCTTGTGGTCGATGCGGGTCAGTTCCTGGCCGACGATGCCGCGCACCAGGTGGGCGCGGTCGATATCGGCCATGCGCCCGGTCTCAACGAAGGCGCCGTCGCGAAAGATGCTGTAGTCGTCGGCAATCTGCGCCAGTTCACTGAGGCGGTGCGACACATAGATGATGCCGGCACCACGGGCGGTGAGGCGGCGGATGGCCTTGAACAGGGTTTCGGCCTCGCGCTCGCCGATGGCCGAGGTGGGCTCGTCCATGATCATCACCTGGCAGTCGTGGCTGAATGCCTTGGCGATCTCCACCAGCTGGATCTGCGCCACGCTCAGGCGATGCATGGGGCTGGTGGCGTCGACGTCGAACTCCAGGCCTTCCAGCAGTTCGCGAGTGCGCCGGTTGAGCTCCTTGCTGTCGACGATGCAGCCGGCGCGGCGCGGTTCGCGGCCCAGCCAGATGTTTTCGGCGACGGTCATGTAGGGAATGGGTTCCAGCTCCTGGGTGATCATCGCGATCCCCGCCGCGAGTGCTTCGCTGGGGCGGTTGAACTGAACGGGGGAGCCGTTGAGCAGGATGGTCCCGGCGTCACGCTGGGTGATGCCCATCAGGATGCTCAGGAAAGTCGATTTGCCTGCGCCATTGCCGCCGCACAGGGCGTGGACGCTGCCGGCCCGCAGAGAGAGGCGCCCCTCACGCAGGGCAGGAATCCCGGCGTAAGCCTTGGCGACGTGTTCAGCCTGGAGCAGTAATGGCGTGGCCATCGGCGTGTCCTCGTGCTGTGAATTCTTATTAGGTCGCACAGTCATGTTTCGCTGTGAGCATATGTGTATCAAATGAAATTCTGATCAGTCAATCTCTTTCACTGAAAAGTTGTAAATGGATGGATTTGCGCAAAGTACGCCGGTTTAGAGGGCTTTGACTGGAAGGTCAGCTAAATCCTGCTTGACAGGGCGACTGGAATATCCGAGAAATGACTGAGCTAAATTTCACTGAGTGATCATATGATCACTCTCCAGCACCCAAAACGGCAGCGGAGCCAAACGCCATGAACACACCTTTCCCGGTGGCTATCGGATGCGATGAAGCGGGTTATGAGCTCAAAGAACTGTTGAAGCGCCATATCGAGGCGCTGGGTTACCCGGTGACGGACTTCGGCACCCATTCCACGGCGCCGGTGCTGTACCCGGACATTGCCCTGGCGGTGGCCACGGCGATCAATGCCGGCGAGCAACGCTTGGGCGTGCTGGTGTGCGGCACTGGCATCGGCATGGCCATCTCGGCCAACAAAGTCCTGGGGATTCGTGCGGCCCAGGCCCATGACACCTATTCGGCGGAGCGGGCACGCAAGAGCAACGATGCGCAGATCCTGTCCATCGGTGCACGGGTGATCGGCGCGGAACTGGCCAAGAGCATCGTCAAGTCGTTCCTGGAGTCGGAGTTCGAAGCCGCGCGTTCCGGGGCCAAGGTCGACCGCATCAACGCGATCGAGCGTGACGGGCATCAGTAGTGGACGGAACGGGGCAAGAGTCGGGAGAATGCGCCTTTGACACCGAAACGGAAGCCCGTGCCCATGAGTGACAGTACCCAGCGCATCGCCAGCGACATCGACCTGATGACCGAAGTGGCAATGCTCTATTACCTTGAGAACGTCACTCAGGAAGCCATCGCCAAGCGCTTCGACCTGTCCCGGGCAAAAGTCAGCCGCCTGCTCAAACGCGCACGGGATGAAGGGATTGTCGAGGTGCGGGTGTTGCAGCACCCGGCGATGAACAACGAGCTGGAACAGGCGCTGGTGGAGCGCTTCCAGCTGGACCGCGCCTTGATTGCGGTGGACCACAGCGACCCGGACACCCAGCGCTCGGCGGTGGCGAGCCTGGTGGCCAACTACCTGAACAAAACCCTCAGCGACGGGATGATCGTCGCGGTCGGCATGGGGCGTAATGTCGGTGCGGTGGCCGATAACGTATTTTTGCCGGTGACCCGCAACTGCACGTTTGTGTGCGCCATTGGCGGTTCGCTCAAGGCGGGTGAATACATGAACCCCGACCATATTTGCCGGCGCCTGGCCCTGCGGTTTGGTGGCGAGAGTGAAAGCCTGTACGCCCCGGCGCTGGTGGCCAACCCGGAACTGCGCGGGGTGTTGATCAGCAACGATACGGTGCGTTCCACGCTTGACCGTGCCCGCCGTGCGGACATGGCGTTGATCGGCATCGGTGACATGAGTGAAAACAGCAACATGGTGCGCATGGGGTGGTTTTCGCCCCAGGAAATTGCACAGGCGCGGTTGTCCGGCACGGTGGGGGACATGATGGGTTATGACTTCATCGACATTCATGGCCAGCCGGCGGTCAACGCGATTCAGGGGCGGGTGATCGGGTTGACGGTGCAGGAGCTGTTCCGGATTCCGGATGTGGTGGCGATTGCCAGTGAAAACACCAAGGCGGCGGCGACGCTGGGGGCGTTGCGTTCGGGAGTGATCAATACCCTGGCGACCACGGTGACCAATGCTCATACCATCCTTGCGCTGGATGACGCGACGCGTAAAAGCTGACACCGCCGATAGTCCAGGCCCTGAACATCACCTGTGGGAGCTGTCGAGCCTTGGCGAGGCTGCGATGGCATCACCGCGGTATGACTGGAGTACCGGGTTGTCTGCATCGCGGACAAGCCCGGCTCCCACAGTTGACTGCCTCAGGGTTTCCACACCTGCACATCCTGCGCATCCACCGCCTTGGGCAACAACCCCGCCTTGAAGAACGCATCCGCAATCTTCTGCTGTTCCCCCAACTGATCCAGCGTCACCGGCTGCACCTCATAACTGCGATGAGCATTGGCGGCCTCGACAGTCTCCACATCCAGGTTGCCCCACAACGGCCCCAGCACTTTCGCGGCATCACGCGGGTGGCTCTTCACCCACTCGCCAGCCTGGTGCAACTGCTCGTACACCAGCTTCAGCACTTCGGGATGCGCCTGGGCATAGGGCGTACCCGTCAGGTAATAGCGCTTGTAACTGGCCAGCCCGGTACCGTCCGCAAGGGTGCGGGTGGGCAGTTGGCGCTGCACGCTGGTGAGGAACGGTTCCCAGGTGACCCAGGCATCAACCTTGTTGTTTTCAAATGCAGCGCGGCCATCGGCGGGCGTCAGGTACGCCGGCTCGATATCGGAGAAGGCCAGCCCCGCCTTGTTCAAGGCTGCGATCAATAAATAGTGAGTGCCGGCGGCCTTGGTCACGGCGATTTTCTTGCCTTTCAAGTCCGCCAGTTGCTGAATCGGCGAGTCCTTGCGCACCACGATCGCCTGGGCTTGAGGCGAGGGCGCTTCCTGGGCGAAGTAGGTGAGCTTGGCCTGGGCGGCCTGGGCGAAGATCGGTACGGTGTCGGCCACGTCAGCGCTGATATCCACGTTACCGACGTTCAGTGCTTCCAGCAGCGGCAGGCCACTGGGGAACTCGTGCCAGGTGACGTCGATGCCGTCGGCCTTGAGGGCTTTTTCCAGGGTGCCCTGGGTTTTCAGCAAGGTGATCAGGGTCGAGGATTTCTGGTAGCCGATGCGTACGGTTTCCTCGGCCTGAGCGTTCAGGGCGGTGCAGAGGCCCAGCGTGGCCAGGCCAGTGATGAAAAGACGATGGAGCGAAAACAGGGGCATGGCGTGCTCGACTCTTAATGGATTAAGGTGAGCTTATTGTTCTAAAAAACATTCGATAAATAATTTTTCGATCTTAGCTTAGGCCTTTATCGGGTGCGCCGGTCGCGGCCTTTCAGCGTCAGGATGAAGGAGGGCGGTATGCAGTTGTATGTTGTTCGTCACGGCGAAACTCAAGCCAATGCCGAGGGGCGTTACCAGGGCTCGCTGGACATTGATCTCAACGAACGGGGCGTGCTGCAGGCGCGGGAGTTGCGGGAAAAATTGCCGGCGCAGATCGACGCCGTCATCGTCTCGCCGCTGCGCAGGGCTCAGCAAACGGCGGCCATTGTGTTTGCGGATGATGGGCTGCAACTGCCTACGCTGGATGCGTTTCGTGAGCGCGGCGTGGGGGTGTTTGAGGGACTGACCCAGGCGGAGGCGGCGCAGCGTTATCCCGACCTTTGGGCGCAGAATATTACCCGGCAATGGGAGCGGGCACCCACGGATGGTGAGTCAATCTCGCAGTTCGTCGAGCGCATCCGGGGCGGATTGAATCAGTTGCTGGTGAACCATGGGCAACAGGTGGTGGTGCTGGTTGCCCATGGGGTTGTCGCCAAGGCGATTCGCGCATTGGTTCGCGATGATTTCTCAGACTTCTTCGCCTGGCAGTTGCACAATGGCGAAGTGCTGAGTCTCAACATCGCCACAGAGCCCAATGTGGCGAGGGAGCTTGCTCCCGTTGGGGTGCGAAGCGCCCCCTGGTAGGCCGCTGCGGTCTTTCAGGATGGGCCGGTCAATGCTTTTGGGGTTGCTGCGCAACCCAGCGGGAGCAAGCTCCCTCGCCACAGTGTGGGTGTGAGTCATGTCTACAGAGGAACGCTCAACGCCTGCGCAAACGCCTGGGGCGCAGGGCTTTCCGGCCAGGTCGGAACACCCTCCGCCAGCGTTACCCACGGCTGCTTGTGCCGCAGCCAGATATGCGCCACCGGCTGCACGGACGGGCTCTCATCCAGTGTCCCGACCCGCAGCACAACCAACCCCGGCGCGGCCGTCGTGGTGTTGCAGATCCGCGTATGGCACACCCCGCACAACCGATGTTCCGAGCGCTGCCCATCAACGTCATAGGCATATTCCGTCAGCGAACCTTCAACCCGCAGCGCATCCGCCGGCAACAGCGCATGCAGGGCAAACGCGCTGCCGCTCCAGGTCTGGCAGTGGCGGCAATGGCAGGCATACACCGCCAGCGGCGCGTCGGTATCGAGGGTGTAGGTCACGCGGGTGCAGCGACATTGGCCCGTGAGTGTCATCAAAAACGATCCTGTGCAAAGTGAGGGCGAAAGCCCCATCGGTTATGCTCGCCAGCATGCCGCAGCCCCCGAACAAAGAACATCCGCCAAAACTGCCCAGCGGCTCACAGGAAATGTATGAACGCCCCGCAACTCCAATGGGAAACCCAGCGCGCCTTCCTCGCCGTGTTGCGCACCGGCAGCCTGTCGGGCGCGGCCCGTTTGCTGGGGATTGCCCAGGCCACCGCGCGGCGACGGATCGAGGCCCTGGAGCAGAGCGTCGGGGTCAGCCTGTTTATCCGCTCACCCGCCGGGCTGTTGCCCACCGACACGGCCAAGGACCTGATCAGCCACGTTGAAGCGATGGCCGTTGCCGCCAACGCCTTCAGCCGCGCAGCCTCGGCCGACACGGCCCTCGCCGGCGGCACGGTGCGGCTCACCAGCGGCAAGCTGCTGGGCGTTGAAGTGCTGCCGCCCATGTTGCGCAGCCTGCGCCGTGATAATCCGCAATTGGCCATCGAACTGAGCGTATCCAATCGGCTGCAGGCACTTGCCCGGCAAGAGGCCGACGTCGCCGTACGCATCCGTCGCCCGGTCGAATCCACGGTGGTCGCGCGCAAGGTCGGCGACCTTCACGTAGGGTTGTACGCCGCACCCGACCTGTTGGCAGAGCAGGGCACGCCGGACACCGTTGCGCAATTGCACGGCTACCCGCTGATCGGGCCGGACCGCAACTTGCTGGAGATCGAATTCCTGGGTGAGCGCGGTTTCGACTGTTCGGCGCCCAGTACGGTGATTCGCACCGACGATCACCTCGCGCAGTTGGCCGCTCTGCGTGCGGGGCTTGGGATCGGCGTGTGTTCAGCCCAGGTGGCACAACGTCACGGGCTGGTGCGGGTGTTGCCCGCGCAGGTGGATTTCAAGGTTGACGTGTGGATCGCCATGCATCAGGACATGCGCAAGGTCCCGCGCATCGCCGTGGTGTTCGATGGCTTGGGCGCGGCCCTGACGGACTTCTTTCAGCCGCGATAACGCAACGCTTCCACCAACAGCGCAAATGCGGGTGAAGCCTGGCGGCCACCATGACCCATATCGCGATTAACGAAATGCTCGACGGCAAGGTGGTGGACTGTATGGAGCAGGTCAGCGACGCTCAGTACTCGACCGCGCAATAACACCTGAACGGTGCTCCTCCTCGCGCAACTGGGCGCTCATGGTGTCGCAACTGTGCGTCCACGCCCTCAGCCATTCAGGCATCGCGGGTGATACCTCGGCCAATCCCAGCTCCCGCACAAAATCTGCGGCGGGGAGGGTGCCCTTGGCCGAGCGAAACAGCCCGCGCATCACCACTACTCCGACCACGCGGCCCCGGCTGACGAAGCGGTGCTCCATCACGCTCCATTTTTGATCCCAGCCCAGAATCCGGGTGTGGATTTCAAACGCTTCGAACAGCTTCAATTCCCGTCGGAACTTGCCCCAGGTGTCACCGACAACCGGCAGCGCCTTATTGCGCAAAGCCACGCGAAATGCGCCGCTGCGCAGTACGAAATCCATGCGCCCGACATCGGCCAGGGTGAAATACCGGCCGTTGGTGACGTGCCGGTTGAGGTCAAGGTCCAGCGGCCAGACACGCATCCGTACAACGGTGGTGGCCAGGCCATCGACGGGCTTGCGCCAGGGGCGCCGAAACAGCATGAGCAGTAAGCGAAACCAGAGATTCATGAATTAGCCGAGCAGTGATTGAAGCTCGCACTGTAGTGCGGAGGAATCAGGTAAGGTAGGTGCGCAAATGACTTATTTCATGCGAAAAGCGCAATCTGGAATTTTTATGCACATTACCCTGCTCCTGGCCGATCGGTGTTCGGCTGCCAGCGCCACGCTCGCCCTTGAGATGCTGAGTGCGGCCAATCTGTTTGCCGAGGGCAAGCAGCCCTTTGAAGTGGTCGTCGTCTCGCTCGACGGTCAGGTCGTCAACGCTTGGGGCGGGCAGTGCTTGCAGGTTGATTGTTCGATGGCACAACTAGGGCACACGGATCTGGTGCTGATACCGGGGTTTTTGTTCACCTTGAAAGAGGCCTTGCCGGCGTTTCCCGCCTACGGTGCATGGCTGCGCAAGCAGCACGCGCAAGGCGCGGTGGTTGCATCAATGTGCACCGCCGCGTTCATGCTTGCCGAGAACGGTCTACTGGATGGGTTGCGCGCCACCACTCACTGGGCTTTTGCCGAACTCTTTGCCCGGCGCTACCCCGGGGTGACGTTGCAGGAGACGCAGATCCTCTGTGAAGAAAACCGGGTGATCACCAGCGGCGGGGCGAGTGCCGCGATGGACCTGCTGTTGCATCTGATACGCCGCTTCGGCACACCGGAGTTGGCGCATACCTGCAGCAAGTACCTACTGATCGACAACGTGCGCAGTGAGCAATCCATCTATGTGATGTGGTCATCGCCTAAAAACCACTGCGACGGAGATATTTTGCGGGTGCAACACTGGCTGGAGCAGCACTTTGCACAAGCCGTTGTAATCGATGACCTGGCTCGGCGCTTTGGTTTTGGCGTTCGCAATTTCAAGCGGCGCTTCAAGGAGGCCACCGGCTATACACCCATTGCCTACCTGCAAACCCTGCGTTTGGAGCGGGCCAAGCTACTGCTGGAAACCACCCGTATGACGCTGGACAGCATCACCTACGCCGTAGGCTATGAGGACAGCAATTCCTTCCGCCGCTTATTTGAGCAACGGGTGGGTGTGTTGCCGGTGGCTTATCGCAAGAAATTCCAGCCCGCCCTCAACTGAGGCAGCGCCGCAACTGCGGCTCGCCTTCAATGCAGCTCACCAGAAACTCCATCACCACCTTCACCGAAGGCGAGCGGCGCATATCCGGATACACCGTCAGCCAGATATCGCGAACCGGGCCTTCGGTGGTCGTTGCCAGGCGCACCAATGCCGCGTCGTGATCGCCCACCAGCGTGGGCAACACCACCGCACCCACCTGGGACCGGGCGGCCATTTGCTGGGTGATCAGGTCGCTGGCGGCGAAGGCAATCGTGCGGTTGCCGCGCACCTGATGCATCCACGCCTGTTGGGGCAGGTGGTCGCGGGTGGCGTCATAGGCAATGAATGTCCACTGTTCAGCGGGTAACTGCTTGAGCTCGGGCGTGGCATAGAGCCCGAAACGCACGGCGCCGACCTTTCTGCGTACCAGCGCTTCCTCATCGGGACGCACCGTGCGCAGGGCAATGTCGGCTTCGCCTTTGTCGAGGGCGGCCAGCGTCGTCGAGGACATCAACACGATATTCAGCTTGGGATACTGCACCCTGAACCGTGCGACATGGGGCGCGATGCAGTGGATGGCAATCGACGGCGGGCAACTGACCCGCACGGTGCCGGCCACTTCGATCGAGGCCACGCGGGACAGGCGCATCACTTCTGTGGCCATCTCGCCCATGCCGGCCGCCAGCTTCGCCAGTGCCAGGCCTTCCTCGGTGAGCGGCCGGCTGCGGGGCAGGCGATCCACCAGTTTGACGCCGAGGGCTTTTTCCAGGGCATCGACGCGCCGGCCAACAGTGGCGTGTTCCACCTGCAGTTCGCGGGCGGCAGCCGACAGTGATTGGGTGCGCGCCAGCACGGTGAAGAAATACAGATCCTGCCAGTCGAACATCGGGTTATTTTCGCACGGAGGGTGGGAGGTGTTGGGGAATTCTCGTACAGATTAGCGCCTTTTACCATGGCGCATTCCCACTGCAAACGGAGTTGTCCCGCGATGAAAGCCCTCACCCTTGAAACCTACGGCGGCCCGGAAGTTGTTCAACTGCGCCTTGATGTGCCCAAACCCCAGGTGACCGCCGGCCATGTACTGGTCAAGGTGGCCTGTGCCGGGATCAATTTCATGGATGTTCACACCCGCCAGGGCAAGTACGCCAAGTCGGTGACCTACCCGGTACGGCTGCCGTGCACCTTGGGTATGGAAGGCGCGGGTGTGGTGGTGGCGGTGGGCGAGGGCGTGAGCCATTTGGCGCCGGGTGATCGGGTGGCCTGGTGCATTTCATGGGGCGCGTTCGCCGAATACGCCAGCGTGCCCGCCGCGCGAGTGGCGCAGATTCCCAATGCGATCGGCTTCGATCAGGCGGCTGCGGCGATGTTCCAGGGCTGCACGGCTCACTACCTGATTGAAGACGTCGCGCGGTTGCAGGCGGGCAACAGCTGCCTGATCCATGCCGCGTCCGGCAGCATCGGCCAGTTGCTGGTGCAAATGGCCCGGCGACTCGGTGCCACGGTATTCACCACCGGCAGCAGCACTGAAAAATGTGCGATTGCCCTTCAGCGCGGTGCTGATCACGCCTGGCCATACGACGGGTTTGCCGAGCGAGTCTTGCAGGTAACGCAGGGGCGGGGTGTGGACGTGGTGTTCGATTCGGTGGGCAAGGCCACCTTGCGTGAAAGCTTCAAGGCCTGTCGTACGCGGGGGCTGATCGTCAATTACGGCAACGTCTCCGGTTCGATCACTGACCTCGATCCGATGGAGTTGGGGGAGGCCGGTTCACTGTTCCTGACTCGCCCACGGCTCAACGACCACATGGCTGACGGGCCTACGGTGCAGAGGCGTGCCAATGCGGTGTTCGCGGCGATACTTGAAGGTTCGCTGACGGTGGATATCGAAGGGCATTACGCCCTGGAAGAGGTGCCGCAGGTGCACGCGAGGATTGAGGCACGGCAGCAGATTGGCAAGGCGGTGGTGTGGCTGGATCGTGAACTTCACTAATGGCCAGAGAGCTTGTGTGGCGAGGGAGCTTGCTCCCGCTGGGCTGCGAAGCGGCCCCAACACCTGCCAATGGGGTCTTCCTGGAGAAACGCGGTGAGTTCATTGGGGCTGCTGCGCAGCCCAGCGGGAGCAAGCTCCCTCGCCACAGTGGTCGTGGCGCTTGTGAGGTTCAGTTAGCAGGCGAAAAAAAGCCGGCTGATCAGGCCGGCTGGGGGGTGAACCGCGAACCACAGTCGTTACGCGCGGTTGTCCATCAGGCGGTCTGCACCACCTTCAGCCACACGGTTTTCTTGAAGACGGTCAGCACCACCTTCAGCTACACGGTTGCCCTGGAGACGTTCAGCTCCACCTTCAGCAACACGACGTTCCAGCAGGCGATCAGACCCGCCTTCAGCAACGCGGCGTTCCAGCATACGGTCAGACCCACCCTCAGCCACGCGGCTGTCCATCAGGCGATCCGCGCCGCCTTCAGCGAGGGCAGGTTGGGTAAAGGCGCTTACAGCAAGTACCGAGAAAGCGAGGCTAAGCAAGAGTTGGCGTTTCATGAGGGTGTGCTCCGGGAAAGTCGTTGGTTGGTATGGATGCGATGTTACGCGGCAGATTTTTTAAGAGAACTTCATTGGGCTGATGGTGACTATCGACGCCAGCGATGGCCCGTTTTCCCGGGCCATCGCGTCGCTCATCACGGCATTTCTGGCAGTTCCCGAGGGCGCAGGTCGAACACCAGCACCTCGGCGTCCTCCCCATGGCTCAGGTGAATCTCCCGCTCATCGCGCACTCGGGCACCGTCGCCTTCGTGCAAGCGTTGGCCGTTGACTTCAACGCTGCCCCGCGCCACATGGATGTAGGCGTAGCGTTCCGGGGCCAGCGGCAGGCTGGCGGTTTCAAAGCCGTTGAACAGCCCGGCATACACCCGCGCGTCCTGGCGCACGCCGAGGGAGCCGTCGGTGCCTTCCGGCGAGATGATCAACTGCAACCGGCCGCGTTTTTGCGTCTCGGTGAAGTGCTCCTGCTGATAGCGCGGTTCGGCGCCCGCCACATCCGGCACGATCCAGATTTGCAGGAAGTGCACGCCCTGGGTGTGGCTGTGGTTGAACTCGCTGTGGGCCACGCCGCTGCCGGCGCTCATCAGTTGCACGTCGCCGGGGCGAATCACCGAACCGGTGCCCAGGGTGTCCTTGTGTTCCAGGGCGCCTTCGAGCACATAGGAGAAAATCTCCATGTCGCGGTGCGGGTGTTGGCCGAAGCCCTTGCCGGCGGCAACCCGGTCATCGTTGATCACCAGCAGGTCGGAAAAACCCTGTTCCTTGGGATTCCAGTAGTTGGCGAACGAGAAGGTGTGGAACGACTTCAACCAACCGTGATTGGCGGCGCCGCGTTCCGAGGCTTTGCGAAGGGTCAGCATGGGGTGTTCTCCTCAAGGGAAGCCTGGCTGCGAGATGCAGGGCTTCGGTGTGAGGAGAAGATTACTGGTTAACGATAGGTTGATTAAGAAGCTGAAATCGGAATGACTGTCTCTTTTAGATTGACGATCGCCAGCTGTGCCGTCCGCAGATGATGGCGGTAGCGCAGCTGAAGTTTGCGCCAGGCCATCGGGTTCACGCCTTCGCTGCGGCTGAACAGGTGACAGAAGTGCGCCTGGTCGCAGAACCCGCATTCCTGGCTGATCTGCGTCAGGCTCAGGGCGGAGCCGGTGATCAGCACCTTGGCCTGCTTGATGCGTTGCTGGCGAATCCATTCCTGGGGCGATACACCGGTGGTGCGCTTGAAGGCCCTGGAGAAATGGCTGCGGGACAGCTCACAGGCGCGAGCCAGTTCCGTCACCTCCAGGGGGCCAGCAAGATTGGCGAGGATCAATTGCTTGACCCTCTGTTCCCGCTCTGAACACAGGGTTCCGGTTGCAGCTGCTGGTTGAGCCATGATCGCTATCCGTGGTCGATGGGCGCTTGTTTTCACACACCTTACCGGTGAATGAATCCCCAGTGTAGACCGCTGCAAGCATCTGTTGAACTGAGCACATGCATGCAATTTTTCTGGATCGGGCCGTCGCACACTAGCGCGAACGTTCAAGCATCCAGGGGAAGGGCACGATGGACTCAACAGCACAAGGCGGGCCGGACGAGGTCGTGACCCTGGTGGTCAAGCACCGCATAAAACCCGGGCTTGAAGCCGACTACGAAGCCTGGCTGCGACGCATCGTGCGTATTGCCGGTGAGCGTCCCGGCCACCTCGGCGTTGACGTGGTGCGCAGCAAGCAGGGCGGCCTTGCGTTGTTCACCTGCGTGCTGCGTTACCGCTCCACCGAAGACCTGGAGCGCTGGCTCGATTCGCCGCAGCGCCTGGAGCTGATCAACCAAGCCGCACCGATGCTGGCCGACGGCGACCAGACCGAAGTCGGCGCGGTCAACGAGTTCTGGTTCTCGCCCCTGGCCGATGCTGCCGCCAAGCCGCCGCGCTGGAAACAGGCAGTGGTCACGCTGCTGGTGATCCTGCCGCTGACCTTGCTGGTGCCGATCATCTGGGGCCCGGTACTGCGGCTGCACCCGTTCCTGTCCAACTACATCGTCGCCACCTTCCTGGTCACCCTGACCATCGTTTTACTGGTGGTTTACCTGCTGATGCCGGCGGCCACCCGCCTGTTCGCGCCCTGGCTCGAAGCCTCTGTAAAGGAAACCCTATGAACGCCGACCTGATTCTGTTCAATGGCCAGTTCCACACCGTGGACCGTGAAAATCCCCGCGCCACGGCAGTTGCGATCCACCAGGGACGCTTCGTCGCGGTGGGCACCGACGGCGAAGCCATGGCCCTGCGCGGCAGTGGTACCCAGGTCATCGACCTCAAGGGTCGCACCGTCATCCCTGGCCTCAACGACTCGCACCTGCACCTGATCCGTGGCGGCCTGAACTACAACCTCGAACTGCGCTGGGAAGGCGTGCCGTCCCTGGCCGATGCCCTGCGCATGCTCAAGGACCAGGCCGACCGCACGCCCACGCCGCAGTGGGTGAGGGTGGTGGGCGGCTGGAACGAATTCCAGTTCGCTGAAAAGCGCATGCCCACCCTCGACGAGCTCAACCAGGCCGCCCCCGATACGCCGGTGTTCGTGTTGCACCTGTATGACCGGGCCTTGCTCAACCGCGCGGCCCTGCGGGTGGCTGGCTACACCAAGGACACACCGAACCCGCCCGGCGGCGAGATCGTGCGCGACCATAACGGCAACCCCACCGGCATGCTGGTGGCGCGGCCCAACGCGATGATTCTCTACGCGACCCTGGCCAAGGGCCCGAAACTGCCCCTGGAATACCAGGTGAATTCCACCCGCCAGTTCATGCGCGAACTCAACCGCCTGGGCCTGACCAGTGCCATCGACGCCGGCGGTGGTTTCCAGAACTACCCCGACGATTACGCCGTGATCGAACAGTTGGCCAAGGACCAGCAACTGACCGTGCGCATCGCGTACAACCTGTTCACCCAGAAGCCCAAGGAAGAACTCAGCGACTTCAAGAACTGGACCGGCAGCGTGACCCTGCATCAGGGCGACGACTACCTGCGCCACAACGGCGCGGGCGAAATGCTGGTGTTCTCGGCGGCCGACTTCGAAGACTTCCTCGAGCCACGCCCGGACCTGCCGCTGACCATGGAGCAGGAACTGGAACCGGTGGTGCGCCACCTCGTAGAACAGCGCTGGCCGTTCCGCCTGCACGCCACCTACAACGAGTCGATCTCGCGGATGCTCGACGTGTTCGAGAAGGTCAACCGCGACATCCCGTTCAACGGCTTGCCATGGTTCTTCGACCACGCCGAAACCATCACCCCGCAGAACATCGAGCGCGTGCGGGCGCTGGGCGGCGGCATCGCGATCCAGGACCGCATGGCGTTCCAGGGTGAGTACTTTGTGGAGCGCTACGGCGCCAAGGCCGCCGAGGCCACGCCGCCGATCAAACGCATGCTCGCCGAAGGCGTGCCGGTGGGCGCCGGCACCGACGCCACCCGGGTGTCGAGCTACAACCCCTGGACCTCGCTGTACTGGATGGTCAGCGGCCGCACCGTCGGCGGGCTGGAACTGCACGCCGAGGGGCTGCCCCGGCTGACGGCCCTGGAACTGTTCACCCACGGCAGCGCCTGGTTCTCCTCCGAGCAGGGCAAGAAGGGCCAGATCAAGGTCGGCCAACTGGCGGACGTGGCGGCACTGTCGGCGGACTTCTTCAGTGTCGATGAGGAGGCCATCAAGTGGATCGAATCGGTACTCACCGTGGTCGGCGGCAAGGTGGTGTACGGCGCCGGCGACTTTGAAGATTTCGCACCACCCAGCGTGCCGGTGCTGCCGGACTGGTCGCCGGTGGTCAAGGTACCGGGCCACTGGCGCCCGGCCTCAGCGCTGCAAGCCCAGGTGCACCAGTGCAGCGGCCCCTGTGGCGTGCATGCCCATAGCCATGAACGGGCGCGTCTCTCGAACGTGCCGGTCAGCGACTTCCAGGGTTTCTGGGGCGCGTTTGGCTGCTCGTGTTTTGCCTTCTGAATCTAACCCCAAAAGAGTATTCCCATGACTTACAAACGCCTGAACAAAGATGACGCCGTGGTCCTGCTGGTGGATCACCAGACCGGCCTGATTTCCCTGGTGCAGGACTTCTCGCCCAACGAATTCAAGAACAACGTCCTGGCCCTGGCGGACCTGGCCAAGTTCTTCAAGCTGCCGACTATCCTCACCACCAGTTTCGAAAGCGGCCCCAATGGCCCGATGGTGCCGGAGCTGAAAGAACTGTTCCCGGACGCGCCGTACATCCCGCGCCCTGGCCAGATCAACGCATGGGACAACGAAGATTTCGTCAAGGCAGTGAAAGCCACCGGGCGCAAGCAACTGATCATTGCCGGTGTGGTGACCGACGTGTGCGTGACCTTCCCGACGCTGTCGGCCCTGGCTGAAGGGTTTGAAGTGTTTGTGGTGACCGATGCGTCGGGCACCTTCAATGAGACCGTGCAACAGGCGGCGTGGGCACGCATGACGGCGGCCGGTGCACAGCTGGTGAACTGGTTTTCGGTGGCCTGCGAGCTGCAGGTCGACTGGCGCAATGACATGGAAGGCCTGGCCAACCTGCTGTCGCCGCGTATTCCCAACTATCGCAATTTGATGAACAGCTACTCGGCGCTGACGGCCAAATAAACCGCTCTCTGATATGCAGGTAATCCAATGTGGGAGCGGGCTTGCTCGCGAAGGCGGTGTGCCAGTCAATACATGTACCGACTGACCCACCGCCTTCGCGAGCAAGCCCGCTCCCACATTTTGATTTGTGGTGTGGCGACTGACCGGCTATAAAACAGCCCAGCGTCCACCGAGAAGCGACAATGAACCCCTTCGAAGACATGCGCCTGTTTTGCCAGGTCATGGAATCCGGCAGTTTCACCGCTGCCGCCGAGCATCTTGGCCTGTCCAAGCAGTTTGTCAGCCGCCGCCTGATCCAGCTGGAAGAGCGCCTCGGCGTACGCCTGCTCAACCGCTCCACCCGCCGCCTGGACGTCACGCCGCTGGGCCAGAGTTACTACGAATCCGCCCTGCGCCTGCTCAGTGAAGTCGAGCAAGTGGAGCAGGGCATCGCCGGGCAAAACACCGAGCCCCGAGGCACCATTCGCCTGAGCGCGCCGTTGTCGTTTGCCATGGCGCACCTGGGTTGCCTGTTGCCGCTGTTCCTGCAACGCCACCCTCACGTCACCGTGGAAGTGGACCTCAGTGACCGCCCGGTAGACCTCATCAGCGAGGGCTACGACCTGGTGCTGCGCATCGGCACCCTCGAGGATTCGACCCTGATCGCCCGACGCATCGCCAGTGTGCAGCGCGTCTACTGCGCCAGTCCCGACTACCTGGCCCGCCACGGCACGCCGCAGAGTCCCGATGACCTGGCCGATCACGCATGCCTGCCTTACGGCCACGGTCGCCAGGTGCAATGGCACTTCAAGGTCGATGGCAAACCCCACACCCGCAACGTCAGCGGGCGCATGCGGGTCAACAACGGTGAGCTGCTGCGGGATGCCGCCGTGGCCGGGTTGGGCATCACCTACCTACCCAATTTTATCGTTGCCCAAGCCTTGCAGGACGGCCGCCTGGTGACGCTGCTGGATGACTGCGCGCCCGAACCCCTGACCCTTTCCGCCGTTTACCCCCAGCACCGCCAGAGCTCGCGCCCGGTGCAGGCGTTGATCGAGTTCCTGCGTGAACGCCTGGCCGGCGGTTGTTGAATCAGAACGCGTACTGCACCCGGCTGTAGTAATACCCGCCGGTAAACCCGAACGGCGAATAGCTGCCCCAGTTATCGCCGAACGACGAGTTCTTCACGCCGATGTGATCCGGGTATTTGTCGAACAGGTTCTGCGCACCTACGGCCACCGTCAGCTGTTTGCTGATCGCGTAGGCCACGTCGAGGTCAGTGATCCACTTGGCCGAATACGTGCGGTCCAGGCTCGCGTCGCTGGAGCTGTTGACCTCGGTGTAGGTGCCGTAGCGAGTCAGGCGCAGGTTGACGTCGAAGTCGTGGATCGCCCAGTCGGCGGAGAAGATCATCTTGCTGCTGGGTGAAGTCTTGGTGATCAGTGCCCGTGACTGGCGACCCATCAACTGGAAGTTGCCCAAGGCGGCGAGCTGCGCCGGGGTGTCGTTGACGCTGAGGATCTGCGTGTGGTTGTAGTTCAGCGCCGCCGTCCATTTCACCGAGCCGTAGCGGTCGAGGTTCTGCCGGTAGTTGCCCACCACGTCCACCCCGGAGGTGCGGGTGTTGGCGCCGTTGGTGAAGTACTGCGCGCCCGCCGTGGCCGGTACGCCGATGCTGTCCAGCAGGGAGGCAATGCCCGGGCCCTGGAAGCGTTCGCTGAGCACCAGGCGGTCCCGCAGGTTGATCACGTAGCCGTCCACCGTGAGGCTCAAGTCATCGCTTGGGGTCACGGCGAAACCGAGGCTGAAGTTGGTCGAGCGCTCCGGCTTCAGTGACTTGGCACCCAATGCCTGGGCGCCGGCGGAATCCACCGGCAGGATCACGTAGTTATACGACTGGTACACGCCATTGATGGTGTCGAACCCGGTGGAGCGTGCGGTGAAGATCTCGTTGGCCAGGGACGGTGCGCGAAAGCCGTTGCTCACGGTACCGCGCAGGGCGAACACCGGGTTGAACGCATACCGCGTGCTGAGCTTGCCGCTGCGGGTACCGCCGACGCCTTCGTTGTAATGTTCGTAGCGCCCGGCCACGCCGATGTACCACTGCTCGGTGGGGTAGAACCCGAGATCGACATAGCTGGCGACGCTGTTGCGGCTGACCTTCTGCGCGTCTTCCGGACGGATGCCGTTGGTGACCTGGGCCCCCGGATCGGGACGCTGCCCGGCACGCGGATGGCCTGCCGGGAACACGTAGCCGCCATCGATATAGGAAGCCTCGGAGCCGGCGCGGGTCTCGTAGCTTTCGCGCCGATGCTCCAGGCCGAACGCCACGTCCAACGGCTTGGCCAGGCCGATCTCGTAGGTGTTTTTCAGGTCGAGGTTGGTGGTGAGCTGGTCGGCGATGTAGATCCCGGAGGTGAACTTGTTCGGTGTGCTTTCGCCCAGGGACGGGTTCTGGTTGTCGTAGGTGCGCTGCTTGGCGTAGTTGCGCCCGTAGGTGCTGCTCAGGTCCCAACCCCAGCCACCGCCAAGGTCATTGCCCTTGGCACCGAAGGCCGATTGGAAGTCGGTCTCGTTGACCAGCCAGTACGGGCTGTAGCCGTCGGGGTAACCATTGGGCCCGGTGGTGATGGTGTTGCGGCCGTTGGGCAGGCGGAAGTTCTGGCCGTCGTTGTTCTCCCGGGTGGCCAGGGTGGAAAACGAGTACAGCGTCAGGTTGTCGTTCAGCGGCAGGTCGAGGTTGTACGCCACATCGCCCAACTGGCTGCGGGGCGAGCCGTAGCCTTTGTAGGTGTGGTGGCTGGAGGTGGCTTCGCGCGGGTCGGGGGAACCGTCCGCCAGCGGGTAGTAATGGCTGCTGTAGCCGTTGCTGCCGGCCTTGTTGTCGCGCTCCTGGTAGCGGGTGTCGAGGGACACGTTGAGCACCCCGGCTTCCCCCACCTGGAAGCCATAGTTCAGCGCCTCCTGGCCGGTGCCGCGCTTGCCGTCGTAGTTCTGCCCCAGGGTGGTGTCGGAACTGCCGCCGGTGGTCTGCTTGAGGATGATGTTGATCACCCCGGAAATCGCATCCGAGCCGTATTGCGCCGCTGCACCGTCGCGCAGCACCTCCACATGGTCGATGGCAGCCACCGGGATCAGGTCGAGGTCGCTGGGGGCCGCGCCGCTGTTGATGCCGTTGATGTTCAGGGTGGCGCTGGTATGCCGGCGTTTGCCGTTGACCAGCACCAGTACGTGAGAGGCGGTGAGGCCGCGCAAGGTGGCCGAACGCACCACGCCGCTGGCATCCCAGCCGGCGCGGTCGGGCAGGTTGAAGGAGGGGATGAACTTGCCCAATGCCTCCAGCAAACTCGGCTTGCCCACGGCCCGCAGCTGTTCGCCGCTGATCACATCAATCGGCGTGGGGCTGGTGGTGACGGTGCGTTGTTCGGCGCCACGGTTGCCGGTGACGACGACGGTGTCGAGGGTGGGGGAGCGGTCTTCGGCAGATTCGACGCCGAAGGACGCCAGGCCACACGCCAGCGAGAGCGGCAGGAGTTTCAGATGATTGTACCGGTGTAGCCTTTTACGATGAGCGAGCTTGCTGTGGCCAGGGAGCTTGCTGTGGTGAGGAAGCTTGCTGTGACGAGGGAGCTTGCTCCCGCTGGGCTGCGTAGCAGCCCCAATACGGTCTTCCGAGGAAATTGCGGAGTCAGGCTTCAGGGCCGCTACGCGCCCCAGCGGGAGCAAGCTCCCTCGCCACAAAGGTGCCGTCAGCCAGTTGAATTTTCGCATGAGAGTGGAGCTCCTTGGTCTCGAGTGATGTCCCTGTCAGCGTTTGCGCGCGGCAACCGCTTCGATTTCTACCAGCCCGCCGGGCAATGGCAGCGCGACGACTTGCACCGCGGTGCGCGCCGGTTTTTTCGGCTGCTCGGCACTGCCGAAAAACGGCGTGTAGCCTTCCTGCAACCCGGCAAAGTCGAGCTTGCCGCCCTTGGCTGGATCGCCCACCAGGAATATCCGCAGCTGCACCACATCTCCCAAATCCAGGCCCTGGCCTTGCAGCACACCCTTGAGCTTGTTGAGGATCGACGTGGTCTGGATGGCCGTGTCGCCATAGGCGGCAAACGAGTCTTTCGGCGCCTTGGGGTCATGCAGGTCGGCCAGCAACCCACTCACAAACAGCAGCTCGGTCTGCGGCGGCACCGACACCGCCAATGAGATCGGGAAATTCGAGTTCGGCAGCGGCACGCGCTTGATCTCATCGGCGTGGGCGGCAAGGGTGGTGGCGGTCATCAGCAGTCCTGCAAAAAGCGTCTTCATCGGTTCATTCCTTGAGAGAGAAAAGTCAGGCGGCGACGCCCGGTTGCTGGCGTTCGGCATGCCGGCCGATCAGCGAGACGATGCGCCGTGCCGAATCGGCGGCGCTGTTCTGCCAGATGCCGACGCCGCCGTGGGCGAGGGCGTCGCTGGCCAGGTACGTGCGGCCCTGGGGCTCGTTGAGCAGGCGGTAGGCGCTTTCGCCGACCTCGTCGTTGACGATCCACGGGCCCTTGCTGTAGCTGACTTTCGACCAGTTGATCGCCACCGGTTTTTGCAGCTTGGCGCTGTGGCCGGGGTGCAACAGCTCCACCGCCTGGCGTGAGGAGGCGAACTGTTCGGCCAGGGATTTCTGGCTGAAGGCCTGGGCCGATTCACTGGTGTTGTAGGCCGCCACCAGAATCCCCTGGGCGCTGTTGAGGCGGTCGCTGGGGTACCACAGGCCTTTGACTTCATGGTCGAGGTACGACAGGCCGCCGTAGATGTTGAAGTCGGTTTCCCAGAAACGCGGCGCCTGCCAGGCCACCTTGTTGGCCTGGTCGCTTTGCGCGGTCTGGATCGCCTGCTTGAAGGGTGCCGTGAAGTTGGTTGGCAGCTTGGCCAGCAGCGGCAAGGGCACGGTGACAATCGCGTAGTCGGCACTCAGCACCTGGGTCTTGCCGCTGATGCGGTCGCGGTAGGTGATCCGGCTGCCTTGCTCCGAGGTCTGGATATCGCTGACTTCGGCGTTGAAGCGCACCGCATCTTTCAGATGCTCGTAGAAGGCATACGGAATGCGGTCCATGCCGCCCACCGGCTGGAACATGGTGGAGGAAAACTCCGGGATTTCATCGAACACCAGCGCGCCCCACAGCTTGGGATTGAGCAGGGTCTGCAGCTCCAGCGGCGCGCGGGTCACGCCAGTCTGGTCGCCAGCGCCAGGCACGCGGGTGTAGCCGGAACGTACCGAACCCTTGTATTGCAGGTCACCGTTGAGGTCGCCGTACACCTTGAGGAAACTCAGCAACGCTTTGCGGTCATCCACGCTCAGGTCCTGGTCCAACGCCTTGCGGCTGACCGTGCGGGCCAGCAGTTCCGAGAGTTGGCCGCGGGTGTCGTTGACCGCTTGGCGCAGCTGGAATGCCGGTTGCTGCGTATCCGGCCGGGCCAGGGCGTTGCGGCTGCTGTTGACCAGTACTTGCAGCTCCACACCCAGCTCGCGGCAGTAGCCGAGAATCGTCTGGTGGTGGCTGGGAATACGCGCGGGGCCGGCGTTGAAAAACTGCCCGTCATCAAAGTCGACGGTCTGGCTGACGCCGTCGTCGAAATCGACCTTGGTGCCTCGGCGCAGGGTCCAGTTGCGTCCACCCACCCGGTCGCGGGCTTCCAGGATCGTCACGTTGAACCCGGCCTTGCGCAGCTCATAGGCGCTGACCAGCCCGGAGATCCCGGCGCCGACCACCACCACCTGCTTGCCTTTGCCGGTGCTGCCCAATTGCAGCGGGGTAAAGCTCGATGCCACCGCCTGAGGCGTCAGCCCCAGCGCGCCCAATGCGCTGACAGCGGCGGAATAACCGCCCACGGCGGCAATACGGGAAATCAGTTCCCTGCGGGTAAAAGCCATGATTCGCTCCTTGAGATAGCGGTTTGTCAGAGGTCGTAGCGCACGGTCAGCAACAAGGTTCGCGGGTCGTTGACCGAGTAGTAGCGGGCGCCGCTGGAGGGCACGTAGCCCACCGACTGCGGGTAGGCGCGGTCCAGCAGGTTTTTCACCGCCAGGGTGGTGGTCCAGTGGCCGTCGCCACTGATGTAGCGGGTGTTGGCGTTCCAGAAGGTCTGTTGCGGGATTTCCTGGATGTCGTCGTTCAATGCGTTGGCGTAGGACTTGGTCTGGAACTGCGCATCGGTGCCTGCCAGCCAGGTGCCCGGCAGCCCGGCCGGGATGGTGTAGTTCAGGCCAACGCTCGTGTTCCAGCGTGGCGAGAACACCAGTTGCTTGCCGTTGGCATCCACCCCGGCACCGCTGGCGTTCTGGAAGTCGTCGTACTTGCTTTGCAGGTAGCCGACGTTGGCGGTCAGTTGCAGGTCGCGGCTCAGGGCGGTGAGGGTTTCCAGCTCCACGCCGTAGGTGTGGGCACGGCCGACGTTGGTGCGCAGGCTCACCCCCAGCGCCGGGTCATAGGCGTTGGTTTGCAGGTCTTTGTAGTCGTTGTAGAACAGCGCGACGTTGGCCCGCAGGCGCTGGTCGAAGAAGTCGCCCTTGACCCCGGTTTCCCAGGTGGTCACGTCTTCCGGGGAGAACGCCTGTTCGGCGGCGGCCTGGGTGGGGGCGCGGTTGTCGTAGCCACCGGCCTTGAAACCCTTGGCGACGTAGGCGTATTGGTTCAGGTGCGGGGTCCAGGCGTATTCGAAGCCGATCTTCGGGCTGGTGGACTGCCAGGATTTGCTCGACTCGGCGGTGAAGTTGGTGCCGGTGATTTGCCGGTCGGTGTTGATCGCGTAGTTGGTGAAGTCGAAATTCTTGTGCTCGCGGGTAAAGCGCAGGCCGGCGATCAGCGACAGTTGTTGCGTCAGCTTGTAGGTGCCCTGGCCATACAGCGCATAGCTTTCGGTGTTGGTGGTGCTGTATTGGCCCTGGCCGATCACCCGATTGCGGGCGATGGAATAGGTAAGGTTGTCGCGGTCGGCGTCGAACTTCTCGCGGTACAGGTACACCCCGGTGCTGAAGCTGAAATCGTCGTAGTCGCCGTTGAGCTGGAACTCCTGGGTCGCATAGTTCTGCTTGTACAGGATCAGGTTGTTCTGGATCAGCGCGGCTTGCCCTGAGTTGTCGTAGTCCACCGGTTGGTGGAACGCCGAGTAGGCGGTCACCGACTTGAAGTTCAGGTTGTCATTGATCGCGTAGATCGCCCGCAGTACCGAGCTGCCCTGGTCCAGGCGGTTTTTCGGGTCGAGGCTGCTGTAGCTCTTGAATTTGTCGAAATGCCCGTTGGCGTCGAAAGGCGTGTAGCTGGTGGTGTCGCCCCGGTCGAAGGTACCGGCCAGGGTCAGTTGCACATCCCACGGCGAATCCACCGGCTTGTAGCGCAGCTTGCCGCGATAGGACTGGATGTCGACGTTGTTTACATCCTTGCCCCGGGTGGGGTCGGAGACGGTGCCGTCGCGGCTCAGGCGGATCGCCGAGAAACTGCCGAACAGCGCGTTGTCCACCAGCGGGCCGCTGATCAGCAGGCGTGCGTTCTGCGCGTCGTAGTTGCCGGCGCCCAGCTCTACAAAACCACGGGTTTCCTGGGTCGGGTCGCGGGTGATCACCCGGATCGCACCGGCGCTGCTGTTGCGCCCGTACAGCGTGCCCTGGGGCCCGCGCAGCACCTCGACGCGCTCCACATCGTTGAAGTCGAGCATCGACGAAATCGCACGCGGGATGTACAGGTCATCGGCATACACGGCGACGGCGGCTTCCTGGATCGGGTCGGTTTCACCGATGCCGCGAATGCCGTAGGTCTGCGCGCTGTAGGAGATCGACTGGCGGCTGAGTGTCAGGTTCGGCACCTGGCCCGAGAGGTCGCGCACGCTGTTGATCTGCTTGTCTTCCAGGGCCTTTTCATCAAACGCGGAAATCGCCAGCGGGGT
Organism: Pseudomonas sp. F9001; assembly: GCF_013385435.1. NCBI lineage: Bacteria > Pseudomonadati > Pseudomonadota > Gammaproteobacteria > Pseudomonadales > Pseudomonadaceae > Pseudomonas > Pseudomonas sp. F9001. Next base: position 144,777 of record NZ_JACAPX010000011.1, read on the forward strand.
TTTTTGCAGGTCTTCGCTGCGGTGCTCGGCGGTGACATTGACCACCGGCAAAGCGGTGTCGTCGGCGTGAACGGCGAGGCCGAACAGGGCGAGGGAGATGGCCAGTGCCAGGCGATTGGGTACGGCGGTAGGACTCATGATGGACCCCTGAGGTGGTTGACGGTTTAGGCAAAATTGGGCCTCCACCTGGTCAGGGGTCGGTACTGGATGTAACAGTATTTGTATAAATGCCGGGCGTAAAAGTCCGATTAGTTATAAGTTAATTATAAAAAACAGGTATGTATTGGTTTGAATGTGATGCGTAAGGCTGATGATATTTTTCAGCCGACAAAAAACAAATGTGGGAGCGGGCTTGCCCGCGATAGCGGTAGGTCAGTCACATTGATATCGACTGATCCATTGCTATCGCAGGCAAGCCAGCTCCCACATTTTGATTTCTGTTGGGCTTAGTAACCGCGTTGGGTATCAGCGAGGTTTTCCAGCGGCCGATCACTCAGATACCTTTCCAGATTGCCCAGAAAACTGTCCGCAATGTCATGCCGGCTATTGGTCGAAATCGCTGACGTATGCGGCGACACCCTGACCCTCGGATGCCCATACAACGCATGCCCGTCCGGCAATGGCTCGGGCTCGGTCACATCCAGCGAAGCCAGCCCGATATGGCCGCTGTCCAGCGCCTCCAGCAGCGCCTCATGATCCACCAATCCTCCCCGGGCAATATTGATCAGGTGCAACCCTGGCTTGGCATTCGCCAGCGCCTCCCGATCGACGATATGCCGTGTGGCCTCCGTCAGTGGCGCTGCCAGCACCAGGTGATCGGAACGCGCAAACAGGTCATGGATATCCCGCGCCGCGTCCACACCCTCCACGTCAAACGGCGTGTCACTTTGGCGTAATGCCACCACCTTGATCCCCAACCCATGAGCCTTCTGCGCCAGGCTGCGGCCAATCGCGCCAAACCCGAGAATCCCCAGGGTGGTGCCCTTGAGCGGGCGCAGCGGGGTGAACTGCCACTGGGCATCCTTTACCCAGATATCCGGCAAATGCTTGGCCGCCGCGAAGATTGCCGCCAGGGCGAACTCGGCGAGGTTTTCGGCGGCGCTGCCCCGTGAGGTGCTCACCGGCGGCCCGTTGAACAGCCACCTGGGATAGAAGTCGATGCCCGACGACACCACCTGGATCCACTGCACGCCATACGGCCAACCCGGCGGCGGTGTGTCCGGCGCGGTGTAGCCGCGCACATTGATCGGCCGGGCCAGCAGGATATTGGCCTGGGCCGGCAAGTCGCTGGGCACACCGGCCGGCACGCTGATCACCTCGGCACCGGGGTGCGTGAGGGCCAGGCGCTGGCGGATGACTTGATTGAAATCTTCGTCCAGCTGGCTGGCGATAATCACCTGGCTCATGGGCGTTCCTTATGTCGTTGAGCGAAGACGGCCTTGCCGACGCCTTGCAGCACCGCGTCGTTCTGCGGGGTATGCACGCGGCTGCACAGCACGTCGCGGTAATGCCGCTGCAGTGGGCTGTGTCGGGACAGGCCGGGATTGCCGGACGCCTCGATGGCCAACTCGACGGCACGGATCGCGTTGCCGGTCACCAGGTATTTGATCTGTGCGGCGTGGGCCGTCGGGGTGTGCCCGTCGGCGGCGGCATCCAGCAGGCTGCGGTTGGCAAACAGCAGAGTGTCGATATGCCCGACGGTCTCCTGAAAGCGCGGCAAGGTCGACAGCGCGGCGCCGAGGTTGGACGGCTTGCGTTGTTCCAGCCAGTCCACCAGCCAGTCGCGCGCGGCCTGGGCCACGGCGTCGTACACCGATGAGAGCAGTACCGACATCCACAGGAACCCGTCACCGTCCAGTTCCGCCTGCGGTGCGCTCCAGGGGCTGACGCTGACCGCGTGGTCCAGCGGCACCAGCACGTTGTCGAACACCACTTCATGGCTGCAGGTGGCGCGCATGCCGAGGTGGTCCCAGGTGTCGATGATGCTGATGCCGGGGCTGTTCCTGGGCACCAGCCAGGCGCCTACCAACGGGTCTTCATCGCTGCTGCGAGCCCACACGCTGAACCAGCTCAGGCCATGGCTGCCGGTGGAGTAGATCTTGCGCCCGCTGATGCGCCAGCCGGCGGCGGTACGCCGGGCGATGGTCGCGGGCAGGCCGCCACGGGCCGGGGTGCCGAGGTCGGGTTCGACGCGCAGGGCATTGATCAGCGCCCCATAGCGCACAGCGTCTTCGGCGACCTGGGTGCGCAGGGCGGACGGCCAGGTTTTGCTGTCTTGCAGGCGCGTGTGTTGCAGGTACTGCATCACCAGGATCAACGCGGTGGACGGCTCGCCCTTGGCAATCGCGCTGATGGCCTTGCGCGCCTGGCTCAGGTTGGCACCGCCACCGCCGAGGGCCTTGGGCACGGTCAGGGCGACAAGGCCGTGTTCGTGCAGCAGCTTGAAGTTGTCGTGGGGGAAGGTGCCGCATTCATCAACGATGTGTGCAGTGGCGGCGAGCTGGGCGCTGAGGCGTTCCAGCAAGGCTTCGAAATTGGCCACTTCCACGGAGCGCAGTGACGGTTGAGAAGAAAGGCTCATGGTCGGTTCACTCTGGATGGGTGTACACCGATCAATGTGGGAGCTGGCTTGCCTGCGATAGCGGAGTGTCAGCCGCTGAAAATGCAATCTGATGCACCGCTATCGCAGGCAAGCCAGCTCCCACACTGGATCGTGTTCGTCTTCTAAATGGGCAGCAACTTGAACTGCCGGTCCCACAACGGGCTGACATCCAGCCGCTCGTTCAATACCCCGGCATTGAAGAACAGGTCCGCCACTTCCTGCTGCGAAGCGATGGCCTGGTCGTTCACCTCGATCACGCTGTAGGGCTGGCTGCGGTTGTTGTACACGTCGAGGAACACGGCCTTGTCCACACCGAGCAACTTCGCCGATTTTTCAGCCCACGGCTCAGGGTTGTTGTTCATCCATTCCAGCGTGCGCGCCTGGCGCTGCAAGTAATCCTGGATCGCCTGTTTGCGCAGCGGGTCTTCCAGGGCGGCGGGGCGGGCGCCGATCAGGTAGTTGCCGGAGAGGTAGCCGAGGGCGGTTTTCAATACCCGGGCGCCGCTGCGGAATTTTGCCAGTTGGATAAACACCCCGTAGATCACCCAGGCGTCCAGCTGGCCACTCTGGAACGCGCTGAAACCGTCCTGTGGCGTGAGTGCCACGGGGGTGATGTCGTTGAAGGTCAGTCCTTGCTCCTTCAAGGCCTTGATCAAGAAGTAGTGCGAGGTGGTGGAGCGCACATAGCCCACACGCTTGCCTTTCAACTGGGCGATGGATTCAATTTTCGACTCCTTGGGAATCAGGATCACCTGGTTATTCACGTCACCTTGCAGCACCGCAATCAGCTTCGGCTCGCGGTGGCTCTGGATCGAGAAGATCGGCGGGATCTCGCTCATGCCGCCAATGTCCAGGCTGCCGGAGGCCAGCGCTTCGACGATCAGGTTGCCGCCGGCGAACTCGGCGTAGTCGACTTTATAGGGCGTGTTGGAAGTGCCGGCGTCGTCGGTGAAATACGAGTCCTGGCCACGGTAGGTGGCGACGGCCAGGGTCAGGTCCGAGAGCTTCGCAGGTGCAGCGAAAACCCGGGGCACCAGCGAGGCGAGGCCCAGGGCGCCAAGGGCAATCGAACTGGCGCCCAGGAAGCCGCGACGATTGAACTGTCCGTGTTTGATCGTGTTCGTCATGGTCGTGCCCTGGTCAGATGGCGATCTGCGTTGGTTGAGTTTCGAACGGGGTGCTGTAGCGGTTCGCCGGCACGTCCAGGCCAAGGTTTTCCCGCAGGGTGGCGCCGCTGTATTCGCTGCGCAACAGCCCGCGTTGTTGCAGCACCGGCACTACCAGCTCGGTGAAGTACTGCAAGCCGTCCGGCAGCAGTGAATTGATGATGAAGCCGTCGGCCGCGCCGGCTTCGAACCAGGTCTGGATCGCGTCGGCGACCTGCTCCGGGGTGCCGACAAAATCGCGCTTGGGCCGGGAGAACCGCAGGGCCACTTCCCGCAGGGTCAGGCGTTCATCGCGGGCCAGTTGCTTGATGCGGTCGGAGCCGCCTTTCTGGCTGTTGGAGCCCAGGTCGCCGAGTTCCGGGAAGGGTTCGTCCAGCGGGTACTTGCTGAAATCGTGGTCGTTGAACGGGCGGCCCAGGGCGACGATTGCGTCCTCGACGGTCACCAGCTCCACAGCTTGCTGATAGCGGCTTTCCACCTCGGCTTCGTCGCGGCCAACAATCGGCCGGATGCCCGGCAGGATCGACAACTGATCAGCATCACGGCCAAAACTGCGGGCGCGTTTCTTCAAGTCCTGGGCGTAGGCTTTGGCTTCGTCGAAGGTCTCGGCATGGACAAAAATCGCGTCGCTGTTTTCGGCGGCAAAATTGCGCCCGTCCTCGGAAGTGCCCGCCTGGAAAATCACCGGCTGGCCCTGGCGCGAGCGGGCGATATTCAGCGGGCCCTTGACCGAGAAAAACTCGCCTTTGTGTTCCAGTGCATGCAGCTTGCCAGGGGTGAAAAATTCGCCGCTTTGCTTGTTGTACGCAAAGGCATCGTCTTCCCAGGAATCCCACAGGCCCTTGACCACATTTACGTGCTCCCTGGCGATGCGGTAGCGCACGGCGTGGGGCGGGTGCTCGGCCTTGCCGAAGTTGTCGGCGGTGCCGCTGAGCCACGAAGTCACCACGTTCCAGCCGGCGCGGCCGCCGCTGATGTGGTCCAGGGAGGCGAACTGGCGCGCCACCTGGAACGGTTCGGTGTAGCTCACGGTGACGGTCGCCACCAGGCCGATGTTCGAGGTCAGGGCCGCCAGGGCCGAAAGAATGGTCAGCGGCTCAAAACGGTTGAGGTAGTGCGGGCTGGATTTTTCATGGATATGCAGGCTGTCGGCGATGAACACGAAGTCGAACTTCGCGCCTTCGGCCAGTTGCGTCTGATGCTTGTAGAACCCGAAGTTGACGCTGGCATTGGGCTGCGCCTGCGGGTGGCGCCATTCGCCCCAGCCGTGACCGACGCCGTGCACCATGGCACCGAGTTTCAGTTGGCGTTTGCTCATGTTCTCTCTCCTTTTAGCGGGAAGCCTGGGTAAGCGGGGCACGTTTGGCGTTGAAGCTTTTGTCGAAGCCTTGGGAGACGTCGATGTGTTTGGTCAGCAGGCCTTCGTCCTGATAGATGTCGGCGGTGGTTTGCAGGCCGCTGATCACCGAGTCGTCAATCGCCACCGGTTGCATATGGGTGGCGTTGGCCACGGCTACGTGCACCTCCAGCGGCAAGCCGGTGATTTTGGCCATGGCGGCGGCGAACGCCTGCGGGTGATCGTTGCTCCAGCGGTAGGCGCGGTCGACCCGGGCCACGAAGTCGTCCAGCTGCACGCGCTTGTCGGCAATCGCCTTGCTGGTGGCGGCGAGGTACAGGTGATTGCTCAGCAGGTTGTTGCCGCTGGCAAGGACCCTTGCCTGGCTCTGGCTGGTGACCACGGTGGTGTAGGGGTCCCAGGTCGACCAGGCATCGGCGGTGCCGTTATCCAGCACCAGCCGTGACTCGCTGGGCAGCAGGAAGATGAACTGCACGTCGTGGGTGGAAAGGCCGGCGCTGCGCAGCGCCTTGATCGCCAGGAAGTGCCCGATGGAGCCGCGGGTGGTGACGATGCGCTTGCCCTTGAGGTCGGCAAGATCGTGGATCGGGGAATCTTTCGGAACAATCAGCGCGGTGGTGTTGCGGCCTTCGGCGTGGATGATGCTCACCACCTTCAGCGGTGCTCCGGCACCGAGGGCGAACACGTAGGGCGCATCCCCCAGCGCGCCGATGTCCACGGCCCCGGCGTTGAGGGCTTCGCCCAGCGGTGCGGCGGCGGGGAACTCGGACCACTGGATTTCGTAGGGCACATCCCGGGTTTCGCCGGCGACTTCCAGCAGCGCCTTGATGGTAGATTTCTGGTTGGCCACTCGCAGGGGCTGCAGGTCGGCGGCCTGGCAAGTCGCACCCAGGGTGAGGGCGGCCAGTAAAAGGGCAAGGGTAAAGCGCATCAGGCGGGCTCCAGGCTAGGTCTTGCGTTCAGTCGCCTCCGCCTGGAGAAGGGGTCGGCTGGTAGTGGGAAGAGGAGCGAGCGGGCTCGCTCCTGGGGGTGTTCAGATCACATAAAACCCGTGGGTGCCGTCGCGGGCCAGCTGGTCCACCAGGCCGAACTCCCAGTCGAGGTAGGCCTGCATGGCTTCCTTCGGATTGTCGGTGCCTTCGTACGGGCGGCGGTAGCGGTCGATGCGCGGTGAAGCCAGGCGGGTCTCGCCTTCCTCCAGCGGCAGTTGCGCGGCGATCCAGCTGGCAGTGCCGTCCTGCAGCAGGAACACGGGCTTGCCGGTCAGCGCTTCGACTTGCGCCACCGCGAGGCGCGCCAGCTGGCTGCTGCCACAGGTCAACACGTAGCGTTCGGCAGCAGGCACCTTGCGCAAGGCTTCGGGCAACTGCCCGCGCAACGCCCACCAGGCACCGGGAATGTGGCGCTTGACGTAGTTGGCGCTGGCGGTGAAATCCAGTACTGCGGTGTCGCCATGAGCCTGCCATTCGGCGAGGGTGTGCGGGCTGATGAGTTCGGCCTGTTGCGGCGCCGGGACGGGGGCAACCCAGGCCCCCGGTTCGCTGAAGTGCGCAGGTTGCAGGTCATCCAGCACATGCACTTCCCAACCCAGTTGTGCGAGCCAGGACGCAGACATATTGGCCCGCACGCCGTCGTCATCCACCAGTACCAGCCGGGCGCCGCGTACGCTGGCGACGTGATCGGTTTCCTGCACCAGTTGGCCGCCCGGTGTGGAGCGCGAGCCGGGCAGGTGGCCGGCTTCGAATTCTTCCGGGGTGCGTACGTCGAACAGGTAAGTGGTGCGCGTCGCTTCCTGCTGCCAGCGTTGCAGGTCGGCGAGGGTGGCGCGGCCTACGCGGGCCTTGTCGGCGACTTGGCGGGCGTCCCTGGCGGCGATCTGGCGGTGTTCTTCCGAGGTCGGCGCGAAGCGTCGAGCCTGGCCGTGTTGCAGCTTCTGCCCGGCCAGGGTCCAGCCGATGGTGCCGTTGCGCAGGGCAGACACCGGGTTGGCGATGCCGGCATTGATCAGCGACTGGGTGCCGATGATGCTGCGGGTACGCCCGGCGCAGTTGACGATAATGCGCGTGGCCGGGTCCGGTGCCAGCTCACGGGCGCGCAGCACCAGTTCGGCGCCGGGCACGCTGATGCCGGTGGGAATGCTCATGGTCTGGTATTCATCGAAGCGGCGGGCGTCGAGCACCACCACGTCGGCGTTGCTGTCGAGCAACGCCTGCACTTCTTCAGCCGCCAGCGACGGTGTGTGGCGCTGGCTTTCCACCAGCTCGCCAAAGGATTTGCTTGGCACGTTGACGTCGATAAACAGCTCGCCACCGGCGCTGCGCCAACCGTCCAGGCCGCCTTCCAGCAGGCTGACCTCGGTATAGCCGAGCGCCTGCAAGCGCTGGGCGGCGATCTGTGCCAGGCCTTCGCCATTGTCGTACACCGTCACCTGGGTATCCCGGCGTGGGATGCGTGAATACACTTCCAGTTCCAGTTTCGACAGCGGGATATTCGCGGCGAACAGCGGGTGGGATTCGGCGAAAGGCGCTTCCTCGCGCACATCCACAAGGGCGACTTCTTCACGGTCCAGCAGGGCCTGGCGAATCTGGGCGAAGCTGCGGTTCGATACAGTCATGGGGCAGGGCTCTCTTTGGACAGGGCGTCTTTGGACAAATCCCAGATGTTCGGGAGAAAAGCGTTGGAATAACCGGAGATAAACAGTTTCTCGCTGCCGTCCGGCTGGTACACGGCGCGGCGCACCGCACCGATGTTGGCGCCATACACATGAATGCTGATGGACACCTGGTCACTGAAGGCATTGCTGACTTGATGGATGTCACCGATCTTCGGCGACACGGCTTCCACCTGGCCGGGTTCCAGCTGGATGCGCTTGCCGTCGGCGACCAGTGCGCCCTCGGCGTTACGCTCAAAGCCCTGGGAATACTCGGAACCGCGCAGCATGCCGATCAGCCCCCACACGCGATGGTCATGGATCGGCGTGGTCTGCCCCGGCCCCCACACAAAGCTGACGATGCTGAAGCGCTGCCGCGAATCGGCGTGCAGCAGGAATTGCTGATAACGCTCGGGGTCGGGTTGGGCAAACTCGTCCGGCAGCCAGTCATCGTGGCTGACCAGTTGCGCCAGCAGCTTGCCGCCGCGGTGCAGCAGGTCGCCTTCGCGAGGGTTGCCGTCGATCAATTCCGCCAGGGCGCCAATGAATGCTCTGAGTCTCTCCGGGTGTCGGGCCTGGGTCATGACAATTCCATCGTGGGTGGTTCGTGGTGATGGGTTTATCTAAGCATAATGTTTATAGTTAATATGCTATTTTTTAATGATTAGGTTATAGCGGAAAGTAATTTAGAACCGGTTTGAATAGCGTTAGACGTTATCGATCCGGGGGTTGGGCTATCCAGCCACCGTTTATGGAACTATGCTTTTCACACATCTTAATGACTGTTCTCTATGTGCGGCCCAAATGAAAATTGACGATATCGATGCCTTTGTCGAAGTGATTCGTTGCCAGTCCATCAGCCATGCCGCCGAGTCGCTGCAACTGACCCAGCCGGCCATTACCCGTCGCGTGCAGAACTTCGAGCAGGCGCTGGGGGTGGAGTTGTTCGACCGCAACACCAAGCCGCTCAAGCCTACTTTGATCGGAACGCGGGTGTATGAACAGTGCCGTTCGATCCTTCGGGAAATGGACGCCCTGCGGGAACTGGTGGCCACCGACGCGCCGCCCACCGGCCTGCTGCGCCTGGGGGTGCCGCAGACCATTGGCGACGTGGTGTTGCTGGACGCCCTCAAGCACCTGCGCAGTGAATTCCCCGAGCTGCGGGCCCAGGTGGCTACCGGCTGGGGCAGCCAACTGGTGGGCAAGATCGAGCGCGGCGAACTGGACGCGGCGGCGGCGCTGTTTCCGGCGGGCAAGATCTTCCCGGACAACATCGTCGGCGAGTCCATCGGCAAGATGGAACTGGTGGTGGTGTGTGCCAAGGCCCAACTGCCGAAGAAGCCCTGCAAGCTGGCGGACGTGTACCAGAATGGCTGGATCCTGAACCCGGATGGCTGCGGTTTCCGTGCCGGGTTGCAACGCACCCTGTCGGACCAGGGCCTGGCGTTGCGGGTCAACCTGGAGACCTTCGGCACCGAGCTACAGTTGGGCCTGGTGGCTGACGGCCTGGGCCTCGGCCTGGTGCCACGCCCGCTGCTGGAGCGCAGCGCCCATCGCGATCAACTGGCGGCCATGCCACTGAAGGACTTCAAGCCGGTGATGGACCTGTGGCTGATCTACCCGCATTTCCTGGGCAACCTGCAAGGGCCGGTGGACGCGTTTGGCAAGCTGGTGGCGGCGTCGTTGCACAAGGTGCGCAATGCGGCGTGATATGAAAAAAAATAATAATTAGCTTAGATTAAAATGTGCTTTTTATTATTTTTGGTCATCCCCTAGGCTTGCCTGGAAGTCCTTAAGGCCATCCAGGAAGTTTTGCCATGAGCAGCGTCACCTCGATCTCCAGTGTCTCGAACAACGTCCGCCAGCGGGTTACCCCGGAAGAGTGGGAGGTGCGCGTTAAACTTGCGGCGGCCTATCGGCTGGCGGCCTTGTACAAGTGGACCGACCACATCTACACGCACTTCTCCGCCCGGGTGCCGGGGCCTGAGGAACATTTCCTGATCAATGCCTACGGGCTGTTGTTCGATGAGATCAGCGCTTCGAATCTGGTCAAGGTGGATATCGACGGCACGATTGTCGATGACCCTACGGGCCTGGGCATCAACTATGCGGGCTATGTGATCCACAGCGCGATCCATGCGGCTCGCCACGATTTGCAGGCCGTGCTGCATACGCATACGCGGGACGGTATTGCGGTGTCGGCGCAGAAGGACGGGTTGTTGCCGATCTCCCAGCATTCCATCGGGTTTTCCGGGCGCGTTGCGTACCACGGGTATGAAGGTGTGGCCCTTGACCTGGATGAGCGTGAGCGGTTGGTGGCCGACCTGGGGGACAAGAGCGTGATGATCCTGCGCAATCATGGATTGCTGACGGCGGGGGTGAGTGTGGAGCATGCGTTCCAGCAGCTGCAGGGGCTGGAGCGGGCGTGCAATATCCAGATTGCGGCGCAGGCGGGGGGAAATGCCGAGTTGATCTTTCCGCCGGCGGAGGTGGTGGCCAAGGTGGAGAAGCAGGCAGAAGTGTTCAAGAGCGGGGATGGGCCGGGGGTGGCGCGGCACTGGAATGCGTTGATTCGGCAGCTGGAGCGCAGCGATACCGATTACAAGAACTGATCGATGCGGTGAGAGAGACTGCTCCCTCACCGCAGGTCGGGTCAGAAGCTGTACTTGGCGGTCACCGTGAAATTGCGTGGATCGCCGTACACGTCATACGGACTCCAGGTGCTGTTGCTGGCGATGCCCTGATAGTACTTTTTGTCGAACAGGTTGTTGACGTTCAGCCGGGTATCGAGGTGTTGATTGACCTTGTAGCCCACCATCAATCCCACCAGTGCATAGGCCTCCTGTTCGATATGGTAGGGGCCGAAACTTGAGTTGCTGCCCTTGTTGAACATGCTGCTCTGGCCATACAGGTTGGCGCCGACACGCCACTGATCCAGCTCCCCTGGCAGGGTGTACACGGTGTTCAACTTGAACATATGGCGTGGCAGGTCGGTGTCGAACAGGCGGCCCTCCTTGGTGCGATCGGCGTCCTTGCGGTACTTGGCCTGGGCGAAGGTGTAGCCGGCGCCCACTTGCCAATCAGGGGTCAGGGCGCCGATCAGTTCCAGGTCGATACCCTGGCTGCGGACCTTGCCGGCGGCTTCGTAGCAGTACACACCGTCGTTGCTACGCGCGCACTGGGACTGGTTGTCGAGCAAGGCCGCGCGGTTTTCCTGGTCGATCTGGAAGAGCGCGGCACTGGCATTGAGCGCGCCGCCGAAGTATTCACCCTTGATACCTATTTCGTAGTTCTTGCCTTCGATCGGCTTGATCACCGAGTTGTCGTTGGCGACCTCGCTTTGCGGCATGAAAATGTCGGTGTAGCTGGCGTAGACCGAGTGGTGCTCGTCCAGTTCATAGATCACGCCCGCGTAGCGCGTCAGGTTGCGGGTGACCTTGTATTGGCTGTTGGTGTAGTAACCGTCATTGATCTGGTTGTAGATCGATGTGGTGTCGTACCAGTCCAGGCGTGCGCCGAGAATGACTTTCAGCGGGTCGGTGATGCTCCAGCGGGTGGTGATGTAGAGGCCTTCCTGGTCGACTTTTTCATTCAGGTCGTAGCTGTCCGGAACACTGGGCTTGGGTACGCTGCGGGGGCTGAAGTTGATGATGTCGGCCACTGGAATGAAGGTGTTGCCGCCCTTGCCGCTGGTCTTGAGTTGACGCTTGCTGGCACCCACGACCAGTTCATGCTGGCGCCCCAACAGGCTGAATGGTCCGCTGGCGTAGGCATCATAAGTGGACTGATCGTAGTTGCGGGTCTGGTTGAACACCCGCTGCTGGTAGGCGCCGTAGTGTTCCAGTACGGCGCCGGTCAGCGCGAAGTCAGACCAGTTCTTTGACGCGGCCAGGTGCAGGCGCCAGTCATTGTCGAACCGGTGATCCAGCTCGGCAAATACGGTTTTGTTGTCGATGTCCTGGTGGCTCCAGCTATACCCAAAGGTCTTTGAACGGGAAAAGTTGGCATGGCTGCCGTCGCTGTTGACCGGTAACCCGCCCCAGTTGATGTTGTTGTTATCGTTCTGATCCGAAGCTCCCAGGGTCAGGGTGGTGCTGTCGCTCAGGTCGAACTCGCTGATGCCGTAGAACACCCCCCGTTCGCGGCCGGCGTAATCCTGGAAGCTGTCCTTGTCCTGGTACGCCCCGACAAACCGTCCGCGCACGCTGGCGCTGTCGTTGAGGGGGCCGGACACGTCCAGCTCGGAGCGGTAATTGTCCCAGCTGCCGGCGCTGCCAGTGACGCTGGCCTGGAACTCCCGCGTCGGCCGCTTGCGCACCATGTTGATCGCCGCGGACGGGTTGCCGGCGCCTTGCATCAGACCGGTGGCGCCGCGCACGATTTCCACGTGGTCGTAGGGCGCCATGTCGGCAGCGGCGACCCAGTCGGCGTTGTAGGTGGTGGGCAATCCGTCGAACATTAGGTTGTTGATGGGGAAACCGCGGGAGAAATACTCACTGTTGGCCGGCCGTGCTGCGGACATGCGCAGCCCTGGGGTTGCCTGCACCACATCGTCGAGGCTGCGCATGCCCTGGTCGTCCATGCGTTGACGGGTGATGACGGTCACCGATTGCGGCGTTTCACGCAGCGACAGCGGCAGCTTGGTGGCGGTCTGCATTGAGCCTGTGGCGTAGGAGCCGGTATTTTCCGTGGTAGCACCCAGCCCCGTGGCATTGATGTTGGTGGCGCCGAGCTCCAGGGCACCAGTGCTGTCGGCCTCGGGCACCAGCACATAGCTGCCGTTGGTTTGCAGCGCGGCGGTATAACCGCTGCCCGCCAGGATCCTCGCAAAGCCTTGCGCTACTGTGTAGGCACCCTCGAGGCCCGGACTGTTTTTGCCGGCGGTCAGGCTCGCGTTGGCGGATACCGCAATGGCTGCTTGCAATCCGAACTGGCCCAACACCTGGTCCAGCGGCCCTGCGCCGACCGCGAAGTGGATCTGCCTGTCTGCCGTTTGCGCCAGGGCTACCGGTGCGAGCACGCTTTGCGCAAGTACCGCGCCGCTGAACAGGACCAGGCTGAGGGTTGATGCACAGCGATGATTGCTGCTGCGTGGGCGAGGGGCGGAGCGGTCTTTCATGGCAGGTTTCCGGAGTCAGGAGGAGGGCTTTCCCGCCACTGCAATGAGCGGGAGTCGCCCATAAGCCAAACGAGAATGAAAAACCTGCGGCTTTTTTCAGTTTATTTTCATGGCAGGCTCACCGCGCGGTGAGGGTGACCCAATAACGCGTGCGCTGCTGCACCTTCACCGGGAGGCTCTGTTCAAGCATCGAGAAGATCTGCCCGGGATTGTTCAGCGGGTAAGAGCCGCTCAGTCGCAGGTCGGCGACCGCCGGTTCGCAGCGCAAAATGCCTGGCAGATACCGCGCCAGTTCCTGGGCGAAATCCTCCAGGCGCATGCGTTCGGCCACGATGAATCCGTCGATCCATGCCGTATCGTTCAGGTTGGCCGGTTGTGCCGGGTAGACGCGAGTGCTGCTGATCCAGGCCTGTGACTGGGCGTCTACCACCAGCGCCTCGCCTCCTGCCTTGAGGCGGGCGGCGACCCGGCCGCTGCTGACGGACACCAGGGTTCCGTGCCCATCGTTTTCGCGCCGTACAGTGAACCGCGTGCCCAACGGCTGCAGGCGCGCTTCGGCGGTGTACACCAGCAAGGGGCGCCCGGCGGGGTCGCTGGCGGTGAGGATGTCGACTTCGCCTTGACGCAGGGTCAGGCGGCGTTCCTGGGTATCGTATTGCGCATCCAGCAGCGTTCGGGTGTTAAGCCAGATTTGTGTGCCGTCGCTCAGCGTGTGGTGGCGGCGTTCGCCGGTTGCGGTGTGGTAATCGGCCAGGGCGCTTTGTACCCAAAAGCTGTCACTGGCCTGCCAGGCGGTACCGCCCAACAAGCCGGCACCCAACAGGAGTTTCAGCACCTGGCGACGATCACGCTCCAGGGTTCGGGTCTGTTGCAAGGTCTGGCGTGCCAGCGGGGTGCTCAGTTGCTGGCTGCGCCGTTGCAACTGTTGAGTGAGGGTGGTGAAGCGTTGCCAGGCGCGTTCGTGTTGGGGGTCGGCCTGGCGCCACTGTTGCAACTGTTCCTGCTGCTGGGGGCTGATCTCACCCGATTGCGCCAGGGTGAACCAGGCGATAGCCTGGTCACGCACGGATTCGGGGATGGGGTGTTCCTGATGATCCTGAACCGACACGGCGCTTACTCGAACTGGCTGGCATAGCAGAGGGCGAACGCTTTGCTCATGGACTTTTGCACCTTGTCCACACTCAGGCCAAGCTGGCTGCCGATCTGCTTGTAGGTCAGCCCGTCGAGCTGCGACAGCAGGAAGATCTCGCGCATGCCGGCGGGCATCCCATGCAGCAGTTCATCGACCTCCACCAGGGTTTCGATCAGCAGGTATTTGTCTTCCGGCGATATCTCCAGCGCTTGTGGTTGCTCGGCCAACACGTGTTGGTAAGCGCGCTCCACTGCCTGGCGGCGCCAGCGGTTGATCAACAGGCTGTTTGCGATGGTGGCAAGGTAGGCCAGGGGCTGGCGCAATTCATTGACCGGACGCCGCGCACCGATGATTCGCACGAATGTGTCCTGGGCAAGATCATCGGCATCGGCGGTTTCGTGCAGGCGTTTGCGCAACCAGTTTTTCAACCACCCACTGTGTTCAAGGTAGAGGTGTTCGACGTCCTGTTCGAAACTGCTGCGGTTGTTCATGGAATGCAGGTGCCAGCTAGTGATTGATAATTATTCTCAACTTTAGCGTGGCGAGAGGGTTGGATGCAATCAGCGATTTTCTCTGCGGGAGCTGCGTGGGCAGCTCCTTCAGATGGTTTCAGGCGACTTTTTCCGCCGCCTGGCGTTCCCGTTCAGCCACCAACTGCCGGGTCAGCGGAATCAGCCGCTTGCCGTAATCGATCGCATCATTGAGCGGATCAAACCCACGAATCAAAAACGTCGTGATACCCAGGTCGTAATAATCCAGCAACGCCTCGGCCACTTGATCGGCCGTACCCACCAGCGACGTAGAGTTACCCTGGGCTCCCAGCAACCCCGCAATCCCGGTCCACAACCGCTTATCCAACCGCGACCCCTGGGCCGCCGCCGCCAACAGCCGCCGCGACCCCTCATTCGGCGGTTCACGCCTCACAAACCCATTCTTCTGCGCCAGCGCCGTCGCCTGCTCCAGGATGCGATCCGCACGCTCCCAAGCCAGCGCTTCAGTCTCTGCCAGAATCGGCCGCAACGACAAACTGAAGCGAACCGTACGCCCATGTTTGGCCGCCTCAGCCCGCACCTGGGCGACCACTTCCTTCACCTGCTCGTAGGTCTCACCCCACAGCGCATACACATCCGCATGCTTGCCCGCCACCGCAATGGCCGCCGCTGAAGACCCGCCAAAATACAACGGTATATGCGGCTGCTGTGGTGACTTCACCGTCGAAAACGCACCCTCGTACCGGTAGTAAGTCCCGTGATGGTCGAAGGGCTTTTCACTGGTCCATTCCTGCCGCACCACGCTCAAGTACTCGTCGGTGCGCGCATAACGCTCATCCTTGTCGATATGACTGCCATCGGCCCGCAGTTCACGGTCGTCGCCGCCTGTGATGATGTGCACCGCGGTGCGCCCGCCGTTGAACACATCCAGCGTGGCGAACTGCCGCGCAGCGAGGGTGGGTTGGACGAAGCCGGGCCGGTGGGCAATCAGGAACTGCAGCTTTTTCGTCACGCTGGCCGCATGGGCAGCGATCAACGTACTGTCCGGGCTGTTGGAATGGAAGGCCACCAGCGCGCGGTCGAAGCCGGCCTCTTCGTGGGCGCGGGCCACGGTCTCCACGTAGTCGGGCTGCAAGGTCGGGCCGCTGCGAGGGTGGATCTCGGAGGCGTGGTGGCCGCCGATATAGCCGATAAATTCGATGCTCATGGTCAGTCCTTGTTGAGGGCAGGAATAAAGCTGCTATCGAAAATAGGGGCCGCACCCGGGCCTGTAAAATGCCGATTGGTTCTATCCTAATTATAAAAATACAGAATCATAGTTTTATATAGTTATCAGTAATGCGCATTTTAATCGTATTAGGTTATTCCCAAATAGAATTTCACTGAGGTTTTTTATGCGAATAGCATGAAACCGCAGCGGCGCTCCTGGCCGTGTTCTTGATGAGGAAGGAAGCCCGATGACTGAAAAGTCCCTTAACGCCAGTTCGTTTTCCGTCGACAAGGCCGAGGGTCAAGCCGGCGTTGCATCCCGCTTGATTCCGCGCTGGCTGCGCAACTGGCGCACCCCCGATGTGTTGCTGCGGCTGGTCAGCCCGATTGTGTTGCTGTTGCTGTGGGAACTGGCCTCCGAGCTGGGCTTGATTCCGGCACGGATCATCGCCGCGCCGTCTCAGATTGGCGGCACCCTGTGGGCAATGATCGTCTCCGGAGAGCTGGGCAAGCACCTGCTGGTGTCCCTGCAACGGGCGCTGCTGGGCTTGAGCATCGGCGTGAGTATCGGGGTGGTGGCCGCGTTGATCACCGGCCTGTCGAAGCGCGGCGAGGTAATCCTCGACTCACCGATGCAGATGCTGCGCACCATTCCTTCCCTGGCATTGGTGCCGTTGTTCATCCTCTGGTTTGGCATCGGCGAGTTCACCAAGATCGCACTTATCGTTACCGGCACCACCTTTCCGGTGTACCTCAACCTGTTCGCCGGCATCCGCAACATCGACCCCAAACTGATCGAGGCCGCCAACACCCTCGGCCTCAACCGTCGCGAGCTGATCTGGCACGTGATCCTGCCGGGCTCGTTGCCTTCGTTTTTTGTCGGCCTGCGCTATTCCCTGGGCATCTCCTGGCTGGCCCTGGTGTTTGTCGAGCAAATCAACACCACCGCCGGTATCGGCTACCTGGCCAGTGATGCGCGGGACTTCATGCGCACCGACGTGATCGTGATCTGCCTGTTGATCTATAGCGTGCTGGGCCTGCTGATCGACGGCTTGATCCGCACCCTGGAACGTTTTGCCCTGGCCTGGCGCCCATCGTTTGTGAGGAACTGACATGTCGATTCTCGAAGCTTCAACAGCACCGGTGCAGTTGCGCAATGTGGTGCGCCAGTTCGGCCAGCAGCGGGTCATCGACGGCCTGGATCTGGATATCGCCCCGGGGGAGTTCGTTGCGTTGCTGGGCGCCAGCGGTTCCGGCAAGACCACTTTGCTGCGCAGCCTCGCGGGCCTGGACAGCATCGACAGCGGCCAGTTGCGCGTGCCCAAGGCCCGGGCGGCGGTGTTCCAGGAGCCGCGCCTGATGCCGTGGAAGCGCGCCTGGAAAAACGTGATTCTCGGCCTGCGGGTTCCCGACGCCAAGGCCCGTGCGGTGCAGGCGTTGACGGAAGTCGGGCTGGCCCATCGGCTGGAGGCGTACCCGGCGACCCTCTCCGGCGGCGAGGCCCAGCGCGTGGCATTGGCCCGCGGCCTGGTGCGCGAGCCCAAGCTGCTGTTGCTCGACGAACCGTTCGCCGCGCTGGATGCGCTGACCCGCATCAAGATGCATCGCCTGATCATCGAGCTCTGGCGCAAACACACGCCGGCCGTGTTGCTGGTGACCCACGACGTCGACGAAGCGATCCTGCTGGCCGACCGCGTGATCGTGCTGGCGGAGGGCAAGATTGCCGAGCAACTGCGCATCGACCTGCCCCGTGCACGGGATACCGGCCAGGACGGTTTCCAGGCGATTCGCGCCCGCTTGCTGAGCCTGTTGGGGGTTGAAGTGGACGCCCCGGCCGCCCAGCCTGCGAACGCCAGCGTCAGGCGTTTTGCCCATGGTTGAATTCAGAACCCTTTGCCTGTTGGCGGCTGCACTGCTGATGGGCGGTTGCGACAAAGCCGCTGAAGCGCCGAAGTCTGCATCGGATCTGTCGGGTGTGACCTTGATCCTCGGTGACCAGGCCAAGGGCTTGCGTACGGTGGTGGAGGCCGCCCACGCCCTGGATGGCATCGACTACAAGGTCCAGTGGGCCAACTTCCAGGGCGCCGCGCCGCTGTTCGAAGCCTTGCGCGCCGGCGCCGTGGACCTCGGCCCGGCCGGGGATACACCGGTGCTGGCGGCTGCCACCGGAGGCACGCCGCTGCGTATCGTTGCGGTGCGCCGCAGTCAGGCGCGCAGCATTGCGATCCTGGTGCCGCCCGATTCACCGATCCACAGCGTGGCCGATCTGAAAGGACGCAATGTGGTGGTGTCGTCGGCCCGTGGGAGCATTTCCCAGTACCTGCTGATCCGCGCCCTGGCGAATGCCGGCGTGGATGAAAAGGACGTCAACGTCGGCTTCGTGCTGCCCACCGATGCATTACCTGCGTTCAACGCCGGCAAGATCGAAGCCTGGGCGACCTTCGGGGTGTACCAGGCGTTCGCCGAACAGCAGGGCGCGCGGGTGCTGATCAGCGGGGAGGGCATCAATACCGGCCTGACGTTTATTACCGCGTCCGATGAAGTGCTCAGCGACCCGCTCAAGCGCCAGGCGTTGCGTGACGTTTTGCAGCGGTTCGCCAAGGCCTTTGAATGGGCGCAGCAGAACCCCGAGGAATACGCACGGGTGTTTGCCACGGTCAACGATATCCCGCTCAAGGTTTCACAGTTGCTGCGCACATGGGGTGATGAGTCGCTGCTGCCAGTAGAGGAGCGGGATGTGCAGGCGTTGCAGCAGGTGGATGATTTGTTTGTGGAAAAGAAGATTTTCCCGCACCGGGTAGAGGTACGGAAACTGACGGATACCGAGGTGTTTTCGCCGCAATCGCTGGCTGGCGCGCCCTGAAGTCGTTGTGTTTTGCCCGGACCTGAGGTCTCATGGGTCCGGGAAAAACTTGCGGGTAGGGAACAGCACTTGATACGGGAAGAACTGGCGCAATATGGCGGTATCACCGTCATGATTCCGGCCGCAGTGGTGATCGCCGTCTGGCTCTGGTATTCCCGGCCCCAGGCGGTCAAGTGGTGGCTGATGACCATCGCCTGCACCTATTCCATCGTGGCGTTCAGCAAGTTGCTGTTCAAGGGCTGGGGCGTGGCGCTCCAGCAGCTGGATATTGCGGTGCTCAGCGGTCACGCCATGAATACGTCGTTGATGGTGCCCGTGGCGATGAGCCTGGTGGCGCGCCGGGTCAACCCCGAGTGGCGCTGGCCCGCAGCTATCGCCGGGATGTTGATCGCCGGCTGGTTCAGTGCCTATTGCGTGGCACCCTATATTCATCCATTCAACGAAGCACTGGCCGGTGGCTTTTTGGGCGGCATGGCGGCACTGGCGTTTCTATGGCGCCTTGAGGTGGTTGAAGTGCGGGTTTCCCCATCGTTAATCGGAGGGGGAATGGTGATCCTGTTGTTAAGTGCGATGGCACCCAAGTACAACGCCGAGAAGCTGCTCAACCATGTGGCAGTGGCCGTATCAGGTGCCGACCAGGCCCATCAGGAGCCTTCCTGGCGGGCCTCTTCCATGCAGTTGAACGCCGAGTAAGTGGCCAGGTCCAGGGCCAGGTTACTTTCCACCAGCAGCTCCAGCAGGACCGTCTGGCAATTGAAGCGTCGGGCATCGCCACGGCGCTGCGAACGCTTCATCTGCTTGAACAGCGTGTCGGTTATGTCCTGCGGTGAGTTGCCGCGCAACTGATCCAGCCAGTGGGACATGATCCGGGTGTTGCGCGCATATTGCTCCGCCGGCAGTTGTTCGTGCGGTGCCAGGCCCACGAAACCTTCAAACGTGTTCGTCAGCCTTTTCAAGGCGTAGGCCCGTTTCAGATCCTCATAAATGCTCATGGCCGCTCCTCGGTGCAGGAAATATTCGCCAATAGTTCGGCCGTCTTCATTTGCATCAGGTGGTTGTCGCCGCGGCTCTCCACGCACAGGCAGATGGACAGGGGATTGCTCACCTGCAACTTGAAGCGCCAGTCGGCAAACACCATTGAAAGCCCGGTACAGGATTCGTCACTGTCCAGGGAATGGCCGGCGTATAACACCTGCATGCGTTCTACAACGGTGGTTGAACTATTAACCTTGACGTGAATGTTTCCCGAAGAAGGAAACAGGCCGATACGCTCTACCAATAGCTTTGAACTTTTCATGGCCGTCCCTCGCTGTTAATTCACGTATTACTTTATTCTCAAGAGGTGAAAAAGTAAGCGGATGTTATTTTTAGTCTGTTATTAAGTTGAATGTTATTTCTTGTCTGTTCAGCGCCGCTATCAGTCACTTCTTTGCACTCGGCTGATTTCTGCCAATGGCAAGTTGATGCGTTGTTCCCGTTGCAGGAAGTTCATCAGCAACACCACACGTTCCTCACCGTCCATGGCCAGGAAGACCGCTTCAAGTTCGGCAAACGGCCCTTCATTGATGCGCACGCTTTCGCCGGGCTGCAACAGGGCGCTCACCACGGCCTGGTGGTCGCGCTCCTGGAGTTCGTCCACCAGCGTGTCGCTGATGGGCAACGGGTGCGCGCCGAATGCCACCACCCGCGACACACCGCGGGTCGAGCGCAGTGAGCTCCAGCTGTCCTGCTGGCTCATTTGAATAAACAGATAACCGGGAAACAACGATTCACGGGTGGTCCTGCGCTGGCCCTTCAACAGCCGTTCGCGTTTATAGGTAGACCGGAAGCAGGTATAGCCCTGGCGCTGGAGGTGCTCCTCGGCGCGCTCGTCCTGCCGGGATTTGCACTGGACCAGGTACCAGGCTTTGTTGGCATTTGCGCTCATGGGCGTTCCTCTTCCTATATAGGGCGATACGTGACAAGGCTGTAATTTAAAACCGATGGGAGTGACGAAGTAATGAATGTTATAAATTGTCGGTTTGAAGGCGGTGGTTGTTATTTTTCGTCCGGAGATAATTTTGGGGGAAGTAAGGGTTACGTGTTAATAAATACTGCCGTGAAGTAATGAAGTTGAAGAGGTTGCTTCATGGGGTAATGGATGGCCCGGGGATAGTGCCTTGTTTAAAAGAGTGTTGATTGTCTGTATTGGCAATATTTGCCGTAGTCCCACCGCGGAAAGTCTTTTGCGTGGCGCACTCCCGTGCTCCGATATCAAGATCAGTTCTGCAGGTATTGCCGCGTTGGTCGGCAAGCCGATTGAAACCACCGCCCGTGCGGTACTCGAAGCCCACGGTCATCCGGCCGACAAGCACCAGGCCACCCAGTTGGCGCCACAGGCGATCAGTGAAGCCGACCTGATCCTGGTCATGGAACGACAGCACATCAATGCCGTGCTCAGCATGGCGCCCGAGGCACGAGGCAAGGTCTTGCTGCTGGGCAAATGGCAAAACGAGCGAGAGATCAGCGACCCGTACCGTCAAGGCAAGGCCGCGTTTGTGCACGCTTATGCGTTGATCGAAGAAGCTGTAAACGCATGGGCGCAGCGTCTTGCACGCTGATCGCCACTACTTTTTGAATCGAAATAAAGGCTAAGAATCCGACTTATGCAGCAAACGCCAGCAGTCACCGTACAGGAAGACGATAACGGGGAGATTGATCTCCTCGGTCTGTTTGGAACACTGATCGACCATAAATGGCTGATCGCTGCGGTGACCGGTGCCTTTATGGTCACTGGCGCCGCCTATGCGGTGCTGGCAACCCCGGTCTACCAGGCGAATGCCCTGCTGCAGGTCGAAGCGAAAAAGAACGACTTGCTGGGCTTCTCGGACATCGGCGGGATGCTGGGCAAGGAGTCGCCGTCGGCCACCGAGATCGAGCTGATCCAGTCCCGCTACGTGATTGGCAAAACCGTCGACAACCTGAAACTCGATATCGTCGTACAGCCGATGTACTTCCCGGTGGTGGGTGAGTTCCTGGCGCGCCGCTTCCAGAAAGCCAACCCCGGTGCAATCGCCGAGCCGCTGCTGGGCCTGGACGGCTTCGCCTGGGGCGGCGAGTCGCTGAAGATCTTCAAGCTGGACCTGCCCGACGGGCAATTGGGCAAGAAGCTGACCCTGACCGTGGGTGAAAACGCGCACTACACCCTGGTGGATGAAGATGACCAGGTGCTGGCGGCCGGCGAGGTCGGGCAGCCGTTCGAGCAAAATGGCGTGGCATTCCAGATTGAAGAACTGCGCGCCAAGCCCGGCACGCGTTTCCGGGTGATCCGCAATGCGCGACTGACCAGCATCCTCGACTATCAGGAAAACCTGGATGTGGTCGAGCGAGGGAAGGAGTCGGGCATGATCGGCCTGGCGCTGGAAAGCACCGAGCCGGACCAGGCGATCAAAATCCTCAATCAGATCGCGGCGATCTACGTGCGGCAGAACGTGGAGCGCACCTCGGCTGAGGCGGCGCAAAGCCTGGCGTTTCTCAAGGAGCAACTGCCGGAGGTCAAGAAGGACCTGGAAAAAGCCGGGAAGGCCTTGAATGAATACCAGACCCGCAGCAAGTCGGTGGACATCACCCTGGAAACCAAGGCGATTCTCGACCAGATCGTGGGCCTCGATACCAGCATCTCCGAGCTGAAGCTGCAACAGGCCGAGATGGACCGCAAGTTCACCCGCCAGCATCCCGCGTATCGCGCATTGCTGACTCAGATCGGCGAGCTGACCAGCAAGCAGCAGAGCCTGGCGAGCCGGGTCGAGAGCCTGCCTTCCACCCAGCAGGAACTGCTGAGCCTCACCCGGGATGTCGAGGTCGGCACGGCCATTTACACCCAGTTGCTCAACAAGTCCCAGGAACTCGATGTGATGCGCGCGGGCACCGTGGGCAACGTGCGCCTGATCGACACCGCAGACGTCAATTTCTTCAAGCCGATCAAGCCGAAAAAGATCCTCATCGTGCTGATCGCGACGCTGCTGGGCGGCTTCCTGGCGGTGACGCTGGTGCTGCTGCGCAAGGCGCTGAACCGTGGCCTGGAAAGCCCCGAGGCCATCGAGCAACTGGGCTTGCCGGTGTACGCGTCGATTCCGTACAGCACGCTGCAAAAGGTCGAAGAAGACAAAATCAGCCGCGGGCGTGGGCGTGCCGATGCCGGCTCTTCATTGCTGGCCATCAGTCACCCCACGGACCTGGCAGTGGAGGCCTTGCGCAGCTTGCGCACCAGTTTGCACTTCGCGATGCTCGAGGCGCCGAATAACCGGATCATGATTTCCGGCCCCAGCCCCGAGGTGGGCAAAACCTTTGTCTCGGTGAACCTGGCGGCTGTCATCGCGCAAACCGGGCAGCGCGTGTTGTTGATTGACGTGGATATGCGACGGGGCTACCTGCACAAAGTGCTGGGCGTGCCGGCCAAGGATGGGCTTTCCGACATCCTCTCCAATCAATGCACCCTTGAATCCGCCATCCACAAAACCGGCGTTGAAAACCTCGACATCATCAGCCGCGGGCAAATACCGCCGAATCCTTCCGAGCTGCTGATGCACCGCAACCTGACCGAGCTGTTGGCGCAGGTCAGCGAACGGTATGACCTGGTGATTCTGGATACGCCACCGCTCTTGGCCGTGACCGACGCAGCCATCGTGGGACGGCAATCGGGGACCAACCTGATCGTCACCCGCTATGGCTTGAACCCGGCAAAAGAGATCGAGCACACCATGCGCCGATTTGCCCAGAACGGCATCGTGCTCAGGGGCGCGATCTTCAACGGCGTTGAAAAGAAAGCGTCGGCCAAATATGGCTACGGCAACTACGGGTATTACCAGTACGAGTACCAGGCTGATCGGAGCTGATTCACCACTGTAATTGCAGGATAGAGGTCACGTTTTCAGGAAATGAACGAAAAATCCTGGGGCGGTAGCGTGCCAAATTCAAATCAGCATAAAGAATACCCAGCCATGTTTTACCTGTTATCCCTTATCGCGCTGTCAGCGGGTTTGCTCGCGGCGAAAAATCCAAAATACTCAATCGTAGTGTTCGGGATAATGCTGGCTGTTATTCCCACGGGTAACTCCTACAGCGAAATAATCTCGCTCAAGGGTATCTACTTCTTTGACTTTTATATCGTGGGCGGGCTGGGCGCACTGCTGATCCGGCAGGTGGCTACACAGAAGAAACAATTGACGGTACCGGGCGGCCTGCTTTTTGGTTGCGGGCTGTATGTGGTGTTACTCGCCTGCGGCCTGCTGGAGTCCTCGAACAAGTACCTGTTGAAGGATGTTCGGCCTTTTATAATGATCCTGTCATTTATCGTGCTCTCGAACATCGCGACCCTTGCCGCAAAAACGCTGAAGTTGCAGACAGTGCTCCTGCTATTGATCGCGATGACCGCCTTCAATGTGCTGGACATTGCCTGGTTACGCTTGGGCTTGTACAAGTTTCAAGACGTCTACTACGAAGAAAACGCCTACCGCTACCTGGACGGCGGTACGTACGCCGCCGTGGCCTACCTGATTTATTACTTCATAGACCCACGGCTGTTCGAACACAGGAAAAAGCTCGCAAGCATTTGCCTGGCCACTTCATTCATCTGTTTGTTCATTGCCAACTCTCGCTTCATCTTTGTCTCGGTGTTTGCGGCGATCATCATCCACCAATACACCCGGCCGGCCCGCATGATAGGCGTTGCCCTGGCCGGGGCGGTGGTGCTGATGGCGTTCATTGGCATCAGCAATATGATCGGGGCTGATCGAATCAATGATGGTTTGTCGTCCGAAGGCATGGCCGCCCAATTGGCCACGCGCTTCAGCCCGGCGCTGGAGTTGATCCGCGGCATGAACCCGCTGCATTACTTTGTGGGACTGGGCGCGGGCACGCCGTTCGAGATTCCCTGGTTCGAGTACCGTGGCCTCGATGACAAGAACTCGAATATCGACAGTGCCTACTTAACCTACTTCGTTAAGTACGGGCTGATCGGCGTGTACTTGCTGTACGTGTTCATTACCTCGATTACCCAGCACATGAACAGCCGGGTGGCGGTTTCGATCGCCATCTTTCTGGGGGTGATGTTCGTTGTCTCGGCCACGCCTTATCAGCCGTACGCCATCGGTATCGCGTATGGCGCGATTGTGCTGCGGGTCTGTTCCGAACACACCGCCAGGCAACGCAAAAAGATCCTCAAGCCTGGCCAGCCGCTGATAACCACACCCTTGCAGGTGAATGCCGGATGAACAGCACACTGTTGAAAAAGTTCGTGTCCAGTACGGCATGGAGTTTCGTTTCTGCCGTGGCCACCAAAGTGTCGGTGGTCATCACCGGCATCCTGGTTGCCCGGGTATTGGGTGCGCAATCGTTTGGCGAGTATGGCTTGATCCAGAGCGCGATTGTGATGCTTGCCAACGTCGCCGCCCAAGCCACCACCACGGCAACGGCCAAGCATATCGGGCAGTTCAAGGAGACCTGTCCCGAGAAGACCGGCAGGGGCATCGCGCTGACGCTGCTGTTCTCGGTTGTGTTCAGCGGGATGATCATCGGGACAGCGCTGTTTTTCCCGCACTTTTTCTCCAGCGTTATCCTGGGGGCAGACAGCCTCAGCGCTGCATCGCTGATCGTATTGAGCACCATCACGTTGATTATCCTGTCGGGATGGACCCAGGGCTGCCTGACCGGTTGGGGCCAATACCGGACAATCGCGACCATCAACGGCATCATTGCGATTGTCGCGATCCCGGCGACGTACTTCCTGACCCTGCAGTTCCGACTCAATGGTGCGCTGCTGGGCTTGGCCGGTTCTCAATTGCTGATCGTGTTCTTCAGCGCACTGGCCTGCTGGAAGACTTTGAAGGCCCGAAATACCACGCTGAGTTTCAAAGGTGCAATGACTGAAAAGCACGCAGTGCTGTCGGTTGGCCTGCCGGTATTGCTGACGGGGTTGATGGTCGCCCCGATGAACTGGTTCGCCAACAAGTTGCTGGCGGAAACAACTAACGGCCTTGCCGCATTGGGCATGTACGCCGCCGCGATGCAATGGAACGCGATCTTTTCCCATGTTTCCGTGGTGTTGGGCTCTGTGCTGGTGCCGATGCTGGCCGCCGCGCTGGGCGGTAAAAGCCGCAAGTTGGACGCCTTGAACTTTCTGTCGGGCTGGCTGGTGGTGTTGGTGATCATACAGCCGGTGATCATGTTCCCCGAGTTGCTGGCCAAACTGTATGGCAGCAGTTTCCTGGGGCGGGATTTTGAAGTGACATTAGTCCTGGTAATCCTGGGTTCGCTGCTCAGTGCATTCAAGTCCGGTATTTCAAGAAAGATGATCGTGATGAACCTGGCCTGGTTCAGTGTGATGAGTAACATTCTATGGGGAGTGTTATTCATTGCCGGAGCACTGTGGCTTCGGGAAGAAGGTGCAATCGGGATTGCCAAGGCATTTATCGGCTCGCAGTTTATTCACTTCCTGCTGGGACTGCCGTATTTCGTCTACAAGAAGATATTACCTCTGGAGTTGCTCGTATCTCCCAGGATCCTGATCTTGTGGGCATTGCCTTTCATCAGTTTCATATCAAGCGCCTATGTCGAAAGTGTGCTGTATCGATTGATGATCATGGCGCTGATATTTATCTACATTCTCGCAACAACGTTTGCCTTGAATGCCGTGTTTAATGACCCCGTGGAAAATGGAAGCCCAGCATGAATGTCAGCAAAGTATATATCCGGGGGGCATACGGTCCTGGTAATTTGGGTGATGACGTATTAATGCTATGCGTGATCAATATTCTGAAAAAACGCTTTAAGGAATCGGATATAGCGGTGGGTGTCGATCATCCGCAGATCGCCAGGAACTTCAACCCGCGTATCAAGTGGCTGCACATCAAGGAGCCGGTCAAGGCTGACCTGGTGGTGTTGGGCGGTGGGGGCCAGTTCTTCTCGTTCATCCCACCGGCCAAAGAGGCGGCTGCCAACAAAGGCATCGTGGCGAAGCTGTGCAAGAGCATCAAGGCGCAGACCGACCTGAAGTCCACGCTTCTGCGTTTGTATGTCGGGTTGCGCGGTGGTGTCGACAGGATCTATTTCCACCGGCGCCTGGCAGCGTTCTGCATTGGCCTGGGCCCCTTCGATGGCGGCGGCAAGCTGCTGACCCGCGCCGTCAGCGTGATCAATCGCTGTGACTACATTTCCGTGCGGGACGGTACCAGCCAGCAGCATTGCAAGGCCTTCGGAAAGTCCGACGTCGAGGTGTACACCGACCCCAGCCTGCTTTCCGACCTGTGGATCTCCAGCAAAGACCTGGAGGTCGGCAGCCTCAAGAAGGGCAAGTACCTGTCCTTCATCCTGCGCGACT
Organism: Pseudomonas sp. F9001; assembly: GCF_013385435.1. Lineage (NCBI taxonomy): Bacteria > Pseudomonadati > Pseudomonadota > Gammaproteobacteria > Pseudomonadales > Pseudomonadaceae > Pseudomonas > Pseudomonas sp. F9001. The sequence continues at coordinate 171,722 of NZ_JACAPX010000011.1, forward strand.
GGCCCCATGACGCGAACGGGCAACAGTTCATCAAGGCGATGGTCCAGGCCGCGGATGAGCTCGCCAAGCGTGGCGAGCAGGTACGCCTGGTCTCGCTGTACAAGGAACGTGACCAGCACCTGATCGACAAGTACCACACGTTCGAATGGTTGTGCTGGGACGCGGCGGGCGATACGCCCGAAACCTTCATGGCGAAACTGATCGTCGAGTCCGACGTGATCATCAGCGCCCGTGCACACGGTGTACTGCTGCCGGCTTCCCTGGGCTTTCCCACCATCGCGGTTGAAATCGAAAACAAGCTGAAAAAAGTCCATGAAATGCTGCCGCAGGGCACCCGGCTGGTCAGCACCCCAGACCCTGAGGTGATCAAGGCCACCATCAGCGAATTTCGGCAATCCAAGGCGCAAATGGCCGAGCACCTCAAGCAGGAGATCGCCCAGCGTTCTTCCCTTGCGCAAAAAGCGGTCGACGACTTTTTGAAATGGGTCGATGAAAAATAAAGTGGAGGGGCAACCGACGTGAAAAAGACAGCCTCGACGCTACTCATTGTGGCGTTCGCCCTGCAGGTGGCTGCCAGCGGCGCATCTGAGTTGAACGACCGTTGCGAGCCAGGCATCAAGAACATCTACCCGTCACTGCCGGACGTTTCGCAGATGGCCGACGGGCCCCAGGCGCAAAGCAGCATAAAGGGCAGGGCCAATCTGACGAACAAGGCCTACAGCCAAAAGATCAAGGACATTGCCGTGCATTTTCCGGCCGGCTCCTACGACCCGGGTTCGATGGTGCGCCTCGGGTTGCCCTACGGCGGCATTGAATTCAAATCCCCACTGCCGCAACCGGGCAGGGAATGCCTGGTACTGACCTATGAGTTGAAGTTCGACAGGAATTTCGACTTTGTAAAAGGCGGCAAGCTCCCGGGCCTCTACGGTGGCACCGGCAATACGGGCGGCAAGATACCGAACGGCCATGACGGCTTTTCCACGCGCTACATCTGGAAAGAAAAGGGCGCCGGCGCCATTTACGCGTATTTGCCCACCAGTAAAACCTGGGGCACGGCAGTCGGGTTGGGTTCCTGGATCTTTACGGTGGGGCAATGGCACAGGTTGGAGCAACTGGTGAAGTTGAATACGCCGGGGCAGGCCGACGGTGTGATTTCCATTTGGTACGACAACCAGCTGGTGCACTCGGAAACCGGGCTGACGTTTAGAGACACGCCGGAGATTACCATCGACGGCTTGCTGTTTTCGACGTTCTTCGGTGGCAATAACCCGTCTTTCGCCACGCCGGTGAGTACCAATATCCGCTTCAGGAATTTTGTGATGAGTTCACAGCGCGTAACGGATACTTCAGGGCAGGGCGAGTAGATGAAGAACCTGAAACTGAACATCAAGAAGGCCGCTGTTGCGCTGTTCAATACGCTGCTCAGCCTGGCGTTGTTTTTCAATCTGCGACGCGCATTGCTCCGGGCAACCGGATGCCGGGTGGGCGCCCGGACTACGATCCACCGCAACGTGGTGTTTTTCTCCTTCGGCAACTTCTCGGTCGGGAAAAACTGCACGGTCAATTACGACTGCTACCTGGATAACCGGGCGGGCATCCGCATCGGCGACAACGTCAATATTTCCCATAACACCCGGATTTATACGCTGGGCCACGATATTGATGACCCCATGAGTTGCCTGGTGGGGAAGCCGGTGTTGATTGAAGACAATGCCTGGATCTTTCCCAATGTGATGGTGATGCCAGGCGTCACCATCGGAACAGGCGCGGTTGTTTATCCGGGCAGTGTGGTCACGCGCAACGTTGCAGCGTATTCGATCGTGGGAGGCAATCCGGCCAAACATATCCGCTTCAGAAACAACACCATTCGATACAACGCCGACTTTCCGATCTGGTTTGCAGTGTAAGCAATCTCACTGGCCCCACCTTTATTTATGCAGGACTCTGACGTGAAATCATTAATGATTGCATGGATTGGCTATCAACGACGCGCCGATACCATGAAGCAATACTGGGCGTATGACATTCTGCATCTGCCCAACCAGTTCAAGAAGAAATCCGCGCGGCCGCTGGATTACTTGATCAAGTCGTTTAAAACCCTGAAGACCCTGTTGGCCGGTTCGCCTGATGTGCTGTGGGTGCAGTTGCCGCCGAGCCCGGTATTGCATATAGCACTGGCCTACAAGTTTATATTCAACCGGCGGCTGAAGATTATCGCCGATGCCCACAACAGCCTGTTGCGCAAACAATGGATAGGCTTTCCGGGCACGGTAGCGCTGTTGAATAGAATCGATGCCGTCGTCGTTCATAATTTTAAAGTCAAAGAAGAGTTGGCCGGCCTGGGCGTCAAGGACACCAATATCTTTATCCTGGAAGACTTGCCGTGTGACTTTCACGCGGCGCCCGCCAGTGAGCGCGAGACACCCTATGTACTGTTTCCGTGCTCGTTTGATATCGATGAACCGATCGAGATCGTGATCAACGCCGCCCGGGAAATGCCCGGTGTCGACTTCCTGATCACCGGCAAGCATCAGGGCAAGCTCTCCGAGGAGCTCGTGGCGTCACTCCCCGAGAACATCAAGCTGACCGGCTTCCTCAGCAAGGCGACCTTTGAACAGCTGCTGTGCCACGCGAATGTGGTGCTCGGCCTGACCACCCGCGACGACGTTCAGCTGAGCGTGGCCAACGAAGCGGTCAGCGCCGGCAGGCCGATGGCGCTTTCGAATACCACGGTACTGCGCTCGTTGTTTTCCGAGGCGGCGGTGTTTGTCGACACCCTGGACCCGCTGTCCATCAAGGCCGGCGTCGCGCAGCTCATCGCCAATCAAGAAACCTATAAAGAGAAATCGGCCTTGCTCAAAGCCAAACGAATAACCCGCTGGAAAGGCCAGGCCCAACTGTTAAGAACTGCCGCCACTATTTAATGATGTCTATTACACCTGACAGGAAGGGAACCGTCATGAGTCAATCAAGTGATGTTTTATTGATTTGTTCTGGAGGTGGGCACTGGGTACAAATGAGCAAGTTGCTGCCTGCCTTCGACGGTCAAAAAGTTACCATCGCCACCGTGGATATCAGCATTGGCTCGCAGTATCCAACCCATGCCTTCGCGCAAGTCCCGGACTTTAATCGCAGTGAACCGTTGAAGATCATCAAGGGCTTTTGCCAGATCTTTGCGATCGTTTACCGCAGCAAGGCCAGGTACGTGATCTCCACCGGGGCGGCACCGGGGTTGCTGGGGCTGGTCGCGGGAAAACTCATGGGCAAAAAGACCCTGTGGATCGACAGCATTGCCAATCCCAAGAAGCTCTCGTTGTCCGGCAGGATCGCTGTGTATTTTGTCGATGAGTTGCTGACCCAGTGGCCCACGCTGTCGCAAAACAGCCGCGCCCAATATAAAGGGAGGATTGTATAAATGATATTTTGCAGCGTTGGCACTCAAGCACCCTTTGAAAGAATGCTCGGCTACTTGCATGAGTGGAGTCATGCAAACCCGCAGGTCCCGATTGTTGCCCAGGTAGGCAATAACGAAAATGACCTGGGGCGCATTACGGCTTACAAGACCATCGCCGAGCCGCTGTTTTCCAAGAACTTCAATGCGTCAAAGGTGATTGTTTCCCATGCGGGCATGGGCAATATCATTCGCTCCCTTGAACTGGGCAAACCGATTGTTATTGTCCCGCGCGACAGTCGGCGCGGTGAACACATCAATAATCACCAGTACGACACCGCCGAAAACTTTTCAGACCTTCCCTCTGTGTTTATCGCCCATGATAAAGATGCGTTCTTTTCGGCGATTGATTCGGCGCTTAACTACAGCAGTGCCGAAAGTTCACTGGACTTTACCGAAAGGGACCGCTTGATCAGTTATGTGAAGTCATTCACTTCTTAAGTTTCGGCTGTTTGTCAATCCGCTCTTATTGCCTTTAATCATCGAGTAATCGTTATGATCCCAGTTATATTGTCTGGCGGTTCAGGCACGCGCCTGTGGCCGCTTTCAAGAGCGCTTAAACCAAAGCAGTTTATTGCGCTGCACGGTGACTTGAGTTTGTTTCAAGCCACCTTGGATCGCATCAAGAACCTGTCGATAGAGGGCGAGACCGTCAGCCCGCCGATCATTGTGTGCAACGAAGAACACCGTTTCATCGTGGCCGAGCAAAGTCGATCACTGGACGTGATCCCGCAGAAAATCCTCCTTGAGCCGACCGCCCGCAACACCGCCCCGGCGATTGCGGCGGCAACCCTGTCGGCGCTGGCGGATGGGGACGATCCGATCCTGCTGGTGCTGGCGGCGGACCATGTGATCGGCGATACCCAAGCCTTTAATGCGGCCTTGACGCTGGCCAAGGTGGAAGTCAACAAAGGCAAGATCGTCACCTTCGGGGTTGTGCCCACCAAGCCGGAGACCGGCTACGGCTATATCCGTACTCAAGAGGCTGCGGTGGACGGCGCCGCGCATGTCGATGCCTTCGTGGAAAAGCCCGACCTGGCGACCGCGCAAGGCTACCTGGAACAAGGCAACTACTTCTGGAACAGCGGCATGTTCATGTTCCGCGCCTCGGTGATGAAGACCGAGCTGGAGCGCCTGAGCCCGGAGATCATGGTGGCCGCGGAACTGTCCCTCTCCAACGCGGCCCATGACCAGGATTTCACCCGGCTCAGCCAGGTGGATTTTGTGAACGCACCCAACGTGTCGATCGATTACGCGGTGATGGAAAAGACCGACATCGCGTCGGTGGTCATCCTCGATTCGCCGTGGAGCGACCTGGGTGCCTGGGACTCAGTGTGGGAAGCGGGCCTCAAGGATCAGAACCAGAACTGCACCCAGGGCGACGTGCTGCTGCAGGACGTCACCAACAGCTATGTGCATGCCAGCCACCGCCTGGTCACGGTTGCAGGGATCAATGATGTGGTGGTCGTCGAGACCGCCGACGCGATTCTGGTGACCACCAAGGACCACGCGCAAGACGTCAAGAAAATAGTCGCGCAGCTGACTGAAAAGCACCGGATCGAGAGCACCAGCCACCGCGAAGTCTATCGGCCGTGGGGCAAATATGACTCGGTGGACCAGGGCTATCGGTACCAGGTGAAGCGGATCACGGTGAAGCCGGGGCACAAGCTGTCGGTGCAACTGCACCACCACCGGGCCGAGCACTGGATCGTGGTGTCCGGCACCGCGAATGTGCAAATCGCCGACAAGCAAGTGCTGCTGACCGAGAACCAGTCCACCTACATCCCCATTGGCGTTGTGCACTCCCTCGAAAACCCGGGGCGAATCCCGCTGGAGCTGATTGAAGTCCAATCGGGCTCGTACCTGGGCGAGGACGACATCATCCGCTTTGAAGACCGCTATGGCCGCCTCGAGCTTGTTTAAAGGAAGATTGAAATGAATGTAACTGTATTTGGAATCGGCTATGTGGGTCTTGTGCAGGCAGCGGTGCTGGCCGACGCGGGGCATGAGGTGTGTTGTGTCGACGTGGACGCGACTAAAGTCGAGAACCTCAAGGCCGGCATTATTCCGATCTTTGAGCCCGGGCTGAGTGCGCTCGTCCAGAAGAACCATGATGCCGGACGCTTGCACTTCACCACCGACGCCGCGCAAGGCGTGCGGCATGGAGAGGTGCAGTTCATCGCCGTGGGCACCCCGCCTGATGACGATGGCAGCGCCGACATCAAGTACGTGCTCTCCGTTGCCGCGACTATTGCGCTCAACATGACCGAGCCGAAGATTATCGTTAACAAGTCCACGGTGCCGGTGGGGACGGCGGACAAGGTCCGGGCGAAGGTGTCCGAGGTGTTGACGTCGCGGGGGCTCGAGGTGGAGTTCCACGTGATCTCGAACCCCGAGTTCCTCAAGGAAGGTTCGGCGGTCGCCGACTGCACCCGGCCCGACCGGATCATCATCGGCAGCGACAGCAGTTACGCCGTGGACCGCATGCGGGAGCTGTATGAACCCTTCAACCGCAACCACGAAAAGATCATCACGATGGACATCAGGAGTGCCGAGCTGACCAAGTACGCGGCCAACTGCCTGCTGGCCACCAAGATTTCCTTCATGAATGAAATGGCCAATTTCGCCGAACGCTTGGGCGCCGACATTGAGGCGGTTCGTAAAGGCATTGGCTCCGATCCACGGATCGGCTACGACTTTATCTACCCAGGCTGCGGTTATGGCGGCTCGTGCTTCCCGAAAGATGTGCAGGCGCTGGAGCGCACCGCGTCGTCGATCGGCTATCAGGCAACGCTGTTGTCTGCCGTCGAGGAAGTCAACAAGCGCCAGAAGCAGCACCTGTTCGGGCACATTCACCACCACTTCGGCGGCCAGCTGGAGGGCAAGACCTTCGCCATCTGGGGCCTGGCCTTCAAGCCCAATACGGATGACATGCGCGAAGCCTCGAGCCGCGTGTTGATCGAACAACTGCGCAGCGTGGGTGCCCGGGTCCAGGCATTCGACCCCGAAGCGATGGCCGAGACCCAGCGCATTTACGGGATGAACGAAGACCTGTTGCTGATGGGCACCAAGGAAGCGGCGTTGCAAGGTGCCGATGCGCTGGTGATCGTGACCGAATGGCGGGAGTTCAAGGCCCCGGACCTGGACTTGATAAAAGAAAAACTGAGCACGCCGGTGATCTTTGACGGCCGCAATATATTTGATCCGCAGCGTATGAAAGCCAATGGTTTCGAGTATTACGGTATTGGTCGCGGGTTATCGGTACGCCCCGTTGTTTAATCCTGACGATTATTAACATTGGTGGTTTGAGCTATCCACAAGTGAGATGATTTCGAGGAGGTTAAGTGCGTGATCCAACAGGATCTTTGCGCAGTTTGCATAGCCTGTTTATCTCCGTTCCATCACTACGCCCTTATTGCATTATTTGATAAGGGGTAAATATCGAGAAGGAGTCTGATATGAGGAAAATACTGTTGGCCGGCGTGCTGGCCTTTAGCAGTACTGCGGCATTGGCGGCAGGTGAAGTCGCGAGCGAGGCCTTGAGCGATGCGGCCGGCGCGAGCGAGCCCCTGTCGTTGAGCACCCCGCTCGTGGGCGGCGTGACGCTCGGTGAAACCGTCGGGGTCGGTACCGCGGTAGTCGGCGCTGCGGCGGCGGCTTCCAACTCGGGCGGCAGTTCCAATGGCGGTACTTCCGGCACCGGCGGCACCACCGGTACAGGCGGTACCACCGGTACCAACTAATAACCCGCATGTGTGTTGTTCAAGATCACCCGGAACTTCTGGGTGATCTTTTTTAGACTCGCCCTCGACTAGCGTAGTGCCATTATGATTCGTAGGTTACCTGTTCTTTTGCTGGCAAGTTTCAGCTTGCACGGCTGCATGTTTTCGCCTGGTCAACATATGGACACCAGTCAAATGTCCAGTGAGGGTTCTTCCGAAAGTACTCGGGTAGAGTTGATTCCCATCACCCCCAAATTGATTGCCATGGATGCCGCCACGCATGTTCGTGAATCGGTGCCGGCAGAACTGTTGTCTTATGTGCCCGGTGGCTATCGCGTCGGTGCCAATGACCTGTTGTTTATCACGGTTTGGGACCATCCCGAGTTGACGGCACCGTCCGGGCCGCAACAGCAGATCGACGCCAACGGGCGCCTGGTTCGCCCCGATGGCACGTTGTTTTATCCGTATATCGGCAACATCCCGGTGGCCGGCAAGACCATCGAAGATCTGCGGGCCTTTATCGCCGGGCGCTTGTCGCAATTTATTGAAAGCCCACAGGTCGACGTCAGCGTCCTGCGGTTTGCCAGCCAGACAGTGGTGGTGACCGGGGCGGTGATCAAGGCCGGGCAACAGCCGATCACCACCACGCCATTGAGCGCCGTCGAGGCCATTGGCGCTGCCGGTGTCGACCCCACGAATGCCGACCTCTCGAGCCTGACCCTGACGCGCGACGGCCGTGAGTACACGCTTGACCTGGACAGCCTCAATCGCCAGGGCTCGCAACTGCAGGGCATCTACCTCAAGGGCGGCGACCGGTTGTACCTGCCCTATAACGACCAGAAACGTGTCTACCTGATGGGCGAAGTCAATCAGCCCCGGGCCCTGAGCTTCAAGGGCAAGTCGATCAACCTGACCGATGCCCTGGGTACCGTAGGCGGCTTGAACCAGACCACTTCCAATGGCAATGCGGTCTATGTGATTCGCGGCGTGGACAACCTCGAAGCCGAACCGGCCAAGGTGTTCCAGCTCGATGCCCAATCACCTTCCGCGCTGGTGCTGGCCACCCGGTTCGACTTGCAACCCCAGGACATCGTGTACGTCGGGCCGGCCGGCGTGACGCGCTGGAACCGCCTGATCAGCCAGTTGCTGCCGACCGCCAGTGCCATTGGGATTGGTGCCCGATCGGCCAATGACCTCAGTGAAGTCAACAGCAGATAAGGCGTTATCCCGTGGTGAAAATGTTGCCTACCAGCGCCTGCCTGTCGATGGCGCTCTTGTTGTGCGGGTGTAACCCGTTGATGAGGGCGTCGTGGTACACCCTCGAAACCTCTGTGACGGGCCCGGCCCCGATCAACGTGACCCGCGCCCAGGTCGACGCGGTGCCATACCCGCAGATCCTGGTGACCACCGCCGTCAGCGAGGGCGTGATGGCCATGGCCCGGCGCCGGGGCGACCTGCAGTTCTGGGTCGCTTCCGGCAAGCAAGTGGTGATGATGCGTGACGGCCTGGTGGTACGCGCTGTCGGGCTGGGTGTTTCCCTGGATGGCACGCGTTTCAGTGGCGAATCGCCGTTCAAGCGCGGGCTCCAGCATCTGCCCGACGGCTACACCGGCACACGCTGGATCGACCTCTACGACGGCAACCGAATCGGTATCGCGGTCAACAGCCGTTTCAGCAGCCACGGTATCGAGACCCTCCGCATTCTGGACAAGGATTACGCCTTGCTGCGCATCGACGAGCAGGTGGACGTTCCCACCTTGAATTTCCGCGCCACCAACCATTATTGGGTCGACCCGCAGGATGGTTTCATCTGGCGCAGCGAGCAGCATTTGACGCCCCGGTTGGCCCTGAAAATCGTGCAGTTGCGTCCCGACCGGGAGGCAGCCCGATGAAGTGTTCGAAGCTTTTATGGCTGGGCCTGTTGCTGATCGGCCCCGGCACTGGCCAGGCGGCCGTTACAGTCAGTGGCGATGTGCGCAGCCCTGGCGCCTTCGAGGTCAAGCCGGGGGCGCGTTTGCTGGACGTTATTCGTGTGGCCCAACCCAATGCAGAAAGCTACTGGTTGGGCGCCGCATGGCTGCACCAGTCGTTGGTGAGCACGCAGGAACGCTTGAAGGCAGGGGTTTTGTTCGATCTGAAACTGCTGCAACGAGGGGCCTTGCTGGATGACCGTGGCTCCCGGGCGGACTTGAGTGCGCGTTTGTATCGACAGGTCGAACAGTTGCCGGTCACCGGCCGCCAGGTGCAAGTGCTGGACCCGATCGCCGTGGAGACGGGGTTCGCGCGCAACGCATTGCTGGATGACGGGGACCGGCTGGTCTACCCCGTGAGGCCGTCCACCGTGCACGTGCTCGGCGCGGTCGCGCAGTCCTGTGATGTGCCGTACCGGGCCATGCGCGAGGTGCGGGATTATGTTGGCGACTGCACGGTCCTCGATGACGCCGAGCGCGATGATCTGTGGCTGATCCAGCCCGACGGCCAGGTACGGCGCGTGGGCGTGGCGGCGTGGAATCGCGAGGACGGCGTGGTGGCGGCCCCCGGCAGCAGGATCCTGGTGCCGATCCGCAGCGACGACCTTGAGACGCCGACCCCTGATCTCAACCAACAACTGGCCGAGTTTTTCGCCACTCAACCGTTGGCTGAGGTGAACCCTTGAATTTACGTTTTGCGGCTGTACTGCTGTTGCCTTGCGGGTTGGCTCACGGTGACCCCCGTTACACCCAAAATGATTTCGGCGGCGTGGGCCTGCTACAGACCCCCACCGCACGCATGGCCCCGGCGGGAGAGTTGAGCGCCAACGCCAACCGCACCGATCCCTACTCGCGCTACAGTTTTTCCCTGCAACCGTTTGATTGGCTGGAGGGTTCGTTTCGTTATACCGCCATCAGCAACCGCCGGTACGGCGCCGAGGCGTTGAGCGCAAGCCAGAGCTTCAAGGACAAGGCCATCGACTTCAAGGCGCGGCTCTGGGAGGAAAGCCGGTGGGCACCGCAGGTGGCTTTCGGTGCCCGGGACATCGGCGGTACCGGGCTGTTTTCCAGCGAATATTTTGTCGCCAACAAGCGCCACGGCAACCTGGATTTCAGCCTAGGCATCGCCTGGGGCTACCTGGGAAACCGAGGCGACTTCGGCAACCCGCTGTCGGTGTTCGGCAGCAAATTCAACGACCGGCCCAAGAGCACTGCGGTCGTCGCCAGGGCAGGGGATGTGAACTCCAACGCCTATTTCAGGGGCCGCCCTTCGTTGTTCGGCGGGATCGCCTATCAAACGCCCTGGGAACCCTTGAGCCTGAAACTCGAATACGAGGGCAATGACTACAAGCACGAGCCGTTGGACAACCCGATCAAGCAGGACTCGCCGGTAAACATTGGCGTGGTCTATAAGCTGGCTGACAGCGTCGACCTGAGTGCGGCCTGGGAACGCGGGAATACCGCGATGTTCGGCATCACCCTGCACACCAACTTTGTCAGCCGCAAGGCACCGGTCAAGACCTATGACCCGCCCGCCGAACCGTTGCCGGCGCGCATGCCCACCACCCCGGCCGACCAGGTCAACTGGGCCAACGTCGCCGACAGGCTGCAGCAGAATGCCGGCTACAAGGTGGAGCGCATTGCCCGGCGCGGCTCGGAATTGATGGTGTATGGCGAGCAGCAACGCTACTTCTATTCAGCCAAGGCCGTGGGACGCGCCAGCCGGATTCTCGACAACAGCGCCAATCAGGATATCGACTGGTTCACCCTGGTGAACAAGCGCTATGACATGCCCATCGAAGAAACCAGCGTGCCCCGTGACACCTTCCGCGCCGTGGTGAACAACCAGCAACCGTTGACGGACCTGCACCGTAATACCGAGGTCAATCCGGCGATTGCCCATCGGGAAACCACGCTCTACAGCAGACAATCCGAGCCGTTCAACTATGGCCTTGGCCTGGGTTACAAACAGAACATCGGTGGCCCCGACGGCTTGCTTTATCAGTTCACTGCCGACGCCGACGCGGAGTACCGTTTTACCCGCAATACCTGGTGGAGCGGCTTGCTCAGCGCCAACCTGCTGAACAACTACGACAAGTTCACCTACGACGCACCCAGCGGGTTGCCGCGAGTACGCACCGACCTGCGCCAATACATGACCACGTCCGATGTGACGATGCCGAACTTCCAGGTCAACCATGCGCAGCGCCTGGACCGCGACCTGTATGGCATGGTCTACGGCGGCTACCTGGAGTCCATGTACGCCGGGGTGGGCGGCGAGGTGTTGTTCCGGCCGGCGGGCAAGCACTGGTCAGTGGGCGCAGACCTGAACTTCGTGCGCCAGCGTGATTTCAACCAGGGCTTCGGCCTGCGGGATTACCAGACCATCACCGGCCATGTCACCAGCTATACCGAGCTGCCCTATGACACCCTGGCCGCCGTCAGTGTGGGGCGTTACCTGGCGCGGGACTGGGGCACCACCGTCGACATCTCGCGCCAGTTCAAGAACGGCGTGAAGTTTGGTGGCTGGGTGACGCTGACCACCGCCTCGAAGGAAGAATATGGCGAAGGCAGCTTCGACAAGGGTATCTATATTTCCGTCCCCTTCGACGAATTGATGAGCACCTCGACGATGCGTCGGGCCAACGTCGTATGGGCGCCACTGACCCGTGACGGCGGCGCACGCCTGAACCGCGGCTATTCGCTGCAGACCATGACCGACGGGCGTGACAGCGAGTTGTTCTACAACAACTTCGAGAAGATCACGGAGTGACGGTGCGGCATCTGCCGACCAGGTTGTCGACTGCCCGGCGTTGAATGCGCCGGGCAGTCGCCAAGCCAGAACGCTACAGCGCCAGGTGCAATGCCGGCGCGCAACACTTGTCTGACTTTCCTCTTTGATGACTATGCGAATGGCCCGGGCCCGGGCGTCGCTGTGGGCGCTATCGTTGCGCCTTGCGGGGAGTGGTGGCGGGGAGGGCGCAAAGCGCGCCTGGTGCCCCGCGCCGCCGATGCAGCGGCACGGGGAAGGGCGGGGTCAGTAGATGTCTTTGGACAGCAGGGTAAACGGCGTCTTGAACAGGATCTTGATGTCCAGCCACAGCGACCAGTTGTTGATATAGCGCAGGTCGATATCGACGCGTTGCTGCATCTTCTCCAGGGTCTCGGTTTCACCCCGGCAGCCATTGACCTGCGCCAGGCCGGTGATGCCGGGCTTGATGCGATGCCGCGCCATGTACGCGCGAATCTTGCCCGAGTAGTAGTCATTGTGGGCGACGGCATGCGGGCGTGGGCCGACCAGTGCCATATGCCCTTGCAGCACGTTGAACAGCTGGGGCAGCTCGTCGATGGAGGTGCGGCGGATAAATCGCCCTACGGGGGTAATGCGTGAGTCGTTGCGGCTCGCCTGGCGCACTTCGTGGTCGTCATGCACGCGCATCGAGCGGAACTTCCAGACCTTGATCACCTCGCCGTTCCAGCCGTGACGATCCTGCTTGAAAATTACCGGGCCGGGAGAGGTAAGTTTGATCAGCAGGGCGAACAGCAGCAGCAACGGGCTGAGCAGGATGATCGCCAACAGGGCCAGGCTCTTGTCCAGCAGCGACTTGCTCAGTGCGGCGGTCGGCCGGCTGGTCAGCGGGCTTTCATTGAGGAAGATCGCGGGCAATCCATCCACCTCGGCCACGCTGTGGTTGAGCAGCAGCATGTTGTTGAGGTCGGGCACCCAGATCACGTCCACGCTGATCTCCAGCAGGTTGAGGTACAGCGCCTCGATGTGGGTCGCTTCCTGGAGAGAGTGAGTGATGTACAGGCGGCGGATACCGTGCTGGCGGATGAGTGCGGGAAGATCGGGCAAGTCACCGAGGATCTGAGGCTGGGTGCCGGCCTGGGGGGAGGTGGTGCGGGGACCTACGAGACCGACCAGAGGGGAGCGTTTTTGCCTGGCGAGAGTATTGGCCAAGTCGGTTGCAAGTTTTCCCGTACCAATAATCAGCGATTTCTGGCGCTCATGTAGTTGCCGGTGGTAGTACCTGGATAGACTGTGAATGGGAATGTAGCAAAGGGCTAGTATTGGATAGCTGACAGCGGCCCACAGTAGCAGGATCTCGAAGGGAAACAGCGAACTGGCATTACAGGCTATGCCGACCGCGAACAATATGCCCAGGGTCAATAACCAGCCGGTGAATAATCGTCCCAGCCCAACAAAAAAGTCATCTTTTTTGCTATAGACGTCACATAACATGTAGGCCGGTATAGAGGCCAGTATTGTAATGGCTGCCAATATCCGGTAGTGGGATTCCAATTGCCCGGTCTTGAAAAGTACCAGTGAAAACAAAAGTACAACGACCACACTCAGGGCAATTGCCCACTGTCCCCAAAAGGTCAGGCCTTTGGGTGTAAGGTTACGATGCATTCTTCTGTTGTTAAGCATACTTCTGCTCCCTGTGGTATCCACTCACGTGCTGGCAGGTTAAAGCGAGGCGTGGTTTTAATGACTATCAAATGGCAGGCGCACGCGTAGGCGTGCGTATTGATAGTAATAAATGGCAGGGAGCAATGGCTGACGACTTATAACGCGGTCATGTTGTTATAAAATGGCAGATAGAAAGGTGTTCTAATAGGCAGGGTGAATTGTAATTTTTATGAAATAATTATTGTTCTGTGACGTTCGCGCGACTGCTCAGCGGGCTTTTTATTTTTTGTGTCAGGCAGTAGCCACGGTTACGCACCGCGCGGAACAGGCGTTCGCCATCATTCACGCGTTTGAACTTGTCCTGCAATCGGCTAAGACACATTTCAAGCCCGCGATAGAGGTCGGGCTCACGTCCGATGTTGCGGATAAGTTCTTCCTTGCTGACCACACGTTCTTCATGGTTCAACATTTTCTTGATCAATGCCGACTCAATAGTGGTCAAGGAAATGCGTAGCCCACCTTTCACCAGCGCACGATCTTGCTGGGTAAGTAGCCAGACATCGGGGCCGCGTAATGCAGAGGATGAGTTAACTGTTTCCGTGGTGGTGTTATTCAGGTCCGGGTGTGTGACGTCTGATTTTAGAGCCGTAATGTTAGGTTTTTTTGACGCGTCGTAAAGTTGTCGGGTCAGTCGATTACTGGCTTCGTAAAGTCTTTTGGCGGCGACATAGTTACTGAGCCACAGATTGAAATTCTGCTCTTTGGTAATGGCGTAGGAACTGGTCGAAGCGTCCGATGTTTTTTCCACGGTTTCGATCAGCGGCCCGCTGTCGACGTCGTAATGTAAAAATGCCACATTTGGCGTGAAATCGTGCAGTGCGATTGACGGGTACGTCGATGTAAATGTGTGTTTCTTGAGAGAACTCATGGCATTCACCGATTCCAGGAAAGTACGGGGGTTCATAAACTATCAGCAGGGGAGAAGTAGGGGCCCTGAAAATAGTCAAAAGGCAAGCGTCTGGCGAGAAGTGCGCTGTCGGCGTGCTCGACGTTGTCGGCGATGAAGGAGACCCGGGTGGTGCTCATCAGCCCCAGCATCTGGTCGTAAAGCCGGTCGAACAGGCCCGAGCGGGTGTTCAGACTGAGCCTGAGGGCCGAGTCTGGAAAAGGCATTTTTATATAGTCATAAAGACTCAAGTCGATCAGCAGGTCGGTGTTTTTTGTATTTAATGTGTAATTGTTATAGGCAAGCTTCAGGTTGCTCTGGTCTTTCAGGCTATACAGTTGACGGATCATGCTCCGGCGTTCCAGCGGGCCCGGAAGGGTGTCCAGTGTATTTTCAACGCTGACAATGAGTTGTTGTCTGTTTTTTTCCAGCGTGTGTGAAGTATCGATAATTTCCTTGAGCAGGTCCTCATTCATCAACAGCGATTGCTCAATTCGGAAAAACTTGTGGAGGCCCGGGCTTTTATCCGCGCGCAAACGTTTACTTGTGCGGGCAAATGAACTCGGCCTGGCATGTTGCAGGGCTTCGCTGTAGGCGTCTTTAAGTTGTTCGGAATAAAACGGGCAGGCGTCATCACGCGGGCTGTCGAGCGCAGGCTCGGCGTGGACACGGATCTCACTGCCCCACAGCGTGCAACTTCGTTCAAGTATCGCTTGCCGCGAAAAGGTGAAGCAGGCTGACGCCTCACGTAATAAGGTTCCGCTATTCACGGTTCGACCGCTCCCTGACGGGGTGGATATGATTAACCGAAGCCAGCCCTCTGCTTAGTTTGTAGCCGTAACCGCGAATGCTCTGGATTATATTGCTTCCGTAATGTGATTTTATTTTGCCACGTAACCGGCTAATCGATTTTTCGAGGGCCCTTGAGTCATAAAATCGGGGATTCAGTCCCATTACCACGGCGATTTCATCATGGCTGAGCAATCGATTATGAATGAGCGCTTCCAGTACTTTCATTTCGACAAAGGACACTTCGAGCTTTTTGCCACCCCCGTAGATGCACATGCGATCCTGATCGAGTAGCAAATCAGTATTACTTAGCCAGTATGTCTCGCTGAGGAACGCGGCAAACAGGGCAAGTTTTTTCTCGGGCGAGCTCTCGACGACCTTTATGCAGTAATCGGCGCCTGCGAGATAATATTTGGTTTTGCTTAGTGTAGTGGCGAAGGTGACAACCAGGAAAATGGTGCTGCCAGGATTTTCCGATCTGGTTTTTTTAATGATGTCCAGCGTTTGGGTGCTGGCAGAGGGGGTGTCGATCTCTATGATGATGGCACGGTAATGTCCATGGCTTGCATAGGGACCGATTAGTTGGCCGTAGGAGCGTGTATCGACTTTTAGATTTTTCGGTACAGTACGAACTATAAGCTCGCTGAAGTCCTCGGATTTCGATGGGGTCCGTGCAATAGCGAGGACGTTGGAAAAATGCATCACGTTGCTCCCTTTTCCGGCATGCGAGGCCGTCAATTCAATCGCTGCAGGCGTTTAGATGTTAATCGAATTGAATACGCCAAAACGTGACAAATTTTAACATTCGGCACTTTATTTGCGGGGGGTAAGGCGGATTTCAGGCGGGTGTTGAGAGCGGGTTTGTGGACCGGAGTACTCATATGCTAGTGCAAATTTTTTAGTGTGCGATAAGTATTTTAGGCGGGTTGATTTTTTTTGGCTGGAATGATTTAAGCCTTCTAGTCCCTTAGCTCTAAAAATGCTTATACGTGACTATTTATAATAATCCAGCAAGGCGATAGCGGGCGTCGTGTGCTGGGGGATGCTCGCGCGGTCGGCCAGGTAGCGCGCCGGCGGTTGGCCGATGGCCTTGCGGAACATGGTGATAAAGCCGCTGGCGTTTTCATAGCCGAGGTCCAGTGCCACCGTCTGCACACTTTCGCCTTTCGCCAGGCGCTGCAGTGACAGGATCACATGCAGTTGCCTGCGCCAGCGGCCGAAACTCAGGCCGATCTCCTCCAGCAACAAGCGCGTCATGCTGCGTTCGCTCATGCCGATGCGTACGGCCCATTCGCCCAGGGTGGCCTTGTCGCTGGGGTTGGCCAGCAAACTGTCGGCCAGGCGCCGCAGCCGAGTGTCCCGGGGCATGGGCAGGTGCAGGGCCTCCACCGGTGCCAGTGCCAGTTCGTCCAGCAGCGTGGCCACCAACCGGCCCTGGGCGCCCTCGGTGTCGTACAGCGGCGGGAAGCTGACGGCCTTGCTGATCAATTCGTGTAACAACGGCGATACCGCCAGGGTGCAGCATTGCCGGGGCAGGGCGCCGGCGGCGTCGGGGTCGACCAACAGACAGTAGATATCCGCTGCCCCCGACCCGCGCGCGGCATGGGAAAGGCCGCCCGGAATCCACAACGCGCACTGGGGGGGCACGATCCAGATACCTTCTTCGATGACGCAATGAATCACCCCGCGCAATGTGTACATCAACTGGCCCTTGCGGTGCTGGTGCGGTGCGTGCTCCCAACTCGCAGAGGTGCTTGAAGCGCTCACTGCAACCACCGCACGGGGAATTGCATCGGCGAGGGCCGGGCGCAACGGGTCACGGGTTTCGAGGCGGTGGTTGTACATGGCGGCGCGGCGTCTTGGCTGGAATGCGAAACATTCTGGCCATTCTGTGCAATGGCGTCCAGTGATGGCATGGCTATCATGAGAAACATTCTCGTTAAAGGAGCTTCCCATGCAACTCGACAGTTCAACATTCCCCGTGGTGAAAATCGTGTTTGACGCCCCCAGCGACACCCCCCCGCAAGATACCTTTGGCGCATTCGAGGCCTTGTTGCAGCGCGAGGAACCCTTCGTCCTGCTGCACGAGAAAGCCGTGGATGAAAGCACTCACGAGCACTCCCACGAAGAGCGCAAACAGGCCTCGATCTGGATGAAGAAGCACAAGGTGGCCCTGCGTACTTTCGTCAAAGGCATGATTCAGGTGGAGCCCAGCGCAGCCAAGCGCCTGGCGCTCAAGCCGTTTGCCGTGATGTTCGGCAAGGCGTGGGGCTACCCGTTGCTGGTGGTGGAATCCACGGATCAGGCCTGGGCATTGGCGCGGGATGTGCTGGATACCCAGGTGTCGGATGTGGCGCACTATTGAGTGTGGGGCGCTGCCGTGCTGCCGCGTACTGTGAGTTCGAACGGCACTACAACCTGACGCTCCGACAGCGGCGTTTTCTCGATCAGTGCGATGAGCATCTCGACCGCCTTGCGGCCGAAGACTTCGGCAGGCTGGGCAATGGTGGTCAGCGGCGGGTCGCAGTAGGCGGCGAAGGGGATGTCATCAAAGCCCACCAGGGAAATATCCTGGGGCACGCGCAGGCCCTGTTGCTTGATGCGCTTCAAGGCGCCGATGGCCATTTCGTCGTTCTCGCAGAACAGCGCAGTGGGCCGCTTGGGCAGGGCGAGCATGTTGCCTGCGCCCTCGAAACCGGCGTGCAGGGTGAAGTCGCCGTGGCAGATAAGCGCCGGGTCGCGGGGGATGCCCGCCGCGAGCAAGGCATCTTCATAACCGGCCACGCGGTCACGGGTCAGTGGGCTGCTTTTCGGGCCTTTGATCAAGCCGATGCGGCGGTGGCCGAGGTCGATCAAGTGCTGGGTCATGGCCCGGGCGGCGCCACGGTTGTCGAGGCTGATGGTGGGGTGGCGACCGTCCTGGATCACCTCGCAGGCGTTCACCAGTGGCGGTGAGTCGCTGCAGTCGCTGAACGGGTCCGAGGCCCGCAACTGAATCACACCGTCGGCCTGATGAGCGTGGACCAGTTCGGCGAACTGTTTTTCGATTTCTGCCTGGCCCCGAGTGTCGCACAACAGCAACCGATAACCCGATGCCTGCGCCGCTTGCTGTGCACCGCTGATGACCCGGGCGAAAAACGTGTTGGCAATCGCCGGCACCAGGATCACCAGGTTGCCGGTGCGCCGCGAACGGAATTGCACCGCCATGCGGTTCGGCCGGTAACCGGTCTGTTCCACGGCGGCGTTGACCTTGTCGCGGGTCTCGGGCAACACGCGTTCAGGGCTGGCCAGGGTCCTGGACACGGTGGCCACCGAGACCCCGGCCAGGCGGGCGACTTCACGAATATTGGACAAGACCACCTCGTTATCAGAACAGCAGCCTGCAAGTTTACCGCAGTCGGGGTTTGACACCGCGAGCAACCAGGCCTAAATTTCCGGCACGATGTAACCGGTTACATCATGATCGGTAATTGCCCATAAAGAGAAGACTTGCGATGACGGTTGCTGTGCAAAAAATAAGAATGGGCTTTGTTGGCGGCGGCGAAGGCGCCTTCATCGGCCAGGCTCACCGCCAGGCGGCGGGGCTGGATGGGTGTTATGAACTGGTGTGCGGTGCCTTCAGCCGTGAGCCCGAGAACAACCGGAGCACCGGCAATGCGCTGGGCCTGCCCGCGTCCCGCTGTTACAGCGAATGGCAGCAGATGCTCGCCGCCGAACAGGCACTCCCGGCCGAGCAGCGCATGCAGCTGCTGGTGATCGTCACCCCCAATCATCTGCATGCACCGATTGCGACCCAGGCGCTGCAGGCGGGCTTCCACGTGTTCAGCGAGAAGCCGGCCGCGCTCAATCTTGTTGAAGTGCAGGCGCTGGCAGACGTTGTCAAAAACAGTTCCGGGCTTTATGGGCTGGCACACACCTACCTGGGCTACCCGATGGTGTGGCAGGCCCGCGACATGGTGCGCAATGGCGTGATCGGCGCGTTGCGCAAAGTGATCGTCGAGTACCCACAAGGCTGGCTCAGCCAGGACGTGGCCGGGCAGGGCAACAAACAGGCGGACTGGCGCAGCCGGCCCGAGCTGTCGGGACTGGGCGGCTGCATCGGCGACATCGGCACCCACGCCTTTTCCCTGGCCGAGTTCATCGCCGACCAACCGATCGAACAGCTTTGCGCGAACCTGGGCATCCATGTACCCGGCCGGCAACTGGATGACGATGCCGCCATGCTGTTCAAGATGGCCTCCGGCGCGAGCGGCGTGCTGATCGCCAGCCAAGTGTGTGCCGGTGAAGAGAACCCGCTGAAGATCCGCCTCTATGGCGACAAGGGCGGCCTGGAATGGCGCCAGGAAGAACCCGCCAGTCTGATCCATCGTTCCCTCGACCAACCGCTGCGCATCCTGCGTTCCGGCGTCGGCCAGCCCTGGCTGTGCGACGCGGCATTGCAGCGCATGCGCCTGCCCGCCGGGCATCCCGAGGGTTACCTGGAAGCCATGGCCAACCTCTACCGCGACTTCGCCAAGGCCATTCGCCAAGGCACCGAGGCCGTTGGCGTACCCGGCATCGAAGTCGGCGTGCGCGGCATGGCCTTTATCGAAGCCGTGATCGCCAACCATCACGGCGACGCGAAGTGGACCACCCTGGCGAACCACCCATGAAGGAGACTACAGACATGCGCGGCCCAGGCATTTTTCTCGCCCAGTTCATCTCGGACGAAGCGCCTTTCGAGACCCTGGCCAACATCGCCCAATGGGCGGCGTCCCAGGGCTACAAGGCGATCCAGTTGCCCACACTCGGCACCCGCTACATTGACCTGGCCCGCGCTGCAGAAAGCCAGGCCTACTGCGATGAACTCAAGGCGACCTGCGCCCATGCCGGCGTCGAAATCAGCGAGCTATCGACCCACCTGCAGGGCCAACTTGTGGCCGTGCACCCGGCATTCGACACGCTGTTCGACGACTTCGCCCCGGCCCATCTGCGCGGCCAGCCCCAGGCACGGACCGAGTGGGCCATCGACCAATTGAAACTCGCCGCCCGCGCCAGCCAGCGCCTTGGCTTGACGGCCCACGCGACCTTCTCCGGCGCGCTGCTCTGGCCGTACATCTACCCCTGGCCACAACGCCCCAGCGGCCTGGTGGAGCAAGGCTTTGCCGAGTTGGCCAAGCGCTGGCTGCCGATTCTCGATTGCTTCGAGGCGGCCGGCGTCGACCTGTGCTACGAAATCCACCCCGGCGAAGACCTTCACGACGGCGCCTCTTTTGAGCGCTTCCTCGAAGCCGTCGACCACCATCCCCGGGCCAACATTCTCTACGACCCCAGCCACCTGCTGCTGCAGCAAATGGATTACCTGGGCTTCATCGACCGCTACCACGCGCGCATCCGCATGTTCCACGTCAAGGACGCCGAGTTTCGCCCCGACGCGCGCTCCGGCGTGTATGGCGGCTACCAAGGATGGGTCGACCGCCCTGGCCGTTTTCGCTCATTGGGCGATGGTCAGATCGACTTCAAATCGATCTTCAGCAAGCTCACCCAATACGACTTCAACGGTTGGGCCGTGCTGGAGTGGGAGTGCTGCCTGAAGGACGCGCAACAAGGCGCGGCAGAAGGGGCGGAGTTCATCCGCCAGCACATGATCCGCAAGACCAGCAAGGCATTCGATGACTTCGCCGGCGTGACATCCGACGAGCAATCCAACCGACGGCTGCTGGGCCTGCCCGACGCCTGAACAGCGCTTCTGACTCAAAATAACAATAAAACGGTGACCACAATGAAAGCGCGACTGAGCGTCATGATGTTCCTGCAATTCTTCATCTGGGGCGGCTGGTTCGTCACCCTCGGCACCTTCCTCGCCAGCAACCTGGGGGCCAGCGGCGGGCAGATCGGCATGGCGTTTTCCACCCAGTCGTGGGGGGCGATCATCGCCCCGTTTATCATCGGCCTGATCGCCGACCGCTACTTCAACGCCGAGCGCATCCTGGCGGTGCTGCACCTGATCGGCGCGGTGCTGCTGTACCAGCTGTACCGCGCGCCGGACTTCGTCGGCTTTTATCCCTACGTGCTGGCATACATGGTCATCTACATGCCGACCCTGGCACTGGTGAACTCGGTGGCCTTCCGGCAAATGAGCGACCCGGCCCAGGAGTTTTCGCGCATCCGTGTGTGGGGCACCTTGGGCTGGATTGTTGCGGGGCTGGTGATCAGCTTTGTGTTCGCCTGGGATTCGCAGCAGTCGATCACCACGGGCGCGTTGCGCAACACCTTCCTGATGTCTGCCATCGCGTCAGTGGTGCTGGGTTTCTACAGCTTCACCTTGCCGCGTACCGCGCCCTTGAAAGCCGAGGCGGGCAAGGGTGATATCAAGCAACTGCTCGGGCTGGATGCGCTGGGGTTGCTCAAGGATCGCAGCTACCTGGTGTTCTTCATCGCCTCGATCCTGATCTGCATTCCCCTGGCGTTCTACTACCAGAACGCCAACCCGTTTCTCGCGGAAATCGGCGTGACCAACCCCACGGCAAAAATGGCCATTGGGCAAGTGTCCGAGGTGCTGTTCATGCTGCTATTGCCGCTGTTCATCCAGCGTTTTGGCATCAAGGTCGCGCTGTTGGTGGGCATGCTGGCGTGGGCGCTGCGCTATGCGCTGTTCGCCTACGGCAATAATGGCGAGCTGGCCTTCATGCTGTTTACCGGGATTGCGCTGCATGGCATCTGCTATGACTTCTTCTTTGTCTCGGGGCAGATCTACACCGACGCGAAAGCGCCGGAGCGCTTCAGGAGTTCGGCGCAGGGGCTGATTACCCTGGCTACGTACGGTGTGGGCATGTTGATTGGGTTCTGGGTGGCAGGGCAGGTGACCGACCACTATGTGGCGGCGGGTGGCAGCCATAACTGGCGCAGCATCTGGTTGTTTCCGGCGGGGTTTGCGCTGGTGATCTTTTTTTGTTTTTCGCTGGCGTTCAAGGGGCGGGAGCGGGTGGCGGCAGAGCCGGCTGATTGACGCATGGCGCCCGCAAAGCGGCGTTGCGCAGCGTTGGTATCGCGCTAGAATGGCCCGGCGCAGCGAGTCGACTGTGCGGCCAGAATGTTTGAAGGAGACGCTAATTGCTGTGCAACCAGTGCGAAGAAGAACACCGGATTGACGAGATGGAGCTGGCGTTTCGACGTCCTGATGCCGTTATGGCGCTATCGCAAGACGACAGAGAGAGTGGGGTCCAGGAGAACAATGACCTGGCCATCATCGGCGGTAAGCAATTTTTCATTCGTGCGTTGCTGCCATTGCCGGTGCTGGGTCGCGAGGAGGTTTTTCACATCGGTATTTGGGTCAGGATCGAGCAGTTGGATTTTGAGCGGGTTTACGAACTCTGGGATGACCCGCAGCAATCAAGCGAACCACCGTTTTCGGTGACGATTGCCAATGACATCCCGGGTCTGCCTGCAACATGTGGGCTCCCCGCCATGCTGAACCTGACTGACCCGGCTAACCGGCCAAAGGTGACGCTGATCGCGAGTAACCATCCGCTGTCGTTTGAGCAATGCCGAGGCATTACGGCGCATCGTGCACACGAATATGTGGTGTGGACACGTTGACGCCACTGCCAGTAGAGACCATAAGAAACGCTGCGACCGAATGCCCGACTCTTCATGGATTGACCAACAGTTAAAGTCTGAATAAACGAAGACCTCGTTGTGCGCGCCTGCGCGTTTTTACCCCCTGGGTTTCAGGTATCCTCCGCGCCCGCCAATCACTATTTTCCAAACCATGCCAGAACACAACATGCAGGCCCTGTTGGAGTCGATCCTCGACGAAGTCCGTCCACTGATCGGCCTCGGCAAGGTCGCCGACTACATCCCCGCGCTCGCCGACGTGCCGGCCCAGCAACTGGGCATTGCCGTGTATGGCAATGACGGCTCGTCCTACTGCGCGGGTGATGCTCACACCTTGTTCTCCGTACAGAGCATCTCCAAGGTATTCAGCCTGGTGCAGGCCATCGACCATGGCGGCGAAAGCATCTGGGAACGCCTGGGCCACGAACCTTCGGGGCAGCCGTTCAACTCCATGGTGCAACTGGAGTTCGAGCGTGGGCGGCCACGTAACCCGTTTATCAACGCCGGTGCGCTGGTGATCTGCGACATCAACCAATCGCGCTTTGCCGTGCCTATTTTGTCCATGCGTGATTTTGTGCGGCGGCTGTCGGGCAACCCACAGATCCTGGTCAACAGCGTGGTGGCCGAATCCGAAGCCCAGCACGGTGCGCGTAATGCGGCCATGGCGTACCTGATGAAGTCCTTCGGCAACTTCCACAATGACGTGGATGCAGTGCTGCACAGCTACTTCAACTATTGCGCATTGCAGATGAGCTGCCTGGACCTGGCCAAGGCATTTTGCTTCCTGGCGAATGAGGGGGTGTGCACCCACAGCGGCGAGCAGATTCTGACGGCGCGCCAGACCAAGCAAGTGAACTCGATCATGGCCACCAGCGGGCTGTATGACGAGGCGGGGAACTTTGCTTATCGCGTTGGCTTGCCGGGCAAGAGCGGGGTAGGCGGCGGGATTCTCGCGGTGGTGCCGGGGCAGTTTACGGTGTGCGTGTGGTCGCCGGAGTTGAATGCGGCAGGCAATTCGCTGGCGGGGATGAAGGCGTTGGAGTTGTTGAGCGAGCGGATCGGATGGTCGGTTTTTTGAAGAGACTTGATCGCTCCCACGCTCTGCGTGGGAGCGCAGCCCTGGACGCTCTGCGTCTGCCTTTGTGACGCGGAGCGTCACCGTAGGCATTCCCACGCGGAGCGTGGGAACGAGCTTAAAATCCGAGTGCGTCTCCCTGTCGAGGAGAGTGCTGCTACCATCGACGCAATCCCTCATCAGTCAGAGACAATCCATGTTGCCTAATCGCGTGGTCCAGGCCGCCGCCAAGTCGGTGCTGCAGCAGCTCGTTACGCGGATCACGCCACAGTCCACCGAAGCCTCCATCGCCGAAATGGCGACGCAGATGCTCGCGGATTCCGGCTATCCGCAGACCTGGTATTACGACTGCCCGGCCTTCGTATTGCTGGGTTCGCGCAGTGCGCTTTCGGTGTCGGGACGCGACTATCGGCCCAGTGATGAAGCCGTTGGTTTACACAATCTGATCACGGTGGATTTGAGCCCGAGAGCAGGCAATGTGTGGGGCGACTGTGCCCGCTCTTTATATGTGGAGGAGGGCGTGTGCCGGGCGGTGCCGGTGGGGGCCGAGTTCAGCAGGGGTTATGAAGTCGAGCACCTGCTACACGCGATGATGCGCACATTCGCCCGGCCTGAAACCACGTTCAACGATCTCCACGCGTTCGCCAATGACCTGATCGCATCCGAGGGTTTCGAGAACCTCGATTTCGCCGGCAACGTCGGCCACAGCATCTGCGAGCAGCGTGACCAAAGGCTCTACATCGAGGCGGGCAATCATCGGCGCCTGGAGGAGGTGACGTGCTTTACCTTCGAGCCGCATGCTCGCGAGCGAGGCGGTCGCTGGGGCTACAAGCATGAAAATATCTATTTCTTCAGTGATGAGGGAAAGGTCTGCGAGCTTTGACGAAGGCGCCGGTCTCCTGAGGACACGCGGCGCCTTCGGTTTTTTCGCGAGCAAGCTCGCTCCTACAGGGAGAGGCGATCCAGCAGGCTGTACCACGCCACGCCCGCGCCGATGTAGAAGCGTTGCAAGCCATGCAGTGGCAACCGCTGCAAAGGCGTTACCGGGTAAGCGAAGTCGGAGCGGCTGTCACACAAGCGCCCGGCCAATTGCTGGCCGAGGCTGGTGCACAGGGCTATCCCGCGTCCGTTACAGCCCAATGCCAGGGTCAGGCCGGGTGCGGGCTCGTGGACGTGGGGCATAAAGTCCCGGGTGATCGCGATCCGGCCCGCCCAGCGGTACTCGAAGTCCAGCTTGCCCAGCTGGGGAAACAACAGTGCCAGCGAACGTTCCAGGTGCGCAAAATCTGCGGGCCCGGTGGGATCTTCGAACAACCCGCGCCCGCCCATCAGCAGGCGGCCATGGG
Source organism: Pseudomonas sp. F9001 (assembly GCF_013385435.1). Lineage (NCBI taxonomy): Bacteria > Pseudomonadati > Pseudomonadota > Gammaproteobacteria > Pseudomonadales > Pseudomonadaceae > Pseudomonas > Pseudomonas sp. F9001. The sequence goes on from NZ_JACAPX010000011.1 coordinate 197,031, forward strand.
CATCCTTGCGAAAGTACAGCAGCAGCCGTTGGGCGGTTGAGACGGTTTCCTGCCCCGGCAAAATGCTCTCGGCCGCAGGCCCGCTCAAGGGCCGGGTGGCGACGATAAAGCTGTTGGCCGCGAGCACACTCTGGGCCATGCCGGGCCACAAGTCGCCGCTGTAGCCGTTGGTGGCCAGTACCACCTGGCCGGCCGACACCTGCGCGCCGCTCGCGGTCTGCAACTTCCAGCCCGCGCCCGCCTGTTGCATCGCGGTCACTGCGCTCTGCCCATGAATGCGCACGCCCGCCGCCTGGGCTGCACGCACCAGGCCCCGAGCATAGGCCAAGGGTTGGATGGCACCCGCGCGACCGTCCAGCCAGCCACCGGCAAACGCCTGGCTGCCCATGCGGGCGGACACCGCGCCGGCATCCAGGCGCTGCACCGGCACCCCGCGACGCTCCCACTGTTCGGCCCGGGCGTGCAGGCCCGCCACGCCTTTTTCGGAATAGGAAACCTGCATCCAGCCCTTGCGAGTGGGCGCACAGTCAATGCCATGGCGCTCGATCAGGTTGAACACCAGGTCTGCCGAGTTGGACACGGTATGGATCAGTGGCTCGGCGCGCTCGGCACCGTACATCTGCACCAGTTGATCCGGGTCGTATTTGAGTGTCGGGTTGACCTGCCCGCCATTGCGCCCGGACGCGCCCCAGCCGGGCTCGTTGGCCTCCAGCACGCACACGCTCACGCCGCGCTCCGCCAGGTGCAGCGCCGTGGACAAGCCGGTATACCCGGCGCCGACGATGGCCACGTCCACCTTCAATGACTCAGCCAACGCGGGTGTTTGCGGTGCAGCGGGCGCCGTCGCGGCCCAGAGTGACTTCATGGCAGGCTCCGGGTGTTGGCCGTCGGGTGCAGCACGCGGCGCAGGAAGTCCTGGGTGCGCGGCTGTTGCGGGTTGCCCAGCACCTGTTCGGCCGGCCCGCTCTCTACGATGTAGCCGCCGTGGAGGAAGCACACGCGGTCGGCCACTTCCCGGGCAAAGCCCATTTCGTGGGTCACCACGATCATGGTCATGCCTTCGTCGGCGAGGGTGCGCATCACCTCCAGCACATCGCCCACCAGTTCCGGGTCGAGGGCCGAAGTGGGTTCGTCGAACAGCATGGCGTCGGGTTTCATCGCCAGTGCGCGGGCGATGGCAACCCGCTGTTGCTGGCCGCCGGAGAGTTGTTCCGGGTAGGCATCGGCCTTGGCCGACAGGCCGACTTTATCCAGCAGCGCCAGGGCTTCTTCGCGGGCCTGTTGCAGCGGTTCGCCCTTGACGTACACCGGGCCTTCCATCACGTTTTCCAGCACGGTGCGATGGGGGAACAGGTTGAAGCGCTGGAACACCATGCCCATGCGGCTGCGCAGGGCATGCACGGTCTTGCTGCTGCGCTGCACGGTTTCACCGAATACGCGGATGGTGCCGCCGTCGTAGGCTTCCAGGGCGTTGATGCAGCGCAGCAAGGTGGATTTGCCCGAGCCGGACGGGCCGATCAGGCACACCACTTCGCCCTTGGCCACGTCCAGGTCGACGCCGTGCAGCACGCGATGGGTGCCGTAGTGCTTTTGCAGTTGGCGAATCTCGATCATGCTTTTTTCCTCCGGCCCAGGTGCTGTTCCATGCGGCGCAGGCCATACACCAGCGGCAGGCTCATCAGCAGGTAGAGCAGGGCGACCAGGGTGTAGACGGTCATGTTCTGGAAGGTGGACGAGGCGATCAGTTGGCCCTGGCGCGTCATCTCGGCGACGGTGATGGTGGACACCAGCGACGAGTCCTTGAGCATCATCACCAGGGTGTTGCCGTAGGGCGGCAAGGCGATGCGAAAGGCCTGGGGCAGGATCACCCGGCGCATCATCAGCACCGAGCGCATGCCCAGGGCTTCGGCGGCTTCACGCTGGCCCTGTTCGACGGCGATGATGCCGGTACGGAAGTTCTCCGCCTGGTACGCCGAGTAGGCGATGCCCATGCCGATCACACCCGCCTGGAATGCACTGAGGTGCACGCCCATGTCCGGCAACACGAAGTAGATGTAGAACAGCTGCACGATGATCGGCAGGCCGCGAATCACATTGATCACGGTGCTCGCCGCCCACGACAGCGCCTTGATCGGCGACAGTTTGAGCAGCGCCAGCACCAGGCCGATAGCGCTGCTGAGCAGGAACGACAGCACGGTGATCTGGATCGTCACCCAGGCGCCTTGCAGCAGGATCGGCAGGAAGTCCTGGGCGTTTTGCAGGAATTCAGCCGGGTTCATGGCTGCACCTGGGCATCAAGCCCCCACTTCTTCAGGATCGCGTCCAGGGTGCCGTCGGCCTTGATGCTGGCGATGGCCTGGTTCAGGCGTGCGAGGGTTTCGCTGTCGCCTTTGCGCACCACCAGGCACACCTCGCCGACGTTGACCGGCTTGTAGTCGGCGGCGAGCTTCACGCCCTTGAACAGCTTCTGGCGGATCTGGTACGCCACCACCGGCTGGTCACCCACGGCGGCCTTGATGCGGCCCAGGCTCAGGTCGCGGACCATTTCGCCGATGGAGTCGTAGGTGCGGATTTCCTTGAAGATCCCCAGCTTGTTGAGCATGTCGTAGAAGATCGTGCCGGCTTGTACACCCACTACCTGGTCCTTCAAGGAACTGAGGTCGGTATAGGTCGCGTTGTCGTCGGCACTCACGATCAGGCCTTCACCATAGGCGTACACCGGCGCGCTGAAGTCCACCACCTGGGCACGCTCCGGGGTCTTGAGCATGCCGGCGGCGATCAAGTCGAGCTTGCCCGAGGTGAGGGACGGGATCAGCGCGGCAAAGTTGGTCTGCTCGATTTCGCTGGTGAAACCACCGGCCTTGCCCACTGCGTTGGCGACGTCGACCATCACGCCCTGGATGCTGTTGCTCTTGATGTCGAGGAAGGTGAACGGCGAACCGCTGGCCGTTGCACCGACTTTGTACGAGGCTGCACCGGCGGCGTGCACGGTGGCCACGCAAAAGGTGGCGCAAAGACCGAAGGCGAGGCGGCGAAACAAGGGCGAAAGACTGTTCATCGGGTTACTCCAGAAGGAAAACGGATCGTCAGTACCGCGAGCGGTTACCGAGCAAACCGCAAGCTCTGTGCCATTTCGATTAAATAAAATCGTTTTACGCTACTGAAATTAAACAAAATGAACCATTCGTATCGGTATGCGATTTTTAGTGGTCGAATTTCGCGATTTCGTGTAGAAATATCGCCACGCTTGATCGACCTGACCGCGAGTTCGCCATGTCCGAAGAACGCAACAGCTTGCACAACCAATCCCTGGAAAAGGGCCTGTCGGTGCTCAAGGCATTCAGCGCCCAGCGCCGCAGCATGAGCCTTGCAGAGGTGGCCGAGGCTGCCGGCATGACCAAAAGCTCGGCCCAGCGCATGGTGTTTACCCTCGAGAGCCTGGGTTACCTTCGGAAACACTCGCGCACCCGTCATTACCAACTCACACCACGGGTGCTGGAGTTGGGCTTCAGTTATCTGGATGCGCATTCGCTGATTGAAGTGGCCAACCCGTTCCTCTCGGAATTGACCCGCCTGACGGGAGAAACCTCGTGCCTGACCGAGCCTGCGGGTTACGACATGACGTATATCGCGCGGTTTGTCAGCTCCGGCTTCGTGCCGGTACACATGCCGATTGGCTCGCGGGTGCCGATGTATTGCACGGCGTCGGGGCGCGCGTATCTGAGTGCGTTGCCGCAGGATGAGGCGCTGGCATTGATCGAGCACAGCCAGCGGGTGGCGCATACCAGCCAGACGTTGACTGAGGTCGACAGGATCATGGAGTCGTTGCAGCAGGTGCGCGAGCAGGGCTATGCGGTGAATGGCCAGGAACTGTTTCTGGGCGACATGACCATCGGCGCGCCGGTGCTGGGGGCGAATGGCCGGCCAGTGGCGGCGGTGCATGTGGTGGCGCCCACCAGTCGGTGGAGCCGGGCGGATGCGGAGAAGCAGTTGGCGCCGGCGTTGTTGCAGTGCTCAAGGGCGTTGAGCAATTCGGCGCGTAACCTGGAGTAACCCGCTCTCAAGAACACAGCAAATCCAAAATGTGGGAGCGGGCTTGCTCGCGAATGCGGTGTATCAGTCGCCAGATGCAGTGACTGGCACACCGCATTCGCGAGCAAGCCCGCTCCCACATTTTGATCTTCATTGTTCTTTGATATTTATGTGAGCCCCAACAAAAAATGCGCCCCTGAGGGCGCATTTTTTTGTTCGGTCAACTATCGCCTGTCAGGCAATCGCATCCCAGGCACGGTCACCGTTCTCGTCTTTGATCCGAGTCGGCAAGCCCATCACGTCCAGCGCCTTCAGGAACGGCTCAGCCGGCAGTTCCTCGACGTTGGCCATGTGCTTCACGTCCCACTCGCCACGGGCAACCAGCAGCGCTGCGGCTACCGGCGGTACGCCGGCGGTGTAGGAAATGCCCTGGCTGTCGGTCTCGGCGAAGGCTTCTTCGTGGCAGGCCACGTTGTAGATGAACAGCTCGCGTGGCTGGCCATCCTTGGTGCCCTTGACCAGGTCGCCGATGCAGGTCTTGCCGGTGTAGCCAGGCGCCAGCGACGACGGGTCGGGCAGCACGGCCTTGACCAGTTTCAGCGGCACGACTTCCAGGCCTTCGGCGGTGGTGACCGGTTTTTCGGAGAGCAGGCCGAGGTTTTTCAGCACGGTGAACACGTTGATGTAGTGTTCGCCGAAGCTCATCCAGAAACGCACATTGGGCACGTCGAGGTTTTTCGACAGCGAGTGCACTTCATCGTGGCCGGTCAGGTACAGGTTCTGCGAACCGACCACAGGCAGGTCGTCGGTGCGTTTGACTTCGAACATGGTGTTGCTGGTCCACTGGCTGTTCTGCCAGCTCCACACCTGTCCGGTGAATTCGCGGAAGTTGATTTCCGGGTCGAAATTGGTGGCGAAATATTTGCCATGGGAGCCGGCATTGACGTCGAGAATGTCGATCGAATCAATGCGGTCGAAATGCTTTTGTTGCGCCAGCGCTGCATAAGCGTTGACCACACCCGGGTCGAAGCCCACGCCAAGGATGGCCGTGATGTTCTTCTGTTTGCACTCTTCCAGGTGGTTCCATTCGTAGTTGCCGTACCACGGCGGGGTCTCGCAGACCTTGCCCGGCTCTTCGTGGATGGCGGTGTCGAGGTACGCCACGCCGGTGTCGATGCAGGCACGCAGTACCGACATGTTGAGGAACGCGGAACCGACGTTGATGACGATCTGCGATTCAGTCTCGCGGATCAGTGCCTTGGTCGCTTCCACGTCCAAAGCGTTCAGCGCGAAGGCCTGGATGTCGGCGGGTACCTTGAGGCTACCCTTGGCCTTGACGCTGTCGATGATGGCCTGGCATTTGGAGATGTTGCGCGACGCGATAGCAATACGACCGAGTTCGTCGTTGTGCTGCGCGCACTTGTGGGCCACCACCTTGGCGACACCTCCTGCACCAATGATAAGAACGTTCTTTTTCAATTGCTTTATCTCTCCTTTATCTGTCCGCTTTACGAAAGGCTGGACAGGTAGTCGTCGTAACCAAATTCACGAACCACTTCGACTGTACCGTCGAGTTGTTTCACTACGATGGACGGCATTTTCAGGCCGTTGAACCAGTTTTTCTTGACCATGGTGTAGCCTGCCGTGTCGATGAACGACAGTCGATCGCCGATGGCCAGCGGCTGATCAAATTGGTACTCACCGAAGATGTCCCCGGCCAGGCACGACTTGCCGCACACCATGTAGGTGTGTTCGCCATTGCTTGGCGCCAGCTTGGCGTTGAGGCGATAGATCAGCAGGTCCAGCAGGTGGGCTTCGATGGAGCTGTCTACCACGGCGAGGTTCTTGCCGTTGTAGAGGGTGTCGAGCACGGTCACTTCCAGGGAGGCGCTGTTGGTGATCGCCGCTTCGCCGGGTTCCAGGTACACCTGCACGTCGTACTTCTGCGAGAACGCCTTGAGGCGCTGGCAGAAGGCGTCGATGGCATAGCCTTCACCGGTGAAGTGGATGCCGCCGCCGAGGCTGACCCAGTTGACCTTGTGCAGCAGCGCGCCGAAGCGTTCTTCGATGGTGTTGAGCATCTGGTCGAACAGGTTGAAATCACCGTTCTCGCAGTTGTTGTGGAACATGAAGCCGGAGATTTGCTCGATCACACCTTCGATCTTCACCGGGTCCCACTCGCCCAGACGGCTGAACGGGCGCGCCGGGTCGGCCAGCAGGTAGTCGGAGCTGCTCACTTGCGGGTTGACGCGCAGGCCGCGGGTCTTGCCTTCGCTGCGCTCGGCAAAGCGCTGCAGCTGGCTGATGGAGTTGAAGATGATCTTGTCGCAGTTGTCGAGCATCTCTTCGATTTCATCGTCGGCCCAGGCCACGCTGTAGGCGTGGGCTTCACCTTCGAACTTCTGGCGACCCAGCTTGAGCTCGTACAGCGACGACGAGGTGGTGCCGTCCATGTATTCCTGCATCAGGTCGAACACCGACCAGGTGGCGAAGCATTTGAGGGCCAGCAGAGCCTTGGCGCCGGACTGTTCGCGCACGTAGGCGATCTTCTGCATGTTGACCAGAAGCTTCTGTTTGTCGATGAGGTAGTACGGCGTTTTGATCATTTTCAGAGCCTGCGGCGGTGCCTGCCAAAAAAGGACACGCATTGTGCCCGCACTTGGGACAGATCGAAAGGTTAGTCAGCGGAATTTGCTGGCCCGGTTATAAGCTGGCCTGTGAATATGACAGCCCGTAGGTATGATGAGCCGCTTTGATAACGGACCACGGCTTGGGCGACGAGAGGTGAGAATGGACGCATGGACGCTGCATTGGCTGGAAGCTTCGGGGAGCCTGGCGCAGTTTCGCCCGCAGCTGATCCGAGAGTTTGAGGTCGCCTACGAGGCAATCGCGCAACTGCTGCCGCCGCCGCGGCTGGACATCCTGATCCAGCGGTTGCCGGGGGAGACCCTTCCGGAACTCGGCCTGGTGGGCCGTGCTTATCGCAGCACGATGTTCAGCATGACCCTTGATCCCGATAACCCGAATTTCCTCACCAGCCTGCGAAGCGGTGCATTGCGTCGACACGTGGTGCATGAGGTGCACCATTGCCTGCGCATGGCGGGCCCCGGTTATGGCTGGACGCTGGGGGAGGCGATGGTCAGTGAGGGCCTGGCCGGGCAGTTTGTGCGGCAGGTGCTGGGCAGTGAGCCGGAGTTGTGGGAGCGGGCGCTTGCCCCCCAGGAACTGCTGAGTGCCCCGGTAGACCGCCAGCTTCTCGAGGCCACGTATTACGACCACAGCGAATGGTTCTTTGGTACCGGCGCGCGGCCAAGATGGCTGGGGTACACGCTGGGCTACCAGATGGTGGAAACCTGGCTGGCAACGCAGGGCGACGTGGACGCCGCCACATGGGTCAATGTACCCGCCCAAGACATACTCGCCAACGCCGCCAAAGCGGGGTTGGTGGCCTGACTTTGAAATACAAGCCCACCAAACAACCCCTATCCCCTGTGGGAGCTGTCGAGCCTCAGCGAGGCTGCGAAGGCGGCGGCACAGCCGATAAATAAGCTGCCTGACACACCGCTATCGCAGCCTCGCTAAAGCTCGACAGCTCCCACATGACAAAAACGCACCCACACTGACATTAAACCGTCATCTCCCCCGAACGTATTCAGGCCGGTTGTCGTTGATCACCTGCATGAAGCCTTCTGATCAATTAATGATTTAGCGTGGGTTGCATGTTCGTCCTGTACCGGCTCAAACCCGCAGCGCAGATAAAAGCTTGCGCCCTCGTGGGTGTCGGTAGACAGGCGCACGACATGGAAGGATTGCGCAGCGCGTGCCAAAAGCTGGCCCACCAACGCTTTGCCCACCTGGCGTCCCCTTGATGCCCGTGCGACGTACACCCGGCGCAGCCTGCCAACCTCCGGACCGGCGTAAGGGTCATGGGACAAACCGCCAACGGCGATCAACTGCCCGTTGCTGAATACGCCCAAAAGACATTCGCCTGGCTGGTCGAATCGGTTGGCGCCGCTGTGCCACTCTGCAACGAGTCGCGTGAGAAACCTGAACCCTTCGGCGACGGCTTCTGCTTCCAATACCAGGATCTCTTCGGGCAACGCCGAGAGGGTGCGTATCGACAAACCGTCCGTTGACCTATCCACTGTATTGACTCAATTCCCTATTCGATGCAGCGACTATAACGCTCCCCTGGTATCACGTATTGGTCTTCAACTTGGTCCACCACCGAGTGGCCAACCGTGCAATCGCCGGCGGCGTCACACCCAGGCTGCGTGCTGATCATGCAGTGGTTTGGTCAGCAGGCGCGGCATGCTAACGTCACGTCTTGACTCTCTATCGCCAGCCCATCCATGAAAATGCCCGATATCGACGCCATCCAGGCGTTCGTCCTGGTCGCCGAACTCAAGAGCTTTACCCGCGCTGCCGATGCCATCGGCGGCACCCAGGCGGCTATCAGCCTGAAGATAAAACGCCTCGAAGAAAGCCTTGGCCGCAAGCTGCTGGAACGCACGCCGCGACGGGTCACGCTGTCGGCCCATGGCCAGATGTTTTTGGCCAGTGCCCGCCGCTTGCTGGACAACTACCAGGAAGCGATGAACTGTTTTGGCCCGCAGAAACGCACCTTGCGCGTGGGCGTCAGCCACCACATTGTCGGCGCCGATCTCAGCCTGTGGCTGCGGCGTTTGGCGACCACCGACCCGGACGTGATCGTGGCGTTCAGCCTCGGCACCTCGCGGGATATGTTGATGAACTACGAGCAGGGCAAGCTGGATGTGGCGATGATTCTGCGGCACGACAACCGTCGCCAGGACGGCGAAGTGGTGGGCATCGAACGCTTTGGCTGGATGGCTTCCCACGACTTCGAATTGCGCCAGGGCGGGGCGTTGCCCCTGGCGATCCAGCCGGAACCCTGCGGCATGCGCAGCATGGTGATGGCGGCGCTGGCCGAGCAGAACCGTGCCTGGGAAGAGGCGTTTGTGGGCAGCGGGATCCTGGCGATCGGCGCTGCTGTGGTGGCGGGGATTGGCATCGGTGCGATGGTGGGGCGGATGGCGCCCGGTGGCTGCGTCGACGTGGAGCAGCGTTTCGACCTGCCGCCGCTGCCCAGTCGTGAAGTGGTGCTGTATACGGCGCAGCGGGACTCTCAGGCGCAAGCGTTGATCCGCACGTTGAGCGCCGATATTCCCGCCGATTGAACTAGAAAATCAGGCGCCCGGCCCAAGCCATCAGCAGCGCCAGGCTGCCGATGCCGAGGAGTGTGAGCCCAAGGGCTACGAAGTGAACGAGGAGGGTGGTCAGTGGCGGCTGCTGTTCCATGTGGGGGCTTCCTTGGGGCTTGGGAAGCAAAATTATGCTGAGCGGCCGGGCACCGAAACAGACGCCGCCAGCTATTTCAGTGATAAGCAAAACCAAGGCCCACCCACTCCCGCGCGCATGGAGCGTGAGCGCCGCGCGATCACTCAAGCCTGGGCGGTGCATTTCATCATGAGTGGAACTTGTGATCATCTCAAATAAAATGAGTTTGTCTCACTATCACTCGATCCCGACAATGGCTCCCATACAAACACATTGGAGCTTTACGTCATGGCTGTTGCCCATTCCCTTGGATTCCCGCGCATTGGTCGCGATCGTGAACTGAAAAAAGCGCAGGAAGCGTTTTGGAAGGGCGAACTCGACGAAGCCGGCCTGCGCGCCGTAGGTCGTGAACTGCGCAAGACGCACTGGGACCTGCAAAAGAAGGCCGGCATCGAACTGTTGCCCGCCGGTGACTTCGCCTGGTACGACCAGGTACTGACTCACTCGCTGATGTTCGATGTGATCCCCGAGCGTTTCCGCCCGGCCGACGGCAAAGCCACCCTGCACACCCTGTTCGGTATGGCCCGTGGCGTCAGTGACAACTGCTGCGGCGGTGCCCACGCCCAGGAAATGACCAAGTGGTTCGACACCAACTATCACTACCTGGTCCCTGAATTCAGCGCCGACCAGCAATTCCAGCTGGGTTGGGAGCAACTGTTCGAAGAGGTCAAGGAAGCCCGCGACCTCGGCCACACCGTCAAGCCGGTGGTCATCGGCCCGCTGACCTACCTGTGGCTGGGCAAGGCCAAGGGTGGTGATTTCGACAAACTCGACCTGCTGGACCGCCTGCTGCCGCTGTACGGCCAGATCTTCCAGCGCCTGGCGGACCTGGGCGTGGAGTGGGTGCAGATCGACGAGCCGATCCTGGTGCTGGACCTGCCGCAGGATTGGAAAAACGCCTTCGAGCGTGCCTATAACCTGATCCAGCGCGACCCGCTGAAGAAGCTGGTGGCCACCTATTTTGGCGGCCTGGAAGAGAACCTCGGCCTGGCAGCCAACCTGCCGGTGGACGGCCTGCACATCGACCTGGTGCGTGCACCGGATCAGTACCCGACCATCCTCGATCGTCTGCCGGCTTATAAGGTGCTGTCCCTGGGCGTGGTCAACGGCCGTAACGTATGGCGCTGCGACCTGGAAAAAGCCCTGGCCACCTTGCAGCATGCTCATGAGCGCCTGGGCGATCGCCTGTGGGTGGCGCCATCCTGCTCGTTGCTGCACAGCCCGGTAGACCTGGGCCGTGAAGACAAGCTGGATGCCGAGCTGAAAAGCTGGCTGGCGTTTGCCGTACAGAAGTGCGAAGAAGTGGCGGTGCTGGCCCAGGCCGTGAACCAGCCTGAAGCGCCGAACGTGATCGCTGCCCTGGCCGACAGCCGTGCCGTGCAGGCGGCCCGTGCCGCTTCGCCGCGTATCCACAAGCCGGCGGTGCAAGCCCGTGTGGCGGCGATCACCGCCAAGGACAGCCAGCGTGACTCGCTGTTTGCCCAACGTATCGAGAAACAGCGTGCCGGCCTGAACCTGCCGCTGTTCCCGACCACCACCATCGGTTCGTTCCCGCAAACCGCTTCGATCCGCCTGGCTCGCCAGTCCTACAAGGCCGGCAAGTTGAGCGAAGCCGAATACGTCGAAGCCATGCACAGCGAGATCCGCCACGCTGTCGAAGTGCAGGAAAACCTTGGCCTGGACGTGCTGGTGCATGGTGAAGCCGAGCGTAACGACATGGTCGAATACTTCGCCGAACAGTTGGACGGTTATGTATTTACCCGCTTCGGCTGGGTGCAGAGCTACGGTTCCCGTTGTGTGAAACCGGCGGTGATTTTCGGTGACCTGAGTCGTCCGAAAGCCATGACCGTGGAGTGGATCCGCTACGCCCAGGGCCTTACCAACAAGGTGATGAAGGGCATGCTGACCGGCCCGGTGACCATGCTGATGTGGTCGTTCCCCCGTGAAGACGTGAGCCGCGAAGAACAGGCGCGGCAACTCGCCCTGGCGATTCGTGACGAAGTGGTGGACCTGGAAGCCGCCGGGATCAAGATCGTGCAGATCGACGAAGCCGCGTTCCGCGAAGGCTTGCCGTTGCGCCGGGCGCAGTGGAAGGAATACCTGGACTGGGCCACCGAAGTCTTCCGCCTGTGCGCCTCCGGTGTGCGTGACGAAACCCAGATTCACACCCACATGTGCTACAGCGAGTTCAACGATGTGATCGAGTCCATCGCGGCGATGGATGCCGACGTGATCACCATCGAAACCTCGCGCTCGGACATGGAACTGCTGGAGGCATTCGAAGCCTTCGCTTACCCGAACGACATTGGCCCAGGTGTGTATGACATCCACTCGCCACGGGTGCCGGATGCCTCGGAAATGGCCAACCTGCTGCGCAAGGCAGCCAAACGCATCCCGGCCGAACGCCTGTGGGTCAACCCGGATTGCGGCCTGAAAACCCGTGGCTGGCCGGAGACTGAAGCGGCGCTGATTCACATGGTGACTGCGGCGCGTCAACTGCGGGCCGAACTGGCCTGATCCAACACCCGGAATCAAACGCCGGGTGAAGATCAAAAATGTGGGAGCGGGCTTGCTCGCGAATACGGAGTATCAGCCGCTGGAGATGTCGACTGACCCACCGCATTCGCGAGCAAGCCCGCTCCCACATTGGGTCACCGGCGTTATCAAAATCATGAAATTGCCAGCATTACCCCGCGCAGACTAGAATGCGATCAATTCTTAATTACGCTTGGGCCCCACCGCCCGGCGCGCCCCGGTGATCGGCATGTCGTCTCCCCTCAATCTGCATATCCAGGACCTGTACTGCGAACACCATGGATGGTTGCACCGTTGGCTGGACCGCAAGCTGGGCAACGCCAGCGATGCCGCGGACCTGGCCCATGACACGTTCATGCGCCTGCTCACCCGGCAAACCACCGGCAACCTGGGCGCCGAGCCACGGGCATTGCTGACCCATATCGCCAAGGGCCTGATGATCGACAGCTGGCGCCGCCAGGAAGTGGAACGCGCCTACCTGGAAACCATCGCCCACCTGCCCGAACAGCATGTACCTTCGCCGGAAACCCGCTGGCTGATCCTCGAAGCGCTGTACCGCATTGAGGCGATGCTGCGGGATCTGCCGGAAAAAACCCGCCAGGCCTTCCTGATGTCGCAGATCGACGGCCTGACCTATCAGCAGATCGCCGATGCCCTGGGTGTGTCGCTGATTTCGGTCAAACGCTACATGCGCGATGCCTTCCTGGCCTGCCTGAGCGTGGCATGAGCCAGTCGATTGATCCGCTGATCCTCGGTGAAGCCGCCGACTGGATGGTGCAGTTGCAATCCGGCAGCGCCACCGATGAAGACCGCCGCGCCATCGCCCAGTGGCAGGGCCGCAGCGCCCAGCATGCCCAGGCCTGGCAACGGGCGCAGGCGATTCTGGGGGACTTCAACAGCGTGCCGGCGGCGATTGCCGGCGATACCTTGAAGCGCATCGGGCGCAAAAAATCCCTCGGCCGACGCCAGGCGCTCGGGTTGTTGCTGGCGGCCGGCCCGGCGGCCTGGCTGGCGTATCGGCAGGTGCCGTGGCAGCAGTGGACCGCCGACCAGCACACGGCCATCGGCGAACAAAGGAACCTCACCTTGCCCGACGGCACACGCTTGCTGATCAACACCGGCAGCTCGCTGAATATCGCGTTCTCCGAGCAGGTGCGGCGTATCGAGCTGCTCAAGGGCGAAGTGCTGATCACCACCGCCAAGGATTCGGCCCATCGCCCGTTCATCGTCCAGACCCGCCACGGTACCGCCAGGGCCTTGGGCACCCGATTCAGCGTGCGGGTGGGTGAGCAGGCAAGCCGAGTGGCCGTGACCGAAGGCGCGGTGGAGTTGCTGGCGGCGCATGCCGGCCAGGGGGTGATCGTCAAGGCGGGCGAGCAGGGCGCCTTCAGTGTTGACCGGGTAGCCGCCGTCGAGCCGCTGGACGTCAGCACCCTGACCTGGGAGAACGGCATGCTGCTGGCCCAGCATATGCGCCTGGCGGACCTGCTGGATGAGCTGGGGCGTTATCGCGCCGGCGTATTGCGTTGCCATGCCTCGGTTGCCGATCTCACGGTGTCGGGTGCGTTTCCCCTGCGCGATACCGATGCCAGCCTGCACCTGTTGCAGGAAACCTTGCCGGTCAAGGTCAGCAGCCTGACGGGGTATTGGGTGACGGTCGAGCCGCGCTGATCTTTTTCAACTTTCGCTGATACCTTTTTCGTTGTCGCCCGGTGTAGGGGAGAACCCTCAACATTGCTCCGCGCCGACAGGAATGCCCATGACCGCCAGACCGCTCCCGTACTGCCCCCGTCCGTTGAAGGCACTGAGCCTGGCGGTCGCCCTTGCCGCCGTCGCACCGTTGCAGAACGCCCAGGCAGAAGACGCTGCGCCAAGCAGTGCGGCGCGCAGCTATAACATCGCGGCGGGGCCGCTGGGGAATGTGCTGGCGCAGTTTGCGGCGTTGTCCGGGGTGCCGTTGTCGTTCGATTCGACGTTGCTCAACGATCAACAAAGCCCGGGGCTGCAAGGCAGCTACAGCGCACAATCGGGTTTTGCCCAGTTGCTGCAAGGCAGCGGCTACACCCTGCAAGGCACCGGCACCAACGGTTATACCGTGGTGCCCCAGGCCAGCGGCGGTGCGTTGGAGTTGGGCGCCACCACCATCAGCGGTGAAGCGAGCGGGGCGCAGGCAGACACGTATGCCGGTGGCCAGGTGGCACGTTCTGCACGCCTGGGCGTGTTAGGCAATCGGTCCATCAACGACGTGCCATTCAGCGTGGTCAGCTACACCTCGAAAACCATCGCCGACCAACAAGCGCGAACCGTCGGCGACGTATTGCTCAACGACGCGTCGGTGCGCCAGTCGTCCGGGTTTGGCAACTTCTCCCAGGTGTTCACCATTCGCGGGCTGCCGCTGAGCACCGATGACATCGCATTCAATGGCCTGTACGGCGTGCTGCCCCGGCAGATCATCACTACCGAAGCCCTGGAACGGGTGGAGTTGTTCAAGGGCCCGAATGCCTTCGTCAACGGCGTGTCGCCCTCGGGCAGCGGGATCGGCGGCAGCGTCAACCTGGTGCCCAAGCGCGCTGAAGACACGCCCACCCGCAGCGTCACCCTCGATTACGCCAGCGACAGCCAGGCCGGCGGCCACATCGACCTTGGCCAACGCTTTGGCGAAGACAACCGCTTTGGCGCCCGGGTCAACCTGGCGCGGCACGGCGGCGAAACCGCTGTGGATGACGAAAACAAAAGCTCGCAGTTGATCGCCGTTGCCCTGGATTATCGCGGCGAGCGCTTGCGGGTCTCCACCGACTTTGGCTACCAGAAAGAACGCATCAATAACGGCCGCTCGGTGGTCTACCTGACCGGCACCAAAGTGCCCAGCCCGCCGTCGGCCAAGAACAACTACGCCCAGGACTGGAGCTGGTCGCAGCTGGAAGACACCTACGGCATGGTCAACGCCGAATATGACTTGAACGATAACTGGACGGCCTACGCGGCAGGTGGCGCCAAGCACACTCGGGAGAACGGCCAGTATTCGTCGCTGTATGTCGCCAACGATGGCAGCGCCAAGGTGGGCTTCCTCTATTCACCCCATGACGAAGACAACAAAAGCGCCATGGCCGGCTTGAACGGGCACTTTGCGACGGGGCCGGTGACCCATCAGATGAACTTCGGGCTGTCGGGGATCTGGGGCGAGCAGCGCTCGTCCTACGAGGCGATCCTGCAAGCCAACCGCCAGCCCGGCAACCTGTACGACCCGACGCAAACGCCGCGACCTACCAACACCTATTTCGGCAGTGATATTCACGACCCGCGGGTTGTCGGCAAGAACCGCATCAAGAGTGCGGCGGTGTCCGACACCCTGGGCTTTTTGGATGATCGGGTGCTGTTGACCCTGGGCGTGCGGCGCCAGACCATCGAGGTGGACAGTTGGAACACGGCCACGGGGGCACGGGGTACACCGTACTCCGAGTCCATCACCACACCGGTCTATGGCCTGGTGATCAAGCCATGGGAGCACGTGTCGTTCTACGCCAACCGTATCGAAGGCCTGGCCCAGGGCCCGACGGCGCCACTCACGAACGTGACCAACCCCGGCGAAGTCTTCCCGCCCAAGCGCAGCAAGCAGACGGAAGCCGGGGTGAAGCTGGACTGGGAAAACTATGGCGCCACGCTGGGTGTGTACCGCATCGAACAGCCGAACAACGCGACCACCCGGTTCCCGGGCCAGAAGTTCGACACCTTCACTGTCGACGGTGAACAGATCAACAAAGGCGTGGAACTCAACGTGTTCGGCGAACCCATCGACGGCCTGCGCCTGCTGGCCGGTGCCACCTGGATGGACACCGAACAGAAGAGCACTTCCAACGGCGCCACCGACGGCAACCGCGCCGCGGGTGTGCCGCGCTTCCAGTACAACGTCGGTGCGGATTGGGATGTGCCGGGCATCCAGGGTGCGGCGGTCAGCGCACGGATGCTGCGCACCGGGGGCGAATACGTCAACGCCGCCAACAGCCTGAGCATCCCGGCCTGGACCCGCGTCGACCTGGGCGCGCGTTATGGCTTCAAGGCGGATGACAAATACATCACCCTGCGCGCCAACGTCGAAAACGTAGCGAACAAGGCGTACTGGTCGTCGGCGTCGACGGCCAATAACTACCTGACCCAGGGTGAGCCGCGGACAGTGAAATTGTCGGCGACGGTGGATTTCTGAACCTGGGAAAACCTATCAGGTGAATGAACAACCCGTGGCGAGGGAGCAAGCCCCCTCGCCACAACAAGCCTGAATGTCCCTCGGTCAACCCGCGTTCACTTCAATCCGGTCAAAGCCTTTGAGGCGATACAGCATCACCGAGATCGCCCAACTGGCCACGAAGATCCCGATGATCATGTAGCCCAGCATCCCGAAACTGTCGTTCAGCGAGCCGATAAAACTCCAGAACGATCCCTTCAGGTCCAACTGGTCACCCATCAACCCCAACGCCTCGATACTGCCGATCACCACCGCAACCACCACCGATACCAGGGTGATGGTCATGTTGTAGTAGATCTTGCGGATCGGCTTCATGTACGCCCAGCCGTATGCCCCCAGCATCAGGTGGCCGTCCAGCGTGTCCACCAGGGACATGCCGGCGCTGAACAGCAGCGGGAACACCATGATCGCCCACGGCGACAGCCCTTGAGAGGCCTGGGTCGCAGAAATCCCCAGCAGGCCGATCTCGGTGGCCGTATCAAAGCCCAGGCCGAACAGGAAACCCAACGGGTACATGTGCCAGCTGCGGCTGATCAGGCGAAACACCGGGCGGAAAATCCGCGCCATGAAACCCCGGTCCGCCAGCAGCAGGTCGAAGTCGTCCTCCACATACGCACCGCCCTGGCGCACATGGCGCCAGGCCTTGTAGATCGCGTGCAGGATCACCAGGTTCATCAAGGCGATGACCAACAGAAACGAGGCCGAGACCGACGTGCCGATCACCCCGCCGATGGCCTTGAACCCTTCAAACCGCGCCTGCATCACCGAGGCCGCAAACGCGACGCCAATGGATGCCAGGACCACCACCGAAGAATGTCCCAGGGAGAAAAAGAAGCCCACCGCCACCGGACGTTTCTTTTCCTGCATCAGCTTGCGGGTCACGTTGTCGATGGCGGCGATATGGTCGGCATCCACCGCATGCCGCAGCCCGAAACCGTAGGCCAGGAGCGCGGTGCCGAGCAGCACCGGGTGCTCATGGAACGCCACCAGCGCCCAGATCCAGGCGACCACGTTAATGCCGATCAACAGCCCGTAGATGCCAAACAGCTTGGCGCGAACCTGGGTGCTGGAGTCACTGAAAATCTGGGCAAGGCGTAGGATCATCAACACTACCTGTGTGCGGTGGAAACATTCAGACACGTTCCGAAACTTTATAGATTTTGTTTAGAGTGATGATGAAATTTGTGGAGTGAGTGAGGAGAGGATTGTGACGACGATCGAAAATGCAGCAATGGCGGTTATTGAGTTCTGGAAACAGGCGGGGCCCAAGCTCTGGTTTGCCAAGGATGAAGGGTTTGACCGGCGTTTTCGCGAGGCTTTCTACACCACGCATTTGCAGGCGGCCCGGCGCGAACTGGAGAGCTGGATGCAAACGCCGGAGGGCGCGCTGGCGTTGCTGTTGCTGCTGGACCAGTTCCCGCGCAATACCTTCCGTGGCACGGCGCATATGTTCGCCACCGACCCGCTGGCGCGTTTGTACGCGCGGCAGATGGTCGAGGCGGGGATGGACAAGTCGATCGAAACCCCGTTGCGGGCGTTTTGTTATTTGCCCTTCGAGCATTCTGAAGATCCCGGGGATCAACAGCTGTCGGTGGCCCTGAACAAGGACCTTGATGCCAATACCTACCGCTGGGCCAAGGAGCACGCCCGCATCATCGAGCGGTTCGGGCGCTTTCCTCATCGTAATGAGGTGTTGGCCAGGGTCACGACAGAGGAGGAGCGGGCGTTCCTGGAAGACGGTGGCTTTTCGGGCTAGGCCTCGGGTTCAGCCACTAAGTCTCTGACGCCCGCCTGGCGAAAACGCCGCACACCCTTGAGATCAATCGCCCAGCGCAACGCTTCAGTCGCCGACGGACGTTCGCCTTGGGTAATCGCCGCGTCATCGGTGGTCAGTTTATTCAGGTAGCCCTTGGCGCCGCCGCGTTCGCTCCAGTAATGGGTGTGGCTGAGCCAGGACCTGGCGAGCCAGCCTTTCCATTTGCCCACGCTGACCGGCAGGTCCAGCACGCCGGGGCCCATCACCGGGCTGACCGGGCCGCCGACGATGTCGCCAAACAGGCCCAGGGGCGCGGGGAAGTAGAGGTTGGTCCAACGGGTCACGGCGAAGGCCGCAGCGTGGTGCAAGTACAGGGGGGAAAATGGGCGACCGCCGACGGTGACGGGCAGCCGGCCGCTGTAGCCGTAGCCCTTATCGTCGAGCGTCGGCGGGCAGGCGGGGGCTTCGCGGCGTTCGATGCGGCGCTGGAAGTCGCTCACGCTGCGGCCCAGCAACAGGCTGGCGTGGGCCATCGGGCTGCCGAGGGTGACGAGGTCGGTGATGCGCCACGGGTTGCCGAGGTTGCGTTGTTCGATAAAGGCTTCGGCTTGCTGTTCGCGGAACCTGAGGAGGCTTTGCAGGCGGCCGTCGAGGGCGTTTCCAGCCTTTGGCAGGGTGTCCTGGACCACCGGTTGCAGTCGCTCGTGGTTGGCGTAGCGGGCGGCGAGTTCCGGGCCGCCGGGGCGTAACTGATCGTGATGCTCGTGCCACAGGTAGCCGACGATGTCGTAGGCAATCACGCTGCCCAAACTGTGGCCGACGACGATGATGCGGTCGTAATCACCCTTGTCATGCAGGGCGCGCAGCAGGTCGACGCCATCGGCGCGGATCTGTTCGCGCACCACCACGTTCTGCGGGTTGGGGCTCAGGTAGCGGGCGGCATCGCCAAGGTATGACAGTGCCGAGTACTTCAGGGCCAGGCCGATCACCGCCAGCAGCACCGGGATCAGGGCGAAGGGGTTGTCGCTGTGGGGGAATCGGCCATACAGCGTCGCCAGGGTTCCGCTGACCAGCAGCACGAGCAGGGCCAGCAAGGCCCAGCGCGTGGCGCGCCAGATCGGCACGATGGCCGTCGGGATATCCCGGCGCGGGCGCTTGAAAATGTCCCATAGCCAACTGAGCAGGTGCCCGACCTTGGTGCCCTGCATCTTGTGGGCCCAGTAGTACTCGTAGAAATCGGTGGTGTTGCGACCCGCCGACTTCAACACGCGCAAATCGAAGTTGCGCGAAAACCGGTCGGGTTTGCTCCAGTAGAAAGGCGTCGCCTCGGGGGTGTCCGCCGGGATCGCCGCTTCGACGAAGCCACGCAGGGTATCCATCGGGCGCTGCTCGCCGATTCCGTGGATGACGACAACCGCTTGTTTCATCTAGTGATCGTTCCTTGATCCGCTTTTCGGGGCGTTACGGGTGGGGTTCAAGGGGCCATAGTATTGCCATTATCGATGGTATTCCAGCCAGGAATGCCCCCATAAAAACCGCGCATTTCATTTGCGCGGCGCGATCTCGTAGTGTGGTGCTCCCACCAAGGAGATGTCGCCGTGAACCATCGCCCGCTGAGCCTGTACGTTGACGCCCATTTCACCAGTCCCTACGCGATGTCGGCGTTTGTGACCCTGCGGGAAAAGGGCCTTGAATTTGAACTGCTCACGTTGAACCTCGACACGGCCGAGAACCAGACTGACGCGTACACGCACTTGTCGCTGACCGGGCGCGTACCGACCCTGGTGCAGGGTGAGTTTGCGCTGTCCGAGTCGTCGGCGATTACCGAGTACCTGGAGGATGTGTTCCCGCAGGTGCCGGTGTACCCGGCCGAACCCCGCCAGCGGGCGAGGGCGCGGCAGGTGCAGGCGTGGTTGCGCAGTGACTTGATGCCGATTCGGCAGGAACGCTCGACCCTGGTGGTGTTTTACGGGCTCAAGGGCGAACCGCTGTCGCCGGTTGCTGAAGCAGCGGCCCACACGCTGATCAACGCGGCGCAGGCGCTGTTGGCCGACGGCCGCGACTACCTGTTCGGCGCGTGGTCGATTGCCGACGTGGACCTGGCCGTGATGCTCAACCGGCTGATCCTCAACGGTGACAGCGTGCCCGCCAACCTGGTGGCGTATGCCCAGCACCAATGGCAACGGCCTTCGGTCCAGGAATGGGTCAAGCAGGCACGACCGTCGCTGTAGTCACCTCCTCAATTACTAAGTGAATCCTGATCCATGAATATACTGTCGAGTGACTCCCGCCTGCCGTTGTATCAGCGTTTTCGGGATCATCTGATTGAGCAGATTGCCAATAATCACTGGCGTGCCGGTGCGGCTATTCCCCCTGAAGCGGTGTTGTCCACCCAGTACCAGCTGTCTACCGGCACCGTGCGTAAAGCGATCGAGGCATTGGTGGGCGAGGGCATTCTGGAGCGCCAGCAGGGCCGTGGTACGTTTGTGCGCCGCCCGAAGTTTCAGTCGTCGTTGTTCCGGTGTTTCCGCTTCCAGGGCCCGGGCGGTGAATGCCAGCTGCCGCAGAGCCGGATCCTGTCCGTCAAGCCGGTGAAGGCGCCGTTGTCGGTGAGCGAGGTGCTGGGGCTGGCAGCGGATGCGCCGGTAATCTGCATCGTGCGGGTACACGTGCTGGACACCGGGCCAGTGCTGGCCGAGGAAATCTGGCTGCCGCGCGAGCGGTTCCAGGCGCTGCTGGACGTGGATCTGACCCGGCAGGGATTGCTGTTGTACCCCACTTACGAAGAAGTCTGCGGGCAAGTAGTCGCTTCTGCCGAGGAAGCCCTCACTGCCGAGTCCATCGATGACGTGTGGGCCCGCTGGTTGCAGGTGCCGGTGGGCAGCCCGGTGATGGTGATCGAGCGGCTGGCCCGGGATTACGCCGGCCAACCCCTGGAGTTGCGACGCGGCCGTGGCCACGCCGAACATTTCCGTTATCGCGTGGATATACGCTGAGCTTGAGGCGCGGTGCTATTCGGCTTTGAGCAGCACCAGCCAGGTTTGCACCACCCGGCGGTCAAGGTCTTCCCAGTCGGCCATGCCCAGCACCCGGGTGGTGTTCAAGCCGCGCAAGTAGCCACGCAGTTGCTGGGCAATCGCGTAGATCACTTCCGGTTCGGCGGCGTTGTCCAGCAGCACTTCCTCATAGTCGACCAGGTAATCGGCAACCCGCTCGCGAAACTCCGGAAGCACAGCTTCACGGATGCGATCGAAGGTTTTCTGGTGGGGCTTCATAGGCGTTCCTTATCATTTTGTGTGAGGCGGCCTGCACGACACTATTGCTCTAGATAATAGTCACCATCAAGTATTGCGAGTTCTGTTTTTCTGAAAAAGGAGGACAATTGCCATCATTGAACATGATGTGCAAGGACCCTGCGATGAGGACTTTTACCGGTTTGGCCCTGGTGGCGCTGCTGATGAGCACAATGGTTGGCTCTGCGTCGGCCGGGGGGCTTCAAGCCAGCCACCTGGCGCCAATCGTCGCCAGCCCGGTCTGGTTGCAGCATTCGCAATCGGTCGGCGTGCTCTACAGCGACAACACCCTTGACAACCTTGAGTACCTGGCGCGCTACCACGCCATGGCGGTCAATGGTGCCAAGGGCCAGCTGGACGAGCAGATTCGCCAGGCTTTCGTCGACAGTTCCGACCCGGACCTGGCGATTGACTGGCTGATGGCTTCGTTGCGGCACACCTTTGCCTCGGTCACCCGTTACGACAACCTTGATGCGCTGTTGCAGGCGCACCCGGATGTGGTGGTGATGCTCGATACCTACAACCAATTGCTGACCCAGCGTAACGACCTGGTGGAAGCGCGGTTTGTTGCCAAGTTCTATGACCTTGACCTGCAATACATCGCCAAAGCCGAGGGTTCGATGCAAATGCACTTGCCTAATGTGTGGGTACATGACAAAACGGCGCCCCAGATCGCTGCACAGATTGGGCAGCAGCGCGACGTTCAGTTGAACGCATTAAAGCAGTTCGATGCCTCGCTCAAGGCGTTGGTCGCTGCCGGTTAGCCCACTTCGTTTATTTTTCAGGAATTTTTATGCGCGTGTTGTTAGTGCCAGCGATGGCTTCTGCTTCTTTATTGATGACGGGCTGTGCATCCGCCCCCAATGCCCCAACCCTTACCCTGCAAACCGCCAAGGACCCTGAAGCCTACGTGCAGTGCGTAGTGCCCAAGTTCGAGAAAAACGGCATGACCTCCACGGTCACGCAGAATTCGCGGCATGCCCGGATCGTGGTGAGCAGCAAGATCGCCGCGGACAACATCCTCGAAGTCTACAAGTCCCAGGACGGCGGCAAGGTGTTCCTGTACGAGCGCAAGCCGTTGGCATCGACGTTCAAGCCGTCGCGGTTCGAGCATGCGGCGCAGGATTGCCTGTAATCGACGAGCGAGGATCTGATGTGGGAGCTGCCTCGCTTAAGCTCGACAGCTCCCACAGTTGATCTTCATTGTCTTGAGCGAATGATTCAGCTCGGCTTTGGCTCGCTGCTGAACGTATCGACCGCTTTCACCAACCCCTTGGCCGCCAACGCCACCAACTCACCGCCTTTTTGCGGGGTGGCCAGGGCCGGGTCTGAACCCATGCGCCCATCCGGGAAACGCGCGCGGAAGTCGCGGGCTTCGCGGATCGGCCCGGTGTTGGCGATTTGCGGCGAGTAGTCAGCCGACTTGATCGCGTCCGGGTAGGCCCATTGGGTCACGGCGATCTCCGACGGCGTGGCATGGCTGCCGTGGCCCACCGGGAACTGCTGGTGCGCCAGTTCGTTCACGCCTTCCAGGTCCCACCAGTTGCACAGTTTCAGCGCATAACCCGACGGGCGCCCGCTGAAGCTGGCTTCGGCATACAGCTCGGAGAACGCCGCTTCGATCGAGGCAATATTGCCGCCGTGGCCATTGAGAAACAGGATCTTCTCGAAACCATGGCCTGCCAACGAGCGTACCCAATCGCCAATCGCCGCGATAAAGGTCGAAGGGCGCAGGGAAATGGTGCCCGGGAAGCCCAGGTGATGCTGGGCCATGCCGATATTGAAGGTCGGGCCGATCAGGATGTCGGCGTTCTTCTGCGCTTCATGGGCAATGATTTCCGGGCACATCCAGTCGGTGCCCAACAGGCCGGTGGGGCCGTGTTGTTCGTTGGAGCCGATGGGAATCACGATGCTGCGGCTGCGTTCCAGAAACTGGCCAATCTCGATCCAGGTGGATTGATGTAAAAGCATCTCAGGTTCTCTCTCTCATCAAGCCCAGGAACACGGTGGAGTTCCTGGTGGCGTGAGCCGCATGGTGCACGGCAACAGCGAGAGCATCAACCGCCTTTGACAGTACCGGCACTCGCCATCTGGCGCGGCTTGCAGTTGAGGTAAGCCGAGGACTTCAGCCAGCGCTGGTCGGGGTACCAGGAAAACATGAACTGGCCGTCCTTGAGTTTGTCCACCACCTGGCGCGCTACCTGCGGGCGTACGGCGGGGCAGCCCTGGCTGCGGCCGATACGGCCTTCGCGCTTGCTCCACAACGGGCTTACATAGTCGGCGGCATGGATCACGATGGCGCGGTCCCGCGCACGGTCATTGAAACCCGGCTCCAGGCCGTCCATGCGCAGCGAGTAGCCGTGGGCGCCTTCGTAGCTCTCCTGGGTGCGGAACAAGCCAATGCTGGACTGGTAACTGCCTTCACGGTTGGAGAACTGGGTGGCGAAGTTTTCCCCGGATTTTTGTCCGTGGGCCACCAAATCCCGCAGCACTAATGTCTTCTTGCGCAGGTCGAAGATCCATAGGCGACGAGCGGTCGAAGGTTGGGAATAGTCGATCACCGCCAGCCGGTCGGACTGCTCGATGCCATTGCCCACCGCGCATTGCATGGCGCTCAAGGCTCTTTTCAGTACATCGGGGTTGAGTTCTGGAGCGGCGTGGGCGAGGCTGCTATACAGAGTAAGAGGTTTACCCGTGTCTGCGAGCGCAACGGTGCTCAGCGAGGCAAAGGTCGAGATGATCAGGCCGAGTCGGCAGCAAAAGGTCAGCATGTATAAAGCATCTCCGCCGTGGATGGGAGCTAAGCGATTGTTCAAAAAACACGCATGTTACTTGAGCATTTGCCTGCTCGTTGCACCGCTGGTCGCGACAGCCGAAGACCTGTTGGTGGTGTCGCCGGCCCCGGTGCAATTGGCGCTCTCGCAATTGTCGACCGTTTGCCCAGGCCCGGCCGGGCAGGTCGATGCGCCTTCCCTGGCGCGTTTGCAGGCGTTTTATCAGCAGCAGGGCGACGTGTTGCTGTGGTCCGAGGGGGATCGCCGCGCCGCATTGCTAGCCCAACTGCAGTTGCTGGCCGACGATGGCCTGGACCCGACTCACTATAGACTGCCCCCGGCGGATGCCACGGGGAACGTGCTGTGCATCGATATCGGTACCAGCCAGCAGTACCTGCAAGCCCTGCAGGACCTGCATTTCGGCCGCTTGCAGCAGTCGCGCTTCGAGCCCGTCTGGCATTCGCAACCGGCCCCGGACCCCGACACCCAATTGCTGGCCATGGCCGAGGCCGGCATGCAGAACGTCGCCCAAGCCTTCGACCAGGCCCGCCCGAGCGCGCCGCTATACCTTGGCCTGCGCAGTGCCTACGCCGCCTTGCGCCAGCAACCGTTGCAGCATTGGGAAGCCGTGGCCAGCGGCCCGTTGCTGCGCCCGGGCATGGACGATTCGCGGGTGCCGCAACTGGCGCGGCGAATGGTCAATGGTGGCTACCTGAGCGCCACCTCCGCGGGGACGCAATACCGTGGCGAGTTGGTCAACGCGGTCAAGACCTTCCAGCAAAGCCATTCCCTGCAAGCCGACGGCGTGATCGGCCCCGGCACGGTCACCGAGCTGAACATCAGCCCGGCGATTCGCCGCGAACAATTGCGCATCAACCTTGAACGGTTTCGCTGGCTGTCCCGGGACCTGGAACCCGAGGGCGTGCTGGTGAACGTGGCCGCGGCGCAACTGAGCTTCTACCAGGGCGGCGTGCCCGTGTGGCAAACCCGCCTGCAAGTCGGCCGCGCCGACCGCCAGACGCCGCTGCTGAAGTCGCGCATCACCCGGCTGACCCTGAACCCCACCTGGACCATCCCGCCCACCATCATGCGCGAGGACAAGCTGCCGGCGATCCGCCTGAACCCCGAATACCTGCGCCAGCAGAACCTGCAAGTGCTCGACAGCCAGGGCAACCCGCTGGCACCGGAACAGGTCGACTGGTCGCACCCCGGCAACATTCTGCTGCGCCAGGGCGCCGGCCCGCGCAACCCGCTGGGCCGGATCGTGCTGCGCTTTCCCAACCCGTATTCGGTGTACCTGCACGACACGCCGAGCCAGCCGCTGTTCTCCAAGGGCCCGCGGGCCTTCAGTTCGGGATGTGTGAGGGTTGAGCAGCCGCTGCTGTTGCGCGACTTCCTGGTGAGCCCGGCGGAGAAGATCCGCACCGAAGAATTGCTGGCGACGGAAACCACCCACGAGTTCCGGCTCGCGACGCCGGTACCGGTGCTGCTGGGGTATTGGACGGTGCAGGTCGATGGCAAGGGCGCGTTGCTCTACGCGCCGGACATTTACGGGCGCGACCCGGTGTTGATGAAAGCGATGGAGAGTGCGCTCTAGGCGCTTAGCTGAGCGTTGATCATCGTCACCGCCTCATGGGAAGACAAGCGCGCCGTATCGACGGTCAATGGCGACTCGGCCCATGGCTCATATTCATGGGCCAGGACGGACTGCCAGGTGGGCGGCGTGAGCCCCGGAATATCGCTGGTGCGTGATTCCACGCGACGTTGGTGTTCGTGTGGGTCGGAGCACACCACCTGGATATTCACCAGCGGCGTATCGGCGCTTAGCGCAGTGTGGCGCCACGCCTGACGACTTTCAGCCACCGGGTTAACGCAATCGACGACAACCGTGCGGCCCAGCAACAGGTTGCTCAACGCCAGCGCATTGGCCACCTGGTAACCGCTGCTGCCCACACCTTGCTCCAGAAACCCTGCATCGCGGATGGCCTGCTCGATGGTGTCGATGCGCAGATACACGGCGCCGGATTGGCCGGCAAGGGCCTTGGCAATCGTGGTCTTCCCGGTGCCGGGCAGGCCGCTGAACACAATAAGCATGGTCGATCCTTCGAAGGGGTGAGTCGGCTCAGTCTACCGGGCGACTCACTTCAAATAACAGGCGCTGATCCAGTCCGAAGGCTTGGGCGCGAGTTGTTCGGCCACCGGCAGATACCGGGCGTCCAACTGCGCCGCCAGCCAGTACAGCGTGTTGCTGCTTTTCGGGTTCCATTCGCCGCTGTAGCCAGGCTCACCTACGCGGGCCCGGTCCCGGTCGAACTGCACGTGGGTATGCACGAACTCTTCGTGGCTGCGCTGGCCTTTGGCATACGGCGCCAGCCAGTCCAGTGCTTCGCTCAGCGAGCCACCGTGGGGCGCGGTGACGTCCAGCCAGTTGCCGCCAATGCCGTAGGGCTTGGCCGCCAGCGCGGCCTGCACCAGCGGCTCCAGGTCGTAGACCACATAGTGCAGGGCGTCACGGTCCTGGAAGTCGCTCACCGAGCCGTCGGGCAGTACGTTGTCGTTGATCTGTTGCCGGAACAGCTGGAAGGCCTGTTCGAGCATCTCGCGGTCGCCCAGTGCGGCGGCGGCCACCGTGACCAGTTTTACGCGGTGGCTCTGCCAGTTATTGGTGTTGGTGGCTTTCTTTTCTCCGTGGAACTGCTTGATGCGCTCGATATAGCCATTGCCCAGGTGGGTCAGCAGCGCGCGGGTGGCGTCGCGGGTCTGGGGGCGAAGGTCGCTGGCGGTGAGGGCGTAGGCGCTGATCAGCATGTCGAGGTTGGTTTCGTCGATCGGGTTGAAGTCCGGCTGGTAGGTGCTGGCCCACGCGCTCAGGTAGTCATCCACTTGCTTGAGGTAGCGCGTGTCACGGCTCAGGCGCCAGGCCAGGGCCGCCTGGCGCATGACTGGCCAATCCTTCTCGGCGGCGATGCTTTGCTCGCGGATGCCGTGGTTCGGCAGGGTACCTTCGGTGTGCAGATGGGGCAGGGCGTCGGGCTGGTCGCCGAGGTGGCGCTGGGCGGCAGCCAGCAGCGATTTGGAGGTCGGATTCGAGGTGGCGGGCTGGCAGGCACTCAGGACCTGGGGCGCGGCAAAGGCGGCGTTGGCGAACGCGGCGAGCAGCGCGGCGAGGGCCACGGTGTGCAGAGGGCGTTGGAGCATGCTGTTCCTCAGGGATGGATTGACCCGATCGGGGCGCAGCCACGCTACCATGCCCGTGATGGGAATTTGATGAAATACCCGCCAGCCCTCTATCCTTGCAGGCCTTGCCCGGTCGAGAACAGGACGCACCATGACTTTGCAGTTCGTGAAGATGCACGCCCACGGTGATGATTTCATCGTGATCGACCGGCGCGGCCAGGATGACCCGATCACCGCTGAAATCGCCCGCCGCCTGGGTGACCGTCATCGCGGCATCGGCTTCAATCAATTGGCCGTGGTGCTCGACTGCACTGACGCGGCCGCCCGTATCAAATTCTGGAACCCCAACGGCACCCCGCTCGACACCTGCGGCAGCGCCACCCGCGGGGTTGCAGACATGCTGATGCGCGAAGCCGGCACTGCCACCCTCGTGCTGCGAACCAACCGGGGGCTGCTGACCTGCGTGCGCGAATCGGCGCAGCGGGTGTCGGTGGACATGGGGCAGCCGTCATTGGGCTGGGAAGCTATTCCGCTGGCGCAAGCGATGGACACCGAACGCTTGCCGCTGGAGGGCGACCCGGCGGCGTGCGGCATGGGCAACCCGCATTGCACGTTCTTTGTCGATGACCTGGCGACGGTCGATATTGCAGCGGTTGGCCCGTCGCTGGAAACCCACCCGTTGTTCCCCAACAAGACCAATGTGCATTTCGTGCAGGTACTCGACCGGGGTCATATCCGCCTGCGCATCTGGGAACGGGGCGGCGGTGTCCCGCAGGGCTCGGGTTCGTGCTGTTGTGGCGCGGTGGTCAACGGGATTCGTCGTGGGCTGCTGGATAACACCGTCGACGTGCAATGCGATGGCGGTACCGTGACGGTGCATTGGGATGGGCGTGGCGGCGTGGTGTTGACGGGGGCTGTCCAAACCGTTGTTCACGGCACTGTGGCTGCCGCGCTCATGGGTGGCGCAATGGAAAGTGCACACTGAAGATGGTGCCCCGGTCCGGGCTTGAGCTCACCGAAACACCTCCATCATGGGCCTTGGCGATTTCCCGCACGATAAACAGCCCCAGGCCAACGCTACGCACCTCACTGTCTTGCTCCGTGCCTCGGGTCATGGGCTCAAACAAGCCAGCCATCAACGCTTCGGGAATCGCCGGGCCGTGGTTATGCACCGAGAGCCGGCTCTCTTGTGCGTCCTGGTGCGAGGTGACGGTGATCGGCTGTTGCAGGTCGCCGTACGCCACGCTGTTGGCCACCAGGTTGCCGATGATTTGTTGTATGCGGTCGGCATCCAGGAACGTGCGGGCGCTGCCCGTGGCGTGATGTTCGAGGGTCGCCGTGGGGAACGCCACCCGCAACTCGTCGAGACTGTCACGGGTGACGGCGTGCAGGTCGAGTGCTACGGGATTGATGCTGATGCCCTGGCCGACTCTGGCCTGGGTGAAGTCCAGCAAGTCGGCGATCATCCGCTGCGCCCGTTCGGTGGACAGGCCGATATGCCCCAGGAGTTGGCGCTCCTTGGGGCTGCGCTCGCCACGGGCGAGGAACTCCGAGGCCATCTTGATCGCGGTAAGCGGGTTCTTCAGGTCATGGCTGACAATCGCGACCATCTGCTCGGCAAACAGCGCCCGGCGCTGGGCGATTTCATAGGCGCTGCTCAGTTCGGCCTGGGCCTGATGCAGCGCGACTTCAGCGGCGGTCTTTTCCTGCAGCAAGGCTTCAGCCAGTTTGCGCGCGTTGAGCAGCTCGCGCTCGTACTTGTCGCGGTCGGTGGTGCCGAAGAGGGCCAGTTCGTTATAGGCAATGCCGGCATGTTCGTACCTGACGCCGTTGAGCAATACCGTGACGGTGCGCCGGTCACGGTGCAGCAGGTCGAGTTTCACTTCGGCGATGGAGCCCTGCATTTTCATCAGCGGCGCCAAGTGCGTCTGATGGAAGATCCGCCCGCCCATCGTCAGCAGGTCCTGGAACCGTCGTTCTTTCAACTCATCGACGCTGAAGCCGGTCCAGTCGCTGAAGCACTGGTTGGCCTGCACGATGGTGCCGTCTTCCCGGGTGACTACCAAGGCGCAGGGCGCACCGTCGAACAAACGTTGAGAGTCCGGCAACGACAGGTTATCGGCTGGCATCGGCACCCACCCATGGCAACAGGAAACTGTCCATGGCCGCTGAACAGGCGCCGGGTGCGCTCATGTGCGGGCAATGCCCCACGTTATCGACCAGGCAGTACGTGCTGGCGGGCAACGCGGCATGCAGGTACTCACCGACGCACACCGGTGCGATCAAGTCGTCGGTGGATTGCAGAATCAGGGTGGGGGTCATCAGGCCCGCGATGTCCTGGCGGTTGTCCGACAGGAAGGTTACCCGTGCGAAGCGCTTGGCGATGTCCGGCTCGGTGCGGCAGAAACTGTTGGTCAGTTCTTCGCCGAGTGCAGGTTGCCCGGGTGCGCCCATGATTACCGGGGCCATGGTGCTGGACCAGCCGAGGTAATTGCTGTCGAGGGTATCGAGCAACGAATGGATATCGTCGAGGGTGAACCCGCCCGTGTAGTCACCGGAATCGATATAGCAGGGCGAAGGACCGATCATCACATGGGCGGCGATTGGTCCGGGCGCCTGGCGATCGGCCAGGGCGCCGATCATCGCGCTGACGGAGTGCCCCACCAGCACCACCGGGCCCACGGCGTATTCATCAACAATCTCGCCCAGGTCATGGGCGTAGCCGGCGAGTGAGCTGTATTTTTCGCTGTCGTACGCGCCCAGGTCGGACTGGCCAGCCCCCACCAGGTCATACAGCACCACACGGAAACGCCCGGTGAAGTGAGGAAACAGATAATTCCACATGGTTTGATCACACCCGAAGCCATGGGAGAAAACCAGGGTCGAGGGACCGCTGCCATACACCCTGACATTGTTGCGCTGCTGAAGGTCCATGGCGTTCTCGTGTAGGGCGTGTGTGGGGGTGGCGTAAGTCTAGATAGTCGGTGGCGTCGGGTCACCTGTTTATAGCGTCGATAGGGTAAAGTCGGCCGATTCAGGATGAAACTTCAGGTAACAAAACATGATGGTGTTCCTACGGCAATGTGTCTTGGGCTTGCTACTGATCGTTTCTGGCTCGCAGGTGTGGGCCGATACCGTTCCCCCGGCGCCGGTCACGGTTGCGCTGGACCAGCGCGTGATCGACCTGACCCAAACCCTCGACGCTGCCACTCAATCGCGTATCACCACGCAACTCGCCGGTCTGGAACAACGCAAGGGCGCACAGGTGGCGGTGATGCTGCTGCCGAGCACCCAGGGCGTTGGCATCGAGGACTTCGCCAACCAACTGTTCCGTGCCTGGAAACTGGGGCGCAAGGACGTCAACGACGGCATCCTGCTGCTGGTGGCGAAAGACGATCGCAAGGTTCGGATCGAAGTCGGTTACGGCCTGGAGGGCGTGGTCACCGACCTGCTGGCCCACCGCATCATCGAGGAACACATCACCCCGGCGTTTCGCCAGGGCGATTACGCAGGCGGCGTGCAGCAAGCGGTGGACGACCTGACACTGTTGGTGGACGGCGGCAATTTGCCCGAGGTGGCCAAGGCCGGTTTCCCGCCTGAAGCGTATGCGGTACTCCTGGCATTCATGTTTGGCGGGGTGGTCGGGGTATTGATGGGCGCCGAAAAACTCCCTTGGCGCCGGGCCCTGATGGCGGTGGTCGTTGTCACCGTGGTGCTGGTCGCGGTTGCGGGCGGCAAGGACTGGCCGGTCTATTTGCTGTTGCTGCCCCTGTGCATGCTGATCGGTGGCGCTACTTTCGGCGCGTTGTGGCAGGCGAGGGCGGCGTTTTACACCGTGCTGGTGCTGTTGGGCTACATCGCCGGCGTGCTGCTGACCGATAACTTCGTGCGCGAGATATCCCTTATTCACTGGCTGGCTTATCCATTCGCAGGGTTGCTGGTCCTGGGCCTGTATCTGGGCCTGTTCCTGGTGATGAAGAGCATGTGGCAAGAGAGCCAGGTGGGCTTTATCGTGCGGCTGGTGGCGGTGCTGGCGGTGTACGGGATCGTCGGGGCATTGATTGACAAGGGCGCCACGGGATGGCTGTTGGCGTTCCCATTCGCTTCGTTCGCGGCGCTGTTCATCTTTGCCCACGGTATCAGCGGCGGGTCGGGGTCGGGGTCTGGTGGGGGCTCCAGCTCCTCCGGTTCGAGTTCCAGTTCCAGCAGCAGCTCATCGGGTGGTGGTGGTTCCAGTGGTGGGGGTGGGGCGTCGGGGAGTTGGTAAGCCTCCCCCGGAAGCTAGGCGGGCTTGTAGGCAATCCAGCCCTTGAAGCTGAAGCCCGCGTAGAACAGTTCCACACCTTCGAAGCCTGCCTCCCGTAGCAGCGCTTCATCGTCGTTGGGTGACAGCACCGGCAAGTGGCTGCTGATGGCGGTAATCGCCCGCTGCGCATCTTCAGCCGGCACGCCGGAATCCACGGCATAGGCTGCATAACGCTTCAGCCAGCGCGCTTTTTCCTCTGGCGAGGATTGGGGGAAGCTGTGATGCGCCGCAATCAAGGGCGCGCCCGGCGACAAGCGCCGCCACAGCTCTTTCAGGGTTTGCAGACGCTCTTCGGCCGGGATGAAATGCAAGGTCAGCAAGGACGTGGCGGCATCGAACGGCCCCTCGGGCGCGGTATCGATATAGCCTTCATGCAACTGCACCCGGGCCATCAGCGGACCCAAGGTGGCCTCGGCCAGCTTCAGCATCTCGGCAGACGGGTCCACCCCCACAAACTGCCACTCGGGCTGGCTGTCGGCAAACTTCTTCAACTCCAGGCCGCCGCCTGCACCGAGTACCAATACCTTGCCGGTGGCCGGGACGCTTTCGCGCAGCAACAGGGTGGTCATGCGCTGCAGGGACTCGAAACCCGGCACCAGCCTCACCGGGCCTTCGGCGTAGCGGGCGACAGCGTCGGGATCTGAAAACCAGGTCATTGCTGGCTCCTGTTGGCGGGGGAAGCGACAACCCTACTGGGGCAAATTCAGGCTGGCAATTGAAGAGATGTGCAGTTGTGTTAAAACGTTGCCTTTGCTGATTTTGAGAGTACCCCTCGAATGCTTCCCGACATGCTTATCCGCGATGCACGGCCTGAAGACGCGTTATGCGTTGGTGTGCTGGGCATGCAGGTTTTTCTCGATACTTACGCCACCGAAGGCATTCGCGACTCAATCGCTGCCGAGGCGCTGCAAGCGTTTTCGCCCCAGACGATTTCCGCGCTGATCGTCCAGCCGGCTACGGCCATCATCGTCGCTGAAGCCAACGGGCATCTGGTGGGGTTTGCCCAGGTGGCGATGGACACCGGCCATGCGCTGATCTCAACCCCGAAAGCGGCGGAGTTGCAGCGGCTCTACATCCAGGAACGGTTTACCGGCCTGGGCCTGGGCTACCGTTTGCTGCAAGCGGCTGAACAGCACGCAGGGCAGGGTGGCGCGTCTTTGTTGTGGGCGACGGTGTGGGTCGGCAACGAGCGGGCGCTGGGTTTTTACCCGCGTCGTGGTTATGAGCTACTGGGGGCGCCTGCGTATACGTTCCAGAATGAAACCCATGAAAATCGGTTGTTTGGCAAAAGGCTTGGCATCTAGCCGTCAGAGCGTTTTGCTGAGGAAAACCCGGCTGCTGCCTTGCGGGTCGCATGGTATTTCACCAAAACGTACCCAGCCATTCTTCTCGTAAAATTCCGGGGCCTGGAAACTGATGGTGTACAGCACCGCCGAGCGGCACCCTCGGTGACGGGCTTCGTCTTCGAACGCCTTCAGCAGCGATGTACCCAGGCCTGAACCACGCAGCGCATCGGGCAAATGGAACAGGTCGAGGAACGCCATCCCGAGGCTGGTTTTGCCGGTGATGCCGCCGAGGGTTTCACCGGTGTCGGGATCCTTGATCAGCACCGTCAACGGACGTCGGTCATTGGAGCCGGTGATGTGTTCGTTGAAGGCGGCGAGTCCCTTGCCGAGAAGCTGCTCGGCTTCGGCGTCTGGTTGGTCACCTATCTCAATCAAATGCTGTTTCATCAGGTTCTGCTCCCTGTCAAAGCCGTTCCCGCACCATCCGCATCAGCCGTTCACCCACCTGATCCACGCCTTTGTTTTGCGCAACCACCTGGGCACCTTCCATCAACAACGTCAGCTCTTCAGCCAGCTCCCCGGGCTTGCTCGCCTTGAGCTGCGTGCACAGCAGCTTCACCCGCTCAAACTGGCGTTTTTTATGCGCCTGGATCAGCGCTCGCGCAGGGTGATCGGCCTCCGGAATTTCCGCGAGGGTGTTGGTAAACGGGCAACCGCGATAGCCCGCCCGTTCCAGGTCGTCGACGATAAAAACCGCCAAGCCCAGCAGTTGTTCCCTGGGGGAGTCGGGGTGTTGCTGCGCCAGGCCATCCAGCACATCGCTGTAGCTTTCCGTCAGGCGCTCCAGCCACTCCAGCACCAGCGCATCCTTATTCTCGAAATGCCGGTACACGGTCATCTTGGTCGAGGCGGCCAGTGCCGCAATGGCATCCACGCTGACACGGGTGATGCCCTGTTCGACAAACAGCGTTTGCGCCGCATCGACGATCCGCTCGCGGGGCGGCAGTTGAGGTGTCCGTTGCGCACGCATGCACATTCTCCACTTGACAGCGATACCATTGAGTATCGCATGATACTTATCGGTATCGTCCGATACCGAAGAGTATTCATCATACCCGTTTGGAGGGTTTCATGTACCTGTCTGAATATGCCGATCAGGATGCTACCGGCCTGGCACGCCTGATCCACACCCACGCTGTCAGTGTCGACGAGGTGCGCGCGGTGGCCCTGCAAGCCATCTTAGCCGTCAACCCGCAGATCAACGCCCTGGTGGAAGCCTGGCACGATGAACCGGTTGCGGCCCAAGGCCCGTTCCATGGCGTGCCGCTGCTGCTCAAAGACCTGGGCGTCAGCGCCGCAGGCCGCCGCAATGAACTCGGCAGCGCGCTCGCGCAGGGCTGCACCGCCGATGCCGACTCGGAACTGATGACCCGCCTGCGCCGCGCCGGCCTCATGCCGTTGGGCCGCACCACCACCCCCGAATTCGCCGCCAGCACCACCACCGAAAGCCGCTTTTCAGGCCCCACCCGCAACCCGTGGGACGTGCAGCGCAGCGCCGGTGGTTCCAGCGGCGGCTCGGCAGCGGCGGTGGCGGCGGGGTTGGTACCGGTGGCGCATGCGACCGATGGCGGCGGCTCAATCCGCGTACCCGCGTCCATGTGCGGCCTGTTCGGGCTCAAGCCCAGCCGTGGTCGCGTGCCCATGGGGCCGGACGTCGACGAAGTCTGGAGTGGTTTGGCAGTGCACGGGGTATTGACCCGTTCGGTACGCGACAGCGCTGGCATGCTCGACGCGATCCATGGCGGCGCGCCTGGAGATCCGTTTCACATAGCACCGCCAGAAAACAGCTTTTCGGCGCTTGCCCAACGGGCGCCCGGTTCGTTGCGCATTGCCCTCCAGAGTCTGCCTTTAAGCGGGAAAAAGCTGCATCCGGCGGTGGAACAGGCGCTGTTCAATACCGCCAAACAATTGGAAACGTTGGGTCATCAGGTTGAAGAAATCCAGCCGGACATTGGCGTCAGTTGGGAGGCGTTTGTCGAACTCAATGCGCGTTTCTGGTCGTCGAATACGGCGGCCTGGATAGACGCAGTTGCCGGCGCGACGGGTCGTTCGATCAGCGCTGAATACCTGGAACCGGCGACACTGGCGCTGTATCGCCTGGGCAAGTCACTGCAAGCGACAGACCTGCTGGGGGCCCTGTGGGAACGCAACATCGTCGCGCGCCACATGGGTGGCCTGTTCCAGCGATATGACGTGCTGCTGTCGCCCACACTGCCCGGGCTGGCGCCGATGATCGGCGACTACAACCAGGGGCAGGCGCAACTGGACGGGCAAGGGTGGATGAATCGAGTGTTTGCGCATTCGCCGTTTACCGCGCTGGCCAACGTCATTGGCGCGCCGGCGATGTCGGTGCCGCTGGGTCATGATTCCCAGAGCGGGCTGCCGATCGGCATGCAGTTCATGGGCGCGTTTGGTCAGGAGGGCATGTTGCTTGGCCTGGCGACGCAACTGGAACGGGCAACGCCTTGGGCTGCACGTCGCCCGCACGTGTGGGCCGGGGGAAACCCGTAACCCAAGGCAAATGCTTTCCCTGTGGCGAGGGAGCTTGCTCCCGTTGGGCTGCACAGCAGCCCCAAAACCAGTCACCAGGTCTCTGAAAAACCGCGTCCACTGAATCAGGGGCGCTTCGCACCCCAACGGGAGCAAGCTCCCTCGCCACAGGGGGAAGTGTGATGGCTAGATATCCATCACCATCTCATGCCACGCCATCCCGCCGTGGTCCGACGCTGACGGCTGCACATAGCGATAGCCCATGCGCTTATACAGCTCCACATGCTGGTCCTTGCACATCAGGTGAATGGTCTTCTTGCCCATCGCCTGCATGCGCTGCACGAACTCCGTCATCAAGCGCGTGGAGTAGCCCTTGCCTTGCTGGGCGGGATCCACCACCACCGACATGATCACCACATTCGGCGCATCGGCTGAATGCCCGACCAACTCCTTGAAGGCCTCATCCGACATCACCACTTCATCGGCGCAACCGCAGTTGATGAAACCGACCACAACACCATCCGCCTCCAGGATCAGAAAGCCTTGCGGGTACAGCGCAATGCGCGTGGCGATCTTTTCCAGGGTCGCGGCTTCGTCGCCTTCGTAGGCGGTGATTTCGATTTCGTAGCAACGGTTGGCGTCGGCGGGGTTGGCGTTACGGAAGGTGAGGGCGGGCATTGGGTTACCGGAGAAGTTGAACGACGGCCCCCATGATAAAGAAAGAACACCCCGACAGCACCGCCGAACACAAAACCCACTCACACCACCGACCCCCTGTGGGAGCCGTCGAGCTTTAGCGAGGCCGCGATGGCGGCCTTCCTGGCACCATCAATATTCGCCAAGCCGGATAACTGGAAAACCCGCAAATGCGGGTTTTCTGGTAACTGAGCCAGGCTCTATTAAACCCCACCCACCAACTTCCCCCCCTCCAACCGCCGCTTATACGCACTGTCCCGACTCGCCAACCAGAAATACAACGGCGACGTCACCACCAACCCCACCAACCAGGACAAATCCGCCCCGTTGATATGCGCCGAAATCGGCCCGACATACAGCGGCGTATTCATAAACGGAATCTGCACCACAATCCCCACCGCATACGCCACCAGCGCCTGGGGGTTGTACCGCCCGTAAATCCCGCCATCCACGCGAAAGATCGAACCGATGTCGTACTTGCCCTTATGGATCGCATAGAAGTCGATCAGGTTGATCGCCGTCCACGGCACCAGTACCACCAGCAGCACCAGCACCATGTCCACGAAGTGCCCGATAAAATCCTTCGACGCAAACACCGCCGCAGTCGAGCACGCCGCCAGCACCAGCACCGAGATCACTGCACGCGCCTTGGCGGTGGGGATCCAGCGGTAGGCAAAGGTCTGTACCAGGGTGATCAATGACAGCACGGCGCCGTACAGGTTAAGTGCGTTGTGGCTGATCACGCTGAGCAGGAACAGCAACAGCATCAGCGGGCCAATGGAGCCGGTCGCCAGTTTGACTGCGTCCATGGTGTCCATGCCCACCGGCGTAGCCAGTACCGCAACCGCACCAAAGATGAACGACAGGCTGGAACCGAGCACGGTGCCCAAATAGGTGGTCCAGAAGGTCGACGCCACCGGCACATCCGCCGGCAGGTAGCGGGAGTAGTCAGACACATACGGCGCAAACGCGATTTGCCACAGCGCGGCCAGCGACACGGTGGCCAGCCAGCCGGAGATGTTGAAGTTACCGCGTGTCAGGAAGTCGGCCGTCTGCACATGGGTGAAGATGTAGCCGAACCCCAGCACGATGCCCGCGCCCAGCACCCAGGTGCCGATGCGGTTGAGGACGTGGATGAAGCGGTAGCCGATGATGCCGATGATCCCCGAGCCGATGGCGCCGATGACGATGCCTACCGGTACCGGGATCACGTCGACGACGCCGTGCAGGGATTTGCCCGCCAATACGATGTTGGAGGCGAAGAAGCCGATGTACATCACGCCGGCGATCACCACCACCAGCAGTGCGCCAAGGGAGCCGAACTGGGCGCGGCTCTGGATCATTTGCGGGATGCCCATCTGCGGGCCCTGGGCCGAGTGCAGCGCCATCAGCACGCCGCCGACGAGGTGGCCGACGAGGATGGCGATGATGCCCCACACCAGGTTAAGGCCGAACAGTTGCACGGCCAGCGCGCCGGTGACGATGGGCAACGGCGCGATGTTGCCGCCGAACCACAGGGTGAACAGGTCTCTTACCTTTCCGTGGCGATCTTCCGGGGGCACGTATCCAATCGTGTGTTTTTCGATAAGCGGGGCGGAGGATGTTGCAGTGGTAACCATGACGAGCTCCAAGGCAAGGTGAGTACGTTGACGTACTTCGCTGGGCGGCGCGTGTGCGTCGCTTTTGTTGTTGGAGTGATCATGTGCAATGGTCACAGGGAGGTAAATTAGTAAGTTTGTTGCTATAGACCTTAAAAATAATATCTCGCGGGGTTTTTTGCTCCGGTATGTTGCATGCACTTGAATCAATGTGAAAAAGCCGATTTTCACGCACTTGTTTGGGGCGAAATCCCACGTTTATGGAGGTCCCGATGGCTGCCTATAACCTGCGCCAGCTCAGATATTTTGTAACCACGGCCGAGTGCGGCAGCGTGGCAGAGGCCTCGCGCAAGCTCTATATCGCGCAACCGTCGGTGTCGACGGCCATCAAGCAGTTGGAAGACAGCTTCGGTGTGCAGCTGTTTATCCGCCATCACGCCCAAGGGGTGTCACTGACGCCGAGCGGTGCGCGGTTCTATCGCAAGGCCCTGGAGCTGCTGCGGGTGGCCCATGAGTTTGAGCAGAACGCCCTGGCAGACAATGACGTGGTGGCGGGGCAGATCGATATCGGTTGCTTCGAAACCCTGGCACCGCTGTATTTGCCGCGCTTGATTGCCGGTTTCCGGGAGCGTTGGCCGGGGGTGGAAATCCGTCTGCGCGATGGCGAACAACAGGAACTGGTGCAGGCGCTGACGGCCGGCAGTATCGATGTGGCGATGCTGTTTGAGCATGACCTGGGCAGCGCCATCGAGACCACGCCGCTGATGCCGCCGCAGCAACCCTATGCGTTGCTGCCGGCGGATCACCGGTTTGCGCAGCAGGCCAAGGTGTCGTTGGCGGACTTGGTGCTGGAACCGATGATTTTGCTGGATGTGCTGCCGAGCCGGACGTACTTCGTGAGCATCTTTGAAGAGCGTGGGCTGACGCCGAATATTGTCTTCAGTTCGCCGTCGATCGAGATGGTGCGGGGGATGGTGGGGCGCGGGTTCGGGTTTTCGATCCTGGTGACCAAGCCGTTTTCGCCGTATTCCTATGACGGGCAAAAGCTGGTGTGCGTGCCGTTGGCGGAGACGGTGACGGGGTCGGGGTTGTCGGCGGTGTGGTTGCGGCGGGCGCCGTTGACCAAGCCGGTGCAGTTGTTTGTGGAGTATTGCCGGGAAGAGCTGGCGCGGTTGTTAGGTTAGACACAGAACTAAAAATGTGGGAGCGGGCTTGCTCGCGAAAGCGGTGGATCAGTCAATACATCGGGTGACTGTCACACCGCATTCGCGAGCAAGCCCGCTCCCACATTTGGCCCGCGTTTCAGGCGCGAATCGAGTCGAGCATGCGCAACAACATGGCATCGCAAGCCTTCAGTTGCGCAACACTCACAAACTCATCCGGCTTATGCCCCTGGTCCATGCTCCCAGGCCCGCACACCACCGTCGGAATGCCCGCCGCATCAAACAACCCACCCTCGGTCCCGAACGCCACGGTGCCAAATTCCCGCGAGTCGCAAAACGCCGCAATCAGCTCCGCCGCCTGGCTGCGCTGGTCGGTGGCCAGCCCCGGGTACGCCGACAACTCACTGAAGCGAATCGCACTCTGCCGGCTCACCGCCTGCATCCGCGGCAACACCTGCTGCATCGCATAGGCTTGCAGCTCCTCGGCCACTTCACCCGGGTCCATCGAGGGCAGGGCGCGCACTTCAAAGTCAAAACGGCAATCGGCAGGCACGATATTCAACGCCTTGCCCCCGGAGATCACCCCGGTTTGCACGGTGCTGAACGGCGGGTCAAAGCGCTCGTCCTGATGCACCTTGAGGCGCTGGCCGATTCGCCCCAGCTCACCAATCAACTCCGCCGCATACTCGATCGCATTCACGCCCTGGGGCGCATACGCCGAATGGCAGGCCTCGCCATGCACTTCACATCGCATGGCGAGCTTGCCTTTATGGCCCAGCACCGGCTTCAACTCGGTGGGCTCGCCGATAATGCACAGCAGCGGTTTCACCGGCCATTGTTCCAGCACCTTGAGCAACGAACGCACCCCAAGGCAGCCGACTTCCTCGTCGTAGGACAGGGCGATGTGCACCGGCATGCGCAAGTCTGCGCTTGCCAAGGCCGGCACCAGCGCCAGTACACAGGCGATGTAGCCCTTCATGTCCGCCGTGCCCCGGCCAAACAGCTTGCCGTCGCGTTCGGTCAACTCAAACGGCGGCAACGTCCACGGCTGGCCATCCACCGGCACCACATCGGTGTGCCCCGACAGCACAATCCCGGGCACATTCGCCGGGCCGAGGGTGGCGAACAGATTGGCCTTGCTGCGCTCATCGTTGTAGATCAACTCGCAAGGCACGCCGAACCCTGCCAGGTAATCGCGTACGAACTCGATCAGCTTCAGGTTGGATTCGCGGCTGGTGGTATCAAACCCCACCAGCGCCTGCAGCAGTTCGCGGCTGGTGCTCATCGGTCGTCTCCGGCCACGCCGTAGCCCGGGGAGCGGTCCGGGGCGAGGGCGCGGTCGATGTAGTCCTGCACCTGTGGACGGTAGGCGTCCCAGAGCTTTTGCAGCTCGGCGATCGGCTGCTCGTCGGCCCAATCCACCCGCAGGTTGATGATCGGCCAGGTCAGCTCGCCCACCACCACCAGCGCGGCGGAATGCACCGGCCCGGCTTCGCCCCCGGCGGCAATGGCCGCATGCATCGCGGCCAGCAGGCGGTCTGCCAGTTGGCCTTCGCCTTGCTCGAAGGCCTTGACCATCGCCTCGATCACCGCGCGGTCGGCGAGCATATTGCCGGCGGCCACGCACTGTTCGCCCGACACCGCATTGTGGGTGCCAAGGGTTTCGTTGCCGCTGAAATGCACCGTGCGCCCGAGGTGATCAATCGCCGTCAGTTGCCGGTATTGGCTGTAGCCGTTGCGGGTCAGGGCCTTGTCTACGGCATCGGCAGGGGCAAGGCCTTGCTCCAATAGATCGAGTACGTCCGGGCCCAGGGCGGGCAGGGTGATGTTCTGGGTCGAGACCGCACCCACGCCGGGCCGCAGCCATGGGCAGCGGGCGCCTACGGCGATGCTCGATGAGCTGATGGCAATGCCCATCTGGCCGGTTTCCGCGCAGCGGGCGACGATTGAAAAGGTCATGTCGTGCCTCCTTGGATTACTCGGGGATGACTGCAATCACGTCGATTTCCATCAGCCACTGTGGCTGGCCCAGGGCCGAAACCACCAACCCGGTGGAGATCGGGAACACGCCTTTTAGCCACTTGCCGACTTCCTGGTACACCGGCTCGCGGTAGCGCGGGTCGATCAGGTAGGTGGTGGTCTTGACGATGTGGCTCAGGTCGCTGCCGGCTTCCTCCAGCAGTTGCTTGACGTTTTTCATTGCCTGTTCGGCTTGCGCGCGCGGGTCGCCAAGGCCGATCAGGTTGCCGTCGAAATCGGTGCCCACCTGGCCTCGTACGTACACCGTGTTGCCGGCGCGTACGGCCTGGCACAGGTCATTGTCCAGGCTCTGGTTAGGGTAGGTTTCCTTGGTGTTGAACATGCGGATGCGAGTGTGAGTAGGCATCAAAAAAACTCCAGAAAAAAGTGATCAGGCGCTGACAGGTGAGGTGTGAACAACCGGTGTGGGTTCGCGGTACTCAAGGTATTGACGCTGGATGGCGATATGGTCGGCCACGTACTTGGCGTCATGCCACACGCCCCAGATAAACGACGAGCCCCGGCGCGACTGCCATGGCAAACCGAGGAAGTAGATGCCCGACTCGCTGGCTACGCCGCGCTGGTGCTGCGGCTTGCCGGCGGCGTCAAATGCATCGACCTTCAGCCAGCTGTAATCCACGGCAAAGCCGGTGGCCCAGATGATTGAAGTGATACCGGCCTTGGCCAGGTCCAGTTCCAGGATCGGGTGCTTGATGCACTCGGCATCGGGAAATACGCGACGCGCTTCGGGCTCTGGCGGCAGGTCGAGGCCGTTGCGCTCGATATAGGCATCCGCCGCATCCAGCAGGGCCAGGTAGTTCTCATCGCCGCGGGCCAGGTTTTCCACCAGGTTGGGCTGGAAGCTCGCAACGCTGCCGTTGAAGGATTGGGTCAGGCCGACCAGGGTCATGCCTTGCTGGGCCAGCTCGCGGAAGTCGATGGTCTTGCCGCCGTGGGCGCCGCTCACCGCAATGGTCACGTGCTCGCGGCCGGGTTTCATCGCGGCCTGGTCCCACTCACCCAACACGCCCAGCCACCAGCAGAAATCGCGGTTGCGATAGGCACGCGGTGGGCGGTCGTGAGCACCCACCGACAGGTACACCTGGCGCCCGGAGCGTTGCAGTTCGTCGGCGATCTGCACCCCGGAGGAACCCGCCCCCACCACCAGCACCGCGCCGGCCGGCAGTTGCGCGGGGTTGCGGTAGTCGGCGGAGTGGATCTGGTGCAGCGCGCTGTCTTGAGGGGCAATCGCCGGAATCACCGGCTTCTGGAACGGCCCGGTGGCCGCCACCACGCGGTTGGCTTCGATCACGCCTTCGCTGGTGTGGATGGTGAAGCCTGGGCGACCGACATTGCGCACCACCGAGGTCACGTCGACGCCGGTGCGAATCGGTGCATTGAACTTGCGTGCATAGGCTTCGAAGTAGTCCGCCACACGCTCTTTCGGCGCAAAGCCATCGGGGGCGACGTTATCGAAGGCCAGGCCCGGAAAACGGTCATGCCAGGCCGGGCCGTTGGCGACCAGCGAATCCCAGCGGCCGGTGCGCCAGCGCTCGGCGATACGGCTGCGCTCCAGCACCAGGTGCGGCACGCCTTGCTTGCTCAGGTGCTCGCTCATGGCGACGCCAGCCTGACCGGCTCCCACCACCAGCGTGTCTGTTTTTGTTATTGCTTGAGTCATGTGTCTGTCCTTGCGTAATGCAGTTGGATTCAGCTTGGGCATGGCTTCAAGGCTAGGGGGAGGGCGGTTTTTAATAAAATATTATTAAGCTGGGAAGTGAGCATAAATATCGGATGCAGGCTCACCCTATCGGGTGATTTCGAGGATGGAGCGGGTGTGCAACCATCCTTGCAGTTCTTTCAGCGAGTGTTTGAAGTGGAAAACGACCGGCTTTCTTCTGCGCAATGGTTCGAACAGATGGCCCGGGTGACCGACAGCATCGGGCAGCCGGGGTTCGCCGCGACCTTGTTCGAGGCTCTCGGTTATCTCCAGCCGATCCAGGCCACCACGCTGTATTTCTACCCGCGCGGCGGCATGCCCAGTGCGCTGTTCGAGCTGGACGGGCCATGGTTGCCACAAGGCAATGTGCGCCAGTACCTGTCGGGGTTTTATCTGCTCGACCCGTTTTACGGGGCCTGTGTGGAGGGCGTCAGCTCCGGGTGTTACGAGCTGGCCGAGGTCGCCCCCGATCACTTCGAGCTCAGCGAATACTTCCAGTCGTTTTACCGCCACTCCCATCTGGAGGATGAGCTGAACTACATCCTGCAGTCGAGCAACGGCTCGAGCCTGGCGGTGTCGCTGGCCTTTACGCAAAAGCTCGACGCCACCACCACCGGGCAATTCAAACGCATCGCGGCGTGGGTGCTGGCGGTGCTGGGCAAGCATTTCGTTGGCCTGGATGCCCAGGGGGCGCGTTTTGAAAACCTGCTGGAGCAGCGCATTCACTCGGCGCTGAACAACTTCGGCTCGTCGATATTGACCGAGCGGGAATGCCGGATCGCCCAACTAATCCTGCGCGGGCATTCCACCCGTTCGCTGGCCGAACGCCTCGACGTCTCGGAAGACACCATCAAGTCCCACCGCAAGCACATCTACACCAAGCTCGATATCGGCGCGCAATCGGAACTGTTTGCCCTGTTTATCGATTCGCTGGCCGAAGCCCAGGGAGTGCTGAGCAAAGATCCCCTCGAAAGCTACATGAGCAAGCACCGCTGAGCGGCGTTGCTCGCCCTTGCGTCATTACTAATAAGAGAGAAATACCATGAACGTACCCGCCCAACTGAACCGCCTGACCGAGGACTACCAGAAGTCGGATGCGGCCCACCACATCCATGCATTTGTCGATCAAAAAGCGCTGAATGCCGAAGGCCCGCGGGTGATGGTGCGCGGTGAGGGCCTTTACCTTTGGGACAGCGAAGGCAAGCGTTACCTGGACGGCATGTCGGGCCTGTGGTGCACCCAGCTGGGTTACGGTCGCAGGGACTTGACCGCTGCCGCTGCCGCCCAGATGGACCAGTTGGCGTACTACAACATGTTCTTCCACACCACCCACCCGGCGGTGATCGAGCTGTCGGAGTTGCTCTTCAGCCTGTTGCCGGGCCACTACAGCCACGTGATCTACACCAACTCCGGCTCCGAGGCCAACGAAGTACTGATCCGTACCGTGCGCCGTTACTGGCAAGTGGTCGGCCAGCCGCAGAAAAAAATCATGATCGGGCGCTGGAATGGTTATCACGGCTCCACGCTGGCGGCGTCTGCCCTGGGCGGCATGAAGTTCATGCACGAGATGGGCGGCCTGATTCCCGACGTGGCACACATTGACGAACCCTACTGGTACGCCCATGGCGGCGAGCTGACGCCTGCCGAGTTCGGCCGCCGCTGCGCCTTGCAGCTGGAAGAGAAAATCCTCGAGCTGGGCGCTGAAAACGTCGCCGGGTTTATCGCCGAGCCGTTCCAGGGCGCGGGCGGCATGATCTTCCCGCCGGAAAGCTACTGGCCCGAGATCCAGCGCATTTGCCGGCAATACGATGTGCTGCTGTGTGCCGATGAGGTGATTGGTGGCTTTGGCCGTACCGGCGAGTGGTTCGCCCATCAACACTTCGGTTTTGAGCCGGACACCCTGTCCATCGCCAAAGGCCTCACCTCCGGTTACCTGCCGATGGGTGGCCTGGTGCTGAGCAAACGCATGGCCGATGCACTGGTGGAGCACGGCGGCGTGTTTGCCCACGGGCTGACCTATTCCGGGCACCCGGTCGCGGCGGCGGTGGCGCTGGCCAACCTCAAGGCGCTGCGGGACGAAGGCATCGTGCGCCAGGTGAAGAACGACACCGGACCGTACCTGCAAAAAATCCTCCATGAAGTGTTTGGCAATCACCCGATGATCGGCGAGATCCAGGGCACGGGCTTGCTCGCGGCCTTGCAGTTCGCTGAAGACAAGAGCACCCGCAAGCGCTTCGAGAACGAAAACGACCTGGCCTGGCAGTGCCGCACGTTTGGTTTCGAAGAGGGCGTAATCATTCGCTCGACGCT
Source organism: Pseudomonas sp. F9001 (assembly GCF_013385435.1). NCBI lineage: Bacteria > Pseudomonadati > Pseudomonadota > Gammaproteobacteria > Pseudomonadales > Pseudomonadaceae > Pseudomonas > Pseudomonas sp. F9001. Next base: position 241,844 of record NZ_JACAPX010000011.1, read on the forward strand.
GGGCCGCATGATCATGGCACCGGCACTGGTGGCCACGCGCACTGAGCTGGACGAGCTGGTTGAAAAGACCCGCATCGCCGTGGATCGCACCGCACGGATCGCGGGAAAACTCTGAAGTGACCAGCGCGCCACCCCAGGCGAGGGGTGGTGCGCAACCTCCATCAGGCAACGCTGAACGGCATCGATGCCATCGAATGCCGCGACGCCCTGCACCCCCATTTCCAGGAGTCACCCATGAATACAATAACAAACGTGACCGATACACCCGCTCATCAATCCTCACCCAAAGCCGCCTCGTCCCGCCGCTTCCGTCAGCCGCTGGGTCTTATCGGGCTGGTGTTGTTCGGCCTGGCGTACATGGTGCCGCTGGCGGTGTTTACCACCTACGGGCTGGTGACCCAAATGACCAAGGGCCACTTGCCGACCGCCTACATGCTGACTCTCGCCGCCATGCTGCTGACGGCCTACAGCTATGGGCGCATGGTCCAGGCGCATCCCTATTCGGGCTCGGTCTACTCCTACACCCGCAAGGCGTTTGGCGCCTACTTCGGCTTCATCGCCGGGTGGACCCTGTTGCTGGACTACATCTTCCTGCCGTTGCTCAGCTATTTGCTGATCGGCATCTACATGTCCGAGTATTTTCCCGGGGTGCCGACCGCCGTGTGGGTGCTCGGCTCGATTGCCCTGGTGACCACACTGAACCTGGTGGGCATCGAGTCCATCACCCGGGTCAACTGGATACTCATCGTCGCCCAGTTGGTGTTCATCGTGGTGTTCGTGGCGTTGTCGGTGCACACCCTGAGCGAGCAGTCCGCACCCGTGTCGCTGCTGGCGCCATTCCACCATGAAGGCTTCAGCGCGCCGCTGATCATGGCGGGCGCCGCGGTGCTGTGCCTGTCGTTTCTTGGCTTCGATGCGGTGTCGACCATGGCCGAGGAAACCCCCAACCCACGCCGCACCATCCCGTTGGCGATCATGGTGGTGTCGCTGTTCGGCGGCCTGCTGTTCCTGCTGGTTTCGTATTTCGCGCAAATGGTGTTCCCGCAATGGAACAGCTTCGTCGACCCGGATGCCGCCTCGGTGGATGTGATGCGCCGGGTGGGCGGCGAACTGCTGGTGACCGCCTTTACCGCAACCTATGTCGCCGGTTGCTTCGCCTCGGCGATGGTCTCCCAGGCCAGTGTGTCGCGGGTGCTGTTCGCCATGGGCCGTGACGGCGCGCTGCCCCGTGTGCTCGGCAAGCTGGTGACGAAAAAGCGCGTGCCCGCCACGGCCATCGTGCTGGTCAGCCTGTTCTCGCTGATTGCCTTGTTCATCACGCTGGATACCGTCGCCAACATGATCAGCTTCGGTGCGCTGTTTGCGTTCTCGGCGGTGAACCTGGCGGTGATCAAGCACTACCTGGTCGACCAGAAGTTGCGCGGTACCAGGAACTACTTGCTGTACGCGGTTGTGCCGGCGCTGGGGTTCCTCAGCACGATCTGGCTGTGGAGCAGCCTTTCCAGCCTGTCGTTCACCATCGGCCTGTGCTGGATGGGGCTTGGGCTCCTGTGCCTGCTGGGCATCACGCGGGGGCTGCGCGTGAAGATGCCGGAGCTGCAGATCGCCGAGTGAACCCCTCGTTTATCCATCGCCATTCATTGGGAGTACAACGTGTTCGACCTTAACTACTGGCAACAGCGTGTTGCCCGCCAGACGTTCATCAACACCGCCCTGATCGGTGGCCGCTCAGTGAATGCGGCATCCGGGGCGACCTTCGATGCCATTAACCCTGCGACCCAGCAGTTGCTGTCGCGGGTTGCAGCCTGCGGTGACGCAGAAGTCGACCTGGCCGTGCGCAGCGCACGCCAGGCCTTCGAGACCGGCCCCTGGCGACGGATGCCGTCGGTGGAGCGCAAGAAAATTTTGATCAGGCTCTCCGAATTACTGATGACCCACCGCGAGGAACTGGCGCTGCTCGATTCGCTGAACATGGGCAAGCCGGTGATGGACGCCTACAACGTTGACGTGCCCGGCGCCGCCAATGTGTTTGCCTGGTACGGCGAAGCCCTCGACAAACTCTACGATCAAGTCGCGCCCACCGCTCACAACGCGTTGGCAACCATCACGCGTGAAGCACTGGGGGTGATCGCGGCGGTGGTGCCGTGGAACTTCCCGCTCGACATGGCCGCCTGGAAACTCGCGCCGGCGTTGGCGGCCGGTAACAGCGTGGTCTTGAAACCTGCCGAGCAGTCGCCGTTTTCTGCCCTGCGCCTGGCCCAGCTTGCCCTGGAAGCCGGTGTCCCGGAAGGTGTGTTGAATGTAGTGCCCGGCCTCGGCGACAGTGCCGGCAAGGCCCTGGGGCTGCACCCCGACGTGGATTGCCTGGTGTTCACCGGCTCCACTCAGGTGGGCAAATACTTCATGCAGTACTCCGCCCAGTCCAACCTGAAACAGGTGTGGCTGGAGTGTGGCGGCAAGAGCCCGAACCTGGTGTTTGAGGACTGCCAGGACCTGGACCTTGCGGCGCAGAAGGCCGCCTTCGGCATCTTTTTCAACCAGGGCGAAGTGTGTTCGGCCAACTCCCGTCTCTACGTGCAACGCTCCATCCATGACGAATTCGTCGAGCGCCTGATCGCCAAGTCGCGCGCCTGGATGCCGGGTGATCCGCTGGACCCGGGCAGTGCGGCCGGTGCCATCGTCGACAGTCAGCAAACCGCACGCATCATGCACGCCATCAGCCAGGCCCAGGGGGAGGGCGCCAGGCTGTTGTGCGGTGGCGAACAGTTGGCCATCAATGGCTCCTCCAACTTCATCCAGCCAACCATTTTTGCCGACGTGACCCGCGACATGGCCCTGTCCCGTGATGAAGTGTTCGGCCCGGTGCTTGCGGTGAGCGCTTTCGACACGGAAGAGCAGGCGATACAGCAGGCCAACGATAGCCTCTACGGCCTGGCGGCCTCGGTCTGGAGTGATGACCTCAACCGTGCGCACCGTGTGGCCCGTGCCCTGAATGCCGGGACGGTGTCGGTCAACACCATCGACGCTCTGGATGTGGCGGTGCCGTTCGGTGGTGGCAAGCAATCCGGGTTCGGGCGTGATTTGTCGCTGCACGCTTTTGACAAGTACACGCAGCTGAAAACCACCTGGTTTCAGCTGCGTTGACTCAAGCGGTTATCCGGTCGTGTATTTATGCGTGCGCGACCGGCACAACTACAGGCAAAATCAGTGCGAACTCAGAGGGCTTTGAACACCATGGTCACTATTCGCGTAATGAGCACTGCCGACTACGACGCCGTGCTCGAACTGATGCAGAAAACGCCTGGCATCTCCCTGCGCGATGCCGACTCCCGCGAGGCCACTGAGCGTTACCTGGAGCGCAATCCAGGCATGAGTTTCGTCGCCGAGGTCGATGGGGGGCTGGTTGGGTGCGTGATGTGCGGGCACGATGGCCGGCGCGGGTATTTGCAGCACTTGCTGGTGCTGCCCGCGTATCGGCGCCAGGGTATTGCGAACGCGTTGGTTGAGCGCTGCCTCACCCGCCTGGCGCAATTGGGCATCCGCAAATGCCACCTGGATGTGTTCAAGACCAACGACAGCGCTGCCCGTTATTGGAAGGGCCAGGGCTGGCAGCTGAGGACCGATATTGATCGCTATTCGTTTACCCGACCGGGTGACGAGAACGCCTGACGTCCATGGAGGGACAGATGCTCGAGATACGACGCGCCACGCTGGAAGATGCACAGGCAGCCTTCGACATTCGCCTGTTGGCCATACGCAGCCAATGCATCGGCGCCTATACGTCCGAGCAGATGATGTTGTGGACGCGAGGCTCGGCTGAAAATGGTTATGCAGCGCTGATGGACAAGCATTTTTACCTGGGATGTGTCGACGGTGAGCCGGTCGCTACCGGTATGCTGGATCTGGCGAACAACGAAATCGGTGCGCTGTTTGTGCTGCCCGGGTTTACCGGACGCGGGATTGGCAAACAGATACTGGCGTATCTGGAAGCGTTGGCGCAGGAATTGGGGATCGAGGAAGTGATCCTGGACGCGACGTTGAACGCGGCGGATTTTTATCGACGGTGTGGGTATGTGGGCGATGAGCAGGCGATCTACCACTCGCCATCGGGGTTGCAGTTGGCCTGTATTCCTATGCGCAAACACCCCCACAATGTTCGCTGACCCACCCAAAACCTTGTGGCGAGGGGGCTTGCTGTGGCGAGGGAGCTTGCTCCCGCTGGGTCGCGAAGCGACCCCAATAAAGCCAGCGCAATCTGACTGAAAGAACTCGCTGACCATCTTGGGGCTGCTACGCAGCCCAGCGGGAGCAAGCTCCCTCGCCACAGGTCATGTGTCGTCCTGGGTATTGAACTCCGTACGCAAACACCTGATCACCTCGCTCACCGAAGCTCCTTGAACCACCGGCGGCGTAGGGCTCTCACCAAACTCCCGCCAGATAAAAAGCGTCAGCTCCGCACCGTCGGTAGCCTTCTGCTGCGTCCCGAAATTCTGCAACACCCGATAGCGCTCGTCCTGCCAGAACAGCGCTTCAACCCATCCATACACCGGTATGAAATGAAAGTGCAGCGGGAAGCCCGGCATATGCCCGAACCGGCTGATGTAAAGCCACTTGGGCTTCAACTGAGCCTCCATGACCCGCTGGGTTTTGGCCAGCAACCCACCCAGCTCCGCGAGCGCCGCATCGGGCATCTCGGCCAGTGAGTCAACCGGCGCCTTGGCACCCAGCATCAGGTAGCCCGGCAGTGCGGATAACAGGTGATGATTGAGCAGCCAGTGCTCGGTCTCATGCACAATAAAGGATGGATCGATCTTCATCGACGGGCTTCCATGCGAAGAGGCTTGGCAGGATACCAAGAGTCATCGCCCTGTATCCCGCAAATGCAGCGGATCTGTCTCTATCGCGGCATTCACCTTATAGATACGGTTCATCCATACCTATTCAATGCCGAGAAAACCATGGACCTGACCGCAATCCCCTTTGGCACCACCGACTGGTCGACCCTCGAGCCGGTGATGCATCCCGGCGAAACCGGCAGTGCGTATTGGCGCACCTGCCAGTTCGGTTCAACCCGCGTGCGCATGGTCGAATACAGCGCCGGTTACCTGGCTGATCACTGGTGTTGGCGCGGGCATATCCTGCTGTGCCTGGAAGGTGAGCTGCACACCGAGCTGGAGGATGGCCGGCAGTTCACGCTGACTGCCGGGATGAGTTATCAGGTGGGCAATGACATGGAGGGGCATCGTTCCTCCACTGCCATTGGCGCAAAGTTATTTGTGGTCGATTGACGTTCCATCGGCCTTCAACCCTTGCGATAAACCCCCGCCAACTCCCGCGCCAGCCCAATGAAATTCTGCAACGGCGTCGACGGATTGAACGCGCGCCGCACCAGGGTGATCGGTGCCAGCAACCTTGGCCGTGCATCGCTGATCCGGCAGTACACCACGCTTTCGCGATGCACGTCGCGCATCGACGCCGGCACCACCGAGATGCCTTCGCCTGCGGCCACCAGGCTGACGTTGGTCAGCATGCGCTCCACTTCAAAGGCGATCTTCGGCTCGAAGCCGGCGTTCTGACAGGCCTTGATCAGGTTGGCGTACATCCCCGGCGCGCCGGGGCGGCGGACCAGGATGAAGCGTTCGTCCTTGAGGTCGGCCATGGTGATTTTTGGCTCGGCGCCCTTGAGCAGCGCATGCCCGACGGGCAGGGTCAGCAGCATTTCTTCGTTGAGCAATCGGTGGAACGTGAGGCTCTGGTGGTCGCCCACCGGTGCGCGGAGGATGCCGATGTCGATGCGTTTTTCGATGGTGTCTTCGGTGACTTCCCGGGCGCTGCCTTCGTTGATCGAGAGCTCCACGCCCGGGTATTGCTCGCGGTAGGCACGGATGATTCGCGGGATCAGCGGGTGGGCGGCGGCGGAACTGGTGAAGGCAATGACCAACGTGCCTTCGATACCCTGGGCAGCGCGAGCCGCCTTGAGTGAACCTTGCTCGACGCGGGCGAGGATCACTCGCGCTTCATCGAGAAACACCAGCCCGCCGGCAGTCAGGTCGACGCCCTTGGGGTGGCGCTTGAACAGGTCGAATCCCAGCTCTTGTTCGAGGGCACGTATCTGTTGGCTGAGGGGCGGCTGCTGCATGTTCAGGCGAGCGGCAGCGCGGGTGAAATGTCGCTCTTCGGCCACCATGATGAAATAACGTAAATGGCGAAGTTCCATGGTGGTATATCCCGTGACAAGACTTTATTATTTGTGGCCTGAATGCGCCTTGGCGACCAATATGCCGAAAGTGGCCTGATCCGACAATAACAATAAATAAAAAGACCATGGAGCATTGATGTCGACCCGATTTTCGAATAACGCCACCTTGCCTATTTTGATTGCCATTGCTCTTGGCATGGTGTTGGGGCTTTTTTATCCGGGCGTGGCAGTCGAGATGAAGCTGCTCAGTGACGCCTTTATAAAAGTGGTCGGGTTACTGATGCCATTTCTGTTGTTTGTGCTGGTGTCGACCGGTGTCGCAGGTATCAAGCGCGAGCCCCACCATCGGCATGTAGTGGGGCGGATCGTGGTGTATTTCCAGCTGATGTCCCTTGCTGCATTGGTGTTGGGAATGTCGACGGGGTGGTTGTTCAGCCTGGATCATACGGCAGTGGCTAACCTGGATTTTGATCATCTGACACCGCCTGCCGCGCCCGAAACGCTGTTGCACGAGCTGTCGATGACCTCGATTTCGTCCAGTCTTTACAAGGTTTTCACCCAAAGCCTGGTGCTCCAGGTGATGCTGGTGGCGGTGCTGTGCGGCCTGCTGCTGGGGCGTGGCGGCCAGGTCGCAAACCGCTGCCTCGGTTGGCTGGAAGCGGCGGTCGCCGGGTTGTTCTGGTTGCTGCGGTTTATCCTGAAGTTCGCACCGCTGGCGGCGTTTGGGGCGATGGCATTTGTGGTGGGAAAGTACGGTTTAAGTTCGGTGCTGCCGCTCTTGAAGTTCATTGTTGTTATTTACCTGGTTTGCGCGGTGTTCGTCATTCTAGTGTTCGCCACGATTACCCGCCTGCTCGGCGTTAAATTGAGCCGGCTAATTGCTTACTTGAAAGAAGAGTTGTTGTTGGTGACGTTCACCGGCTCTTCAGTGGCCGCACTTCCAGGTTGCGTCAGCAAACTTGAGGCGCTGGGCTGTGATCGCCAATTAGTGCGCCTGGTGTTGACCACCGGGTATACGTTCAACTTGGCCGGTACCAATCTTTACCTGACTACTGCCATTATGTTCTTGGCGCACCTCGCCGGAGTGGAGATTGCCGTACCCGAGTTGCTGGCGGTGCTGGTGATCTGCCTGTTCACGTCGCTGGGGTCTACCAGTGTCGCGGGCTCGGCGCTGTTTACCCTGATTGCTACCTTGAACATCCTGCAACTGGTACCGCTGGAAGGGGTGGGTTTGTTGTTGGGAGTGGAGCGGCTGATGAAGTGTCGGTCGTTGACCAATGTGCTGGGCAATTGCGTGGCGTGCCTGGCGATATGCGGGTGGCAGAAGTCGATTGACCATGAGGTGTTGAAGCGGGAACTGAGTCACTGAGCCGAACATGCTTTCCAGACCCAAACGCGGTCAAATGTGGGAGCGGGCTTGCTCGCGAATGCGGTGGGTCAGCCAATAAATCTGCTAACTGATACACCGCCTTCGCGAGCAAGCCCGCTCCCACATTCAGATCGCATTTCAGCCCTTGGCGTTGAGCAACTTGTCGAAGGCCTTGTCCAGGTTGCCTTCAGCACCTTTCAGCTTCTCACGACGCTCCTTCAACCAACTCTGGTCCGCGTCGAGATTCTTGCGCGCCTCCACCAGCATCCGCTTGACCTCTTCCGGCTGCGGCCCACCCGTACCCTTGCGAGTCTTGACCATCGTGGTCGGCGACAGTGCAGCACGGAAACCGGCCTCATCCAGCGGCAAGGTATTCGGCGTCCATTTGTATTTGTCCGCGGCTTGCGTGTACAGCTTCTGCGCGTCCGCATACGCGAAGGTCTTCGGCGTGGTGCCATTGCTGCGCGCCTCGGTGACGATCAACGAGGCGAAGCTGTGGCCAATGCGGAACGGCACCTTGAACTGACGCTCCAGGGTGTCGGCCAACTCCATGGACGTGGTCCATTCCGACTCCAGCTCATCCAGCGCTCGCTGCGGGTTGATCTGCAGCGCGTCCAGCACAGCATCCATGCTTTTGAACATGTCATCGGTGGACTGGAACAGCCCCAATGAATCGAACGCAAACTTGTAGTCGGTCATGCCGGTGGTGACGTTATGCGCGCGCAAGGTCACGGTTTGCGCCAGGCCCACCACGTCGGAGGCCGATTCCCGGGTGCGCATCAACAACCCCGGGTTGCGTTTTTGCGGCATCGCACTGCTGGTGTAGGTGGACTCTTCGTCCAGCAGCAACCAGGGGCGGATCTGATGGTACTGGGTATGGATATCGCCAATCATCGCGCCGATGCGGATCGCCGAAGACGCCGCGAGGTTGGCCGCCTCGATCGGGATGTCGTAGGTCGACACCTGGCTCGAATCCAGGGAGTTTTCCCGCACGCCGTCAAACCCCAGCAACTCGGCCAGGCGTTCGCGGTTCAGCGGGTAAGCGGAGTTCGCCAGTACCGCGGTGCCCATCGGGCTCAGGTTGAGGCGAGTGTAGAGTTCACGGATGCGTTGGCCGTCGCGATCAAATGCGGCTTCGAACGCCAGCAGGTAGTGCGCATAGCTGATGGGCATGGCCTGCACGCCGTTGGTGTAGGCGGGCACCAGGGTGTCGATGTTCTTGTCGGCGATGTTCAGGATACGTTGGCGGGTGGCGTTCAGTGCCTCGCTGTAGGCCAGCACCTGGGAGCGCAGTTTGGCCAGGCGGTAGGTGGCGAGCATGTCCTGGCGGCTGCGGCCGGAGTGGATCAGCGACGCTTCCGGACCGATCTTGTCGGTCATGATTTTTTCCAGTTGCAGCACGTCTTCCGGGCGCTTGCCATCGGGCTGGTCGGCCTGGTCGATGGCAAAGCGCACGCCGCCGGCGATCTTGTGGCCCATGTCCGGCTTGACGATGCCTTCTTCGGTGAGCATCACGATCGAGGCTTTGTTGATGCGGTTCAACCAGGCGAACTGGGTTTGGGTCGGGTCGCCCTTGGCCTTGTGGACGCTTTGCGAGGAGCCCGGCGTGGCGCCGACTTTGGCCGCCTGGGCGGCGCATTCTTCGGTGGTTTTGCAGGGCAACGCGCCGGTGTCGGCGGCGTAGGCGCCGTAACTGCTGAACAGGGCAAAGGCGACGGCCAGGTGGATCAGGCTTTTTCTGCTATTCATGTGCAACGCTCCGGGAAAAAATCACAGCAAGGGCAGGGTGTAGCTGACGATAAAGCGGTTCTGGTCGATATCGCTGCCGCTGCCATTGCTGCGATACGTGCCATTGCGCCATTTCACTTCAAGGTTCTTCAGGGCACCGCTCTGGAACACGTAGCCGATATCGGTGTTGCGCTCCCACTCGGTGCCTTCCAGGGTTCGGGTACGCACGAAGTTGTCACCCTTGAGGTAGCGGGTCATGAAGGTCAGGCCGGGGATGCCGAGGGCGGCGAAGTCATAGTCGTAGCGGGCCTGCCAGGACTTTTCCTCGGGGTTGGCGAAGTCCGGCGAGATCATCACGTAGTTGACGAGGTAGGAGTCGGTACCGTCCAGGTGGGGGAAGCCGGTGGTGCCTTTCATGCGCTGGTAGGCGGCGCCGAACGAGTGGCCGTGGAGGCTGTAGGTGAACTTGGCACCGAAGGCCTGGTTGTCGATGTTGCTGTTGCCTTCCTTGCTGGAGTCGGCGTAACGCAGGTCGGTCTTGAACGACTGCGCGTCACCCAGTGGCAGGGTATGGACCAGGTTGAAGATGTGTTGCTTGTAGTTGTTCTCGAGGTTGGCGTAGTGGTAGCCGGTGACCAGGGTTTTGGTCCAGCTGTAGCTGGCACTGGCGAAGTCGAATTTATCGCTGGGCACGGCGCCCTTGATGCCTTTGCCGTCGACTTCGATGTCTGCATGGCCGCTGTCGTTACGCAGGGTGTTGCTGGTCAGGCGCCCGGCATCGAAGGTCAGGCCGGCGATGTCCTGGCTGGTCAATTGAGTGCCGCGAAAGGTCTGGGGCAGCAGCCGGCCATCGTTGGGCAGTACGGTCGGCAGCTTGGGGATCAGCGTGCCGAATTTGAGCACGCTTTTGGAGATCCGCGCCTTGGCGGTGGCGCCCATTCGACTGTAGCTGTCCGGTGCGCCATCCTCGCCCACGGGAAGCAGGCCGGTGTTTTGGCGGTCGGGGCTTGAGTCCAGTTTCAAACCCTGCAGGCCAATGGCATCGAGGCCAAAGCCCACCAGGCCTTCGGTGTAACCCGACTGGTAATTGAGGATCAGCCCTTGGGCCCACTCATCGCGTTTGGACTGGCTCGCGTTGGGCTGGCGGTAATCGCTGTTGAAGTAGAAGTTGCGAAATTCGAGGTCGGCCTTGCTGTCTTTGAAAAAGTCAGCTTCGGCAAAGGTTGGGAAGGCGAGGGTCAAACCGAGGGTGGCCGAAGTCAAGCCCAGGGTAATGGGGGATTTGTTCATTGTTATTCCCGTTGTCTGCTGCTTATTTTTAGAATTATCTGGCCGGACGGCGACAGGGAGACGCGTCCGGCTTGCGCAGGCTAACGAGTTGTATTGCAGATTGAAAATATATAGAAAGTGTTGATGCGAGACGAAAAAAGTATGAAGCGGGCGCCCGATTTTTCAGGCACTGAAGGGCCAATGTGGGAGCGGGCTTGCTCGCGAAAGCGGTGGATCAGTCAATACATCCGGTGACTGTCACACCGCATTCGCGAGCAAGCCCGCTCCCACATTTTGATCTGCGCTTTAGTGCATCTTGCTGTGATCCATGGTTTCCGTCGCATTCAACGCACGGGCTTGGGCCTTCACTTCGATCGACTGCTTTTCACCCTTGGCATTTTCCACGGTGACGGTCAGCGGCACTTGGTCGCCTTCTTTGATCTGGGCGGTGAGGTCGATCAGCATCACGTGATAGCCATCCGGGTCGAGCTTGACGGCCTTGCCGGCGGGCAATGGCACCGAGTCCACCGGGCCCATGCGCATCACGTCGTCCTTCATGGTCATCTCATGGATCTGCACGGTCTTGGCGACCGGCGACGCCACGCTGAGCAGTTTGCTGTCGCTGTCGGCGGTGACGGTCATGAACGCACCGCTGGACGGCTGGCCCGGTACCGAAGCGCGTACCCAAGCGTCGGTGACCACTGCCTGTGCACTGGCGTGGGCGGCGAGGCCCAGCAGGGAGAGACCGAGGGCGAAGCGCTTGAGGTGTTGAACGGCAGTCATTAGCAGACCTCCATGACGGTGAGCAGGTCTTCTGCGCACTCTTTGGCGTTAAGCGAGGCAGACAAGCCCAGGCGCAGGGTGCCCCGGGTGTCGAACACAAAGCTGGTGGCGGTGTGGGAGAGGGTGTAGCTGTCGCCGGCGGGGATCCTTTCATAAAAGATCCCGAATTCCTTGGCGGCCACGGCGATTTCTTCCGGGGTGCCATACAGCGCCTGGAAACTGGGGTCGAAGGCCTTGACGTAGGCGTCGAGTATCTTGGGCGTGTCGCGTTCGGGATCCAAGGTGATAAACACCACCTGCATGATCTTGCCGTCGCGGCCCATTAGTTTTTTCGCCTGGGCCATGCGCGCCAGGGTGGTCGGGCACACGGCCGGGCACTGGGTGAAGCCGAAGAACACCACCGGCATCAAGCCACGGAAGGAACTCAAGGTGACGGTCTCGCCGTCGGTGTTCTTGAGCTTGAAGGTACGGCCCATGATCTTGTCGCTCAGATCCTTGCCGTACTTGAAGTTCAGTTTCGGGCTGTTGTCACAGCCGGCCAGCAGGCCCAGGCCCAGCAATCCCATGCCGGAGAGGACTTTGCGGCGGGTGAATAACGTACTCATCAACTGTGCATCCTGTGAAGCGCCTGGGTACCACGAAGCGTTAAATCAGGCGAGGAGAGCGTGGCATTCTAACAACCCGGGCCTCTGGGCGTAATCTGCGACGTTCTGTCACAGGCCCTGCCGGGCAAGACCAAATGTGGGAGCTGTCGAGCTTGAGCGAGGCTGCGAAGGGATCGGCTCGGTACTCCTGCAAGACCATGGCGCCTGCATCGCAGCCTCGCTAAAGCTCGACAGCTCCTACAGGGGGAATGGTAAAGTCGCCGCCATGAAACTCTCCCGCCCGGACCGTTCACTCATTGCCTGGACCCTGTATTTTTGCGTCCTGTTCAATGTGTTCGTCTGCGGTTTGGGCCATGGGCAGATGATGGGGCTTGAGCTCAATGGCCTGGGCGGTCAGTTCTGCTCAAGCCTGGGCACCAAGGCGCCGGCCTCGGATGCCGGCCTGGGCAATCCGACGGCCAGCAGTTGGTCGAACTTCTTCGCCTGCCCGGTGTGCTCCGCCGTGACCCTGGGCATCGTCTTCCTGTTTTGCCTGGCCTGGCTGTTGGGCCTGGGGCAAAAGCCGCGTCCGGCCCATGAGCGGCGCAACAAGGCCCCTCCGCGGTATTCCTGGCCTTCGGCCAACCCTCGCGCTTCCCCTGCATTCTGACGTGTGCCCCGGGCTTCCTGATACCAGGAGGCGTTCTATCGTCACGAGTGTGAGTGCGTTCCATGAGCTCTATCCTGCCTTCCGGCGCTGCCCGTCTGGTCAGCAAGGCGTCGCGCCGTCCGTCCCGCAGCGACGTGTTGCTACCGTCTGTCGAATACCCGAGTAACGCCCGCTGTTTCGTCCACCTGGATGCACGGTTGCTGCCGTACTGGCACACCTTGTTCGACATCTGCCCCGGTTTGCTCAAGCTTGACCCGCCGGAGGGCTTGAACCTGTTTCGCAGCTTCATGACCTGGGCTTACCGCAACCGTCCCTCCCTGGACTGGACCTACCATGTAAACGTGTGCCGTTGGCTGCTCGGTTCGGTGTATCGCACGCAGATCGATGAAGAACCCATCGAAGCGTTCATGACAGCGGCCGCGGCCCGTTGGGTCAGCGATGACACCAGCCAGGTCCGGGGCGTGGTTGTGGCCTGGCAAGGCGCGCCGCTTCAGGTGGTGGACTGGAAGCCGGGCAGTGGCGTGGCGCTGCAAAGGCTGCCGCCGCTGCCCTGGGATTTCGCCTGGTGCACGTTGGACAGCCAGGGGCAGTTCAGCGGGTGGTTGCCGGTGCCTTGAGGTTCTGCTCAATCCATTGGGCAACGCTGGTCACGGCGATCTGTTGTTGCCCATTGAAGGTAATGGCAGGGTCCCAGGCCACGCCGTTGCCTTGGGCGAAGGCCACCCGGTATTTCATCAGGTTGTCCTCGGGTGCAGCGGCCAGTTCCGCTTCCAGGTAGCGCACCGACCAGCGTTCGCGTTTGAGGGTGAGCCCCAGTTGCGCATCCACGGTATCGGCCAGCTCGCCGTAGGTCAGGGTGTCGCCGGCGGTGTACACCACCTGATTGGTTTTCGGCGGCGTGCTGAACAGGATGCGTGCCGTCAGCAGGCCGATGTCCTCAGGCGTGGTGACGGTGACAGCGGTGTCCCAATCTCCCAATGCATGCACGGTATTCTGCGCCAGGTCGACGACGCCGAAGGACGGTTCAAACAGGAAGCTGGTGAACATCCCGGTGGAGACAATCACCCATTGCGTGCCTTGCTGGGAGCGCAGCAAGTCGCGCACGTCAAGCTGTTCATCCCAGAGGTCCTGGGCCGAACCGCGGCCGATCACGTCGTAGTCCACACCGAACTGCCACGGTACATAACGTTTCACGCCGCCTGCGATGACCGCGCGGGTCAGCTTGCGCTGAGTGCCGGGGCCTGCGGCAAAGCCGATGCAACTGATCACGGTGTGATAGTCGGCGAACACCGTTGCCAGCTCGGCCTCGGAGCCATTGGCCAGGTCACCCGCCAGTAGCTCAATGCCCAAGGCGCGCAGTTCGATGATTTCCTGCTGTTTGGCCGGGTCGGGGGAGTTCAGTGTGGCGGGGCGCAGCAACACCGTCACAGACACATTTTGCGGTGCAGCCAGGCGGGACAGTTGGCGCAGTACCGCCAGGCCCAGTTCGCCGGCGCCCAGTACAAGGATCGAAGCAGTCATAGGGGTCTCGGTTCAGGTGAAAGTCATGCCATGCTTGCAGAATTGCCGACCGCGCATAAGAAGGCACACCAGTGATACCGGGAGTAGAAGGTGGATAACGACGAGATCATCAGGCGCTCACAAGCCGCCTGTGAAGCCCTTAGCGCCGATGAAGACGGGCTCAAACGGCAGGTGCTGACCCATGCGGGAAACCGCTGGTCGTTGGGCATCGTGCACCTGTTGGGCGTGAACGGCCGGCTGCGCCACGCCGAGATCGGCCGACGCATGGAGGGCGTCACCCAGCGCATGCTCACGCGGACCTTGCGCCAGCTGGAGCGCGATGGCCTGGTGCTGCGCCATGACTTCCAGGAGGTGCCGCCCAAGGTCGAATACCAGCTATCGGAGTTGGGCAAACAGCTGCTGGTGCACATGATTCCGTTGTGGACGTGGGTGGTGGAAAATGCCGACGGATTCAGGCGATCCCGGGAGCAGTTCGACGCTGATCAGGCGCTGTGATCAAGACGTGGGCCGGCAGTCTGCACGTTTGCTCGCAGGCCCATCCTCGGGAAACAGGTGCGCATGCAGGTAGTCGATAAACACCCGCAGCTTGGGCGTTGGATGGCGGCCCGAAGGCCACATGATCCGGAAGTTCTCTGCTTCCGAACACGCCTCCAGCACCGGCACCAATTGTCCGCTGTCGAGCCATTCACGAATGGCGAAATCCGCCAGGTAGGCGATGCCGATACCTTGCACGGCAAAGCAGATGCGCGCTTCCAGGTTGTTGCAGACCATCGCGGCGGGCAGTGGGAAATCAGCTTCCACCCCGTCCTGGCGCAGGGGCCAGCGCTGCATTTTGCCAGTGTTGGGGTAGCGGAACTTGATGCATGCATGCTGAGCCAGGTCTTCCGGCCGTTGCGGCGTGCCGCGCTCGGCGAGGTAAGCCGGTGATGCTACCAGCAGCATCCGGTAGCCGCCGATCAGGCGCGATGTGAGGCGCGAGTCGGGCGCTTCACCGCTGCGCAGCACGGCGTCGTAACCTTCTTCCACCACGTCCACGCGGCGGTCGGTAAAGCTCAGGTCCAGCTGCACCTCGGGGTAGGCTTTCTTGAATTGCGCGAGCACCTGCAAGAACGGATGGCCCACCAGCGGCAGGCTGACCTTGAGCCGGCCACGAGGCGCCGACACGGTTTGCGAAAGCTCGGCTTCGGCTTCGTCGATCTCCATCAGGATGCGCCGGCTGCGCTCCAGAAACAGCTCGCCCTCGGCAGTCAGCGTGACGCTGCGGGTGCTGCGGTTGAACAGGCGCACACCCAGGCGTTCCTCCAGGCGTACCACGCTCTTGCCGACTGCCGAGGCCGTTACGCCCAGCACGCGCCCGGCGGCGACAAAGCTGCGGGTTTCGGCGACCTGCACAAAAACATTCAGGGTGTTGAGGCTGTCCATCGAGGCTCCGGTTTGGCTGAGGCGAGGCCTGGCTACCTTATCCCGATTGCGGAACAAAAGCTCCGTAGACAGTGGAGCCGGCGCCCCCTTAATCCCGTGAGGACAGGCCCATATCCTTGTGGCATTGCCCATTCACGAGGAATACCAAGATGACCGACACCATGAAACGCTGGGAAACACCTGCATTGGGACTGCACACACTGCGCCTTGCCGACGTGCCACGCCCCATCGCGAAGGCCGGGGAGGTATTGGTGCGCGTCGAGGCCGTCTCGCTCAATTACCGCGACGGTGAAGTGGTCGAAAACAGCATGGGTGCCGACCTCACATTCCCATTCACGCCGGCCTCCGACATGGCGGGCACGGTGGTCGCCGTGGGCGAGGGCGTTACGCGTTTCAAGGTGGGCGACAAGCTGCTGTCGACGTTTTTTGCCGGATGGGTCGATGGCGCTCCGCTGTCCTGGAGTGAAGCGCCGCCTCAGGGTGGCCCGCTCCCCGGCATGCTCGCCGAGTACGTGGCAACACCTGCCGAATGGTGCGTGCATGCGCCCCTCAGCCTCACCGCAGGGCAGGCCAGCACCTTGCCAGTGGCCGCCTTGACGGCGTGGATGGCGCTGTTCGAACTGGGCCACCTGCACGCCGGCCATACCGTGGTGGTGCAGGGCACCGGTGGCGTCTCGCTGTTTGCGGTGCAACTGGCTGCGGCCAATGGTGCCCGCGTTATCATCACCAGTAGCAGCGATGAAAAGATCGCGCGTGCCATAGAGCTGGGTGCCACCCATGGCATCAACCGCAGCCGGGTACCGGAATGGCACACGGCGGTGCAAGCGCTGACCGATGGGCGTGGCGCCGAACATATCCTGGAAATGGCCGGCGGTGACAACCTCACGCGTTCCCTGCACGCGGTAGCCAACGGTGGGCGCATCTCGGTGATCGGCCTGCTGGAGAGTGACCAATTGAATGCTCCGGTCATGGCCTTGCTGGGCAAGCGGGCCTCCATCATCGGCATCTCCGTGGGGCCGCGCCGCGCATTGGAAGATCTGATTGCCATGATCGACCGCCACGGCATCGAGCCGGTAATCGATCACACCTACGGCTTCGAGCAAGTGCCCGAAGCCTTCGCTCATCTCGGGCGCGGTGCCTTTGGCAAGATCGTGATCGAGGTCGGCCGGTGATCTACATCATTCTGGGTCTTTTCGGCCTGTACACCCTGGAGTTTGGTGTGGTCGGCATTTTACCGATGATCGTCGAACGTTTCGGCATCAGCGTGTCTCAGGCCGGGTTACTGATGGGCTTGTTTGCGCTGATCGTGGCGGTGCTCGGGCCTTTCCTGGTGCTGATGGCGTCGCGCCTGGCGCGCAAGAAAATCCTGGTGGGCGCGCTCTTTGGTTTTTCCGTGTGCAGCGTGCTGTCGGCGTTTGCGCCGAACTTCGAAACCTTGATGGCGTTGCGGGTAATTCCGGCGATGCTGCACCCGGTGTTTTTTGCCGCTGCGTTTTCCACCGCGGTGTCCTTGTACCCCAAGGACCGCGCGGCGCATGCCACGGCCCTGGCCGTGGTGGGCACCACCTTGGGCCTGGTGCTTGGGGTGCCGCTGACCACATGGGTGGGCGCGAGTATTTCCTATGAGGCATCGTTCTTCTTCTGCGCTTTGGCAACGGGGTTGGCAGGTGTCGGACTGCTGTTGAAACTGCCCCATCATGAACGCCCGATGCCGCTGAGTTTCGGCAAGCAACTGGCGGTGCTGCGCAGCCTGTCGGTGTGGCTGGCGATCATCGCGACGGTGCTGGTGTTCACCACGATGTTTTCGGTCTACAGCTATGCCGCCGAGTACCTCAGGACCCAGACCGGCATGGATGGCCAGGCCATCAGCATCATGCTGGTGATCTTCGGCGTGGGCGGCGTCACGGGCAACCTGTTGGTGGGCCGGTTATTGGGCAAAAGCATGGTGGCGACGGTGGTGCTGTACCCCATTGTGCTGGCGGCGGCGTACGTGGTCTTGTACGCGTTCGGCAGCCCGTCGTGGTGGTCGATGAGCTTGATCGTGCTGCTGTGGGGCGCTGCGCATACCTGCGGGCTGGTGGTCACGCAAGTCTGGCTGACCTCGTCGGCGCCCGAGGCGCATGAGTTCGCAACCAGCCTGTATGTGTCCTCGGCGAATGCCGGCGTGGTGATCGGGGCGTCCGTGGGCGGGCTGTTTATCAATGCATTCGGCACCACCGGAGTGATCGGCTGCGGCTTGATATTTGCCGCACTGTCATTGCTTGTGATTGGGGGGAAGGCCTTGGCGTTCGGAGGCGCCAAGGCATTGCCCGCAGACCTGTGCGCTGCGCATTAGGACTGCGGGGCCATGGTCAACGCAGGGTGTAGCCGCCGTCGACCACCCAGTCCTGGCCAAACACACTGCGTGCGCCCTGGCTCAACTGGAACAGGATCACATCGGCAATAGCGCCCGGCTCCAGGAATTGCCCATTGAGCAGGCGCTGATTGACTGTGGTGGCAACGCCGCCCAACGCTTCGTCACTGAGCCCCAAGGTGCTCCAGATCGGCGTGGCGGTGGGGCCGGGCGATACCATGTTCAGACGAATGCCATGGGGCGCCAGCTCCACCGCCAGGGTGCGCATTTGCGCCCGCAAGGCGGCCTTCGAAGCAATATACGCGGCGAGCCCAGGGAAGGTCGCCAGCTCCAGGAATGTACCGATAAATACCACCGACGCCTGGGCGGCCATTTGCTCGCGTAGGCTGCCGAGGGTGTTGAGAGCCGCGGCTCCATTGACGGCCCATTGCCGGTCAAAGGCGGCCAGGTCCAGGCCATCGGCCAGTTGTGCGATCCCGGCATTGGGCACGAGGTAATCCACCGGTCCGATGGACGCCGTCAACTGCGCCAGGCGTGCCTGGTCGGCAGCCTGGGTGACATCCCCCGCCAGCCAGTAGAGCTGCTCGCCAAAACGCTCCGCCAATGCGCCCAATTCGCCAATCTGTCGCGACATGGCGACCACTTGCGCACCTTGCTCAAGCAGCTTGCAGGTGACAGCCAGGCCGATACCTGAACTGGCACCGGTCACTACGGCAAGGCGGTGGTTGAAGTCATTGTTCATGGGGTTCTCTTTATAGATTGCCAAAGGGGCGCGCAGCACTGATCAGGATTCATGCCATATGAAAAGTTCCTATAAATCAGTTAGATATATTTTTTGTAGTCGATATGACACGAGTGTTATGTAGTCCTTATGACGTGCTGTAGTCGTTATGACCAAGGCCCGTTTTCGAGCTGATCGAAGGCTTGGCTTTTTTGCGATAGTTGTTGGCGTTATCGCGATGACGGCACTGGCACTTTCCTTGGTTAATGGCGGTTGTTTTCTCTACGTCAGGCTCATTACGTCATGTCGCTTATTCCGCGCAAAAAAGTCATTCGCCAGGTGATCGCCACCCGTCAACGCTTGCAAGCCATCAGCGTGCTGGGCGCTACCGGTTCGGTGGGCGTCAACGTATTGGACGTTATCGCGCGTCACCCCGAGCGCTATAAAGTCTTCGCCCTCAGCGGGTTCACCCAACTGGAGCTGTTGAAAAAACAATGCTTGTTGCACCGTCCGGACTACGCCGTGGTGCCCACGCCGCAAGCCGTGGCGACGCTGCAGAAGCAACTGTTGGAGGAGGGCTCTCAGACTCAGGTAGTGGGCGGCGAAAGCGGTCTGAAATTCGTCGCCGGTCACCGGGATGTGGACACGGTGGTGGCCGCTATCGTCGGTGCGGCGGGCTTGAATGCAACGATGGCCGCCGTCGAGGCCGGCAAGAAAATCCTCCTGGCCAACAAAGAGGCACTGGTGATGTCCGGTGCGTTGTTCATGCAGGCGGTGCGCAGCAGTGGGGCGGTGCTGTTACCGCTGGACAGCGAGCACAACGCAATCTTTCAGTGCCTGCCGTCCCATGCTCAACACGGCCTGGCCCACGCGGGCGTGCGGCGCATTCTGTTGACTGGCTCCGGCGGGCCGTTTAGCCAAACGCCGATGGCGCAACTGCACAACGTAACGCCGGACCAAGCCTGCGCTCACCCGAAATGGTCCATGGGCCGCAAGATTTCGGTGGACTCGGCAACCCTGATGAACAAGGGACTCGAACTGATCGAGGCCTGTTGGTTATTCGGCGCCAGGCCGTCCCAGGTCGAGGTAGTGATCCATCCGCAAAGCGTCGTCCATTCGCTGGTGGATTACGTCGACGGCTCAATGCTCGCGCAGTTGGGGAACCCGGACATGCGCACGCCCATCAGCCATGCCCTGGCCTGGCCGCAACGGATCGATTCAGGGGTTGAACCACTGGATTTGTTCAAGGTGGCCCGGCTGGATTTCGAAGTACCGGACGAGAAGCGCTTTCCTTGCCTGGCCCTGGCGCGCGAGGTGGCGGATGTGGGCGGCACGGCACCGGCGTCGCTCAATGCGGCCAATGAAGTCGCGGTGCAGGCCTTTCTGGACGGACGCATCGGCTTCATGCAGATCGCCGAGTGCATCCGGCATGTGCTGGACAAGGAGCCGGTGGTGGCGGTGACGGACCTGTATGGCGTCATGGAGGCCGACGCCAGTGCCCGCCGGTGGGCACTCGGATGGCTGAATCAGCACTATCAGCGATGATCAGCCGTAGCTGACCCGGTCGCGAATCTTCAGCACAGCCTTATGGTCGGCCAGCACTTCCGGGAGTGAACTGCGCAGGTACTCCACCCAGGTTTTGATTTTTGCATCCAGGTAGTGCCGGGAAGGGTAGATGGCGTACAGGCTCAGTTCTTCCAGGCGGTACTCGGGCAGGACTCGCACCAGAGTGCCGCTGCGCAGCCCCTTGATTGCCGCATGCACCGGCAGGATGCCCACGCCCATGTCGTTGCTGATGGCGGTCTTCATGGCGTCGACCGAGTCCACCAGGAACGGCGAGCTGCTGATGGTGACGCTCTCCTGGCCACGGGGGCCGTCGAACGTCCAGTCTTCCAGCGGGATCACCGGGCTGACCAGCCGCAGGCAGGCGTGGCTGAGCAGGTCTTGCGGCGTTTGCGCGGCACCATGGTTTTTTATGTAGGACGGTGAGGCGCAGACGATGCTGTAGGTCGTGCCCAGTTTCTGTGAAACGTGGCTGGAATCGGGCAGGTCAATGGCCAACACAATCGACACGTCGAACCCTTCGTTGACCAGGTTCGGCGTGCGGTTGCTCATGCTCAGGTTGAACGTCACGTCGGGGTAGTTCTTGCGGTAGCGTGCGATGGCGTCCACCACGTAGTGCTGGCCGATGCCTGTCATCGAGTGCACTTTCAACTGGCCGGTAGGGCGTGTGTGGGCGTCGCCGGCTTCCAGCTCCGCTTCCTCGACGGAGCGCAGGATTTGCTCGCAACGCAACAGGTAGCGTTTGCCGGATTCGGTCAGTGCGGTACGGCGTGTGGTGCGGTTGAACAGGCGGGTTCGCAGGTGGGTTTCAAGGTTGGAAATGGAGCGCGAAATATGGGTGGTGTTGCTATTCAACTGCACTGCCGCGCCAGTAAAACTGCCGACTTCGGCAACGCAGCGGAAGATGCGCATGTTCTGCAGGATGTCCATCGATGCTCTCCAGGTGGAACGTTTTTTAGTGTGGCATGAACTCATCCACGGCTGTAAACGCTATTTATTGTGGATTTTTACGTAACAGTCATTCACGTTTCTGATGACTTACCGGGGCGCATGGAAGCCCCTAGAGTCGCCGCCCCATTTCCCGTCAGCCGGAAGGTCGCGTGCCTCGACTCACTGTTCGTCGTTTCAATATCGCCGGTAGAGCGGGCCGCTGGCTGGTGTCGCTGCCCTGGCGCCGGGGCTTCATGGAGTGGGCCCGCAGCGATGGGGTGATGTGGATCTACCTGGGCAAGGTATTGATCGCCTCGTACCTGACCCTGTGGCTGGCGATGCGCCTGGAACTGCCACAACCGAGCACCGCGATCACCACTGTGTTTATCGTGATGCAGCCCCACAGCGGGCACGTCCTCGCCAAGAGTATCTATCGCTTCATCGGCACGTTGGTGGGCTCATCGTTCATGGTGCTGTTGATGGCCCTGTTTGCCCAGAGCACCGAGCTGTTTCTCGCGGGCCTGGCATTGTGGGTGGGGTTGTGTTCCGGTGGTGCCGCGCGCAATCGCAACTTCCGCGCCTATGGATTTGTGCTCGCCGGCTACACGGCGGTGATGGTCGGGCTTCCCGTGGTGGGCCATCCGCAGCAGGTATTCATGGCGGCCGTCTGGCGAGTGCTGGAGATCACCTTGGGGATCGTCTGCGCGACGCTGATCAGCGCCACCGTATTGCCTAAAACCTCCAGCGTGGCGATGCGCAACACGTTGTACCAACGCTTTGGCCGCTTTGCCGGATTTGTGCGGCAGCGCCTGCGTGATACCGGTGACCAGGCGGCCTTCGAGAGCACCAACCTGGGGTTTATCGCCGAGGCCGTTGGCCTGGAAGTAATGCGCAGCGTCAGCGTGTTCGAAGACCCTTACATGCGCCAGCGCAATGGGCGAATCAACCGCCTCAACAGCGAGTTCATGGCGATCACCACGCGTTTCAACGCGCTGCATCAACTGCTTGAACGGGTTCGCCTGCGCGGTGGCGTGGAGGTGGTCCAGGCCGTCGATCCGGGGTTGATCGCGTTGGCCGAGCTGCTCAAACCCTTCGCCGGGCACCCATTGACGGACCGTGACGCGGCCGTGCTGTCCACCGAACTGAAAGTCTACAAAGCCGGCTTGCCAGACCGGGTCCGGCGCCTGCGTGCGGCGTTGCAACATACCGCTCCCGTAGCCGATGACCTGCTGGACTTTCACACCGCGTATGAACTGCTCTACCGCTTTGTCGACGAGCTGCACAGCTACGCCCAGACGCATGCGTCCCTCGCCGATCACAACCATGTGCGAGAGCAATGGAACGAACCGTTTCAACCTCGGACCAACTGGCTGGCGACCCTTGCGGCCGGGTTGCGCGCCGCGGTGGTGTTACTGGTGCTCAGTACGTTGTGGATTGCCACCAGTTGGCCCAGCGGCGCGGCCATGACCCTGGTGTCGGCGCTGACCGTAGGCCTGTCGGCGTTCTCTGCCAACCCCAGGCGCATGTCGTTTCAAATCGCCTGCGGTACGCTACTGGCCGCGGTGATTGGCATTTTCGAAGTGTTTTTCGTGTACCCGATGATCGACGGTTTTCCGTTGCTGTGCGTGGTCATGGCGCCGGTGATCGTACTGGGTTCGTTCTGGCTGGCGAGGCCGCAATTGGCCGGCTATGGCCTGGGCATGCTGGTGTTTTTCGGCACCAGCTCAGTGCCTGCCAACCTGACGCTGTACAACCCCTACGGGCTGATCAATGACTATCTCGCCATGGTGTTTGGCATGTTGGTGTGCGCCGCGGCGGGGGCGATTATCCTGCCACCCAACAGCCCTTGGCTGTGGCGCCGGCTGGAACAGGATCTGCGCCGCCAGGTGGTGGTTGCCATCAGCGCGCCGTTGCCGGCGCTGGGCTCCGGTTTCGAAAGCGGCACCCGCGACCTGCTCAACCAGGCCTACAACTTTGCGGCGGGCAGGGCATCGGTGCAGCATCGCCTGCTGCGCTGGACGTTCGTGGTACTGGACGTGGGGCACGCGATCATCGAGTTGCGCCGCGAGCAGGCCCGGTTGCCGGCGCAGGCCTGTTACGCCGAGAGCATGCCCTGGCGCCTCGCCATCCGGGCAATGGGTCGCGCACTGGTGCGGTTGTTCGTCAAGCCTGGGCCCGGTTATTTGCAGCGCGCGCTGGAGGCTGTCGAGCACGCCATTGAGTGCGTGCAACAGACCGATGAGCCATTCGCCGGGAACTTTGAGACTTCAGCCCTGAGACGGGTGGAAAGCTACCTGCACTTCATCCGCACCTCGCTGCTCGACCCGCAATCGCCGCTGGTCCACTACAACCAGCCGGGAGAAAAAGTGGCGCAATCGAGCGACTAGTTGGCGGGCCGGAAGGAGTCTGGATGAGCATCAATCTCTATACTCGAGGGGCATGATCTTTCAGGAGTTGCCCATGTACGCCGGTCTTTGCAATCACGCCTGGGTCGCTTCGATCATCGATGGCATTCGTGAACAACGTAGCGCGATCCGCGACCACCTGGAGGCCCAGTACCTGCTGGAAGTCGAAACCGCCCGACTCGCTGCGCGCCGTCGCACCCTGGAGGATATCCGCCGGTTGTGGCACGCCCTGGCGCGGCGTGGCGAATATAACCTCGGGGATCAACTCGACGATTTCGTCGACCGCGACCAGGCCTTGCACGGTGCGGTGGCCGTGGCTTCCCACAACGTGGTCTTGCAGTCGATGTACCGCGCATTCAGCTCTTCGTTCCACAGCCAGTATCTGGCGATTTTTGCCGACAACGAGTTGTATGAGCCGGGGCTTGAAGCCCATGCGCAAGTCGTCCAGGCGATTATCTTTGGCGATGAAGACGCGGCAGTCGAGGCGGTACGCGCGATGTTCGATCCCATGCTGGAAAAGCTCCGCTGGCTGTCGGAGCGAGACGGCACTGCAGCGTGAGTCGTTGTACTCGCAGTTGACTTAAGACCCTCGTGGAAAGCCCGTTCCAGACGCCTGCGCGTCGTCCTCATTGTTACAAAAACTGGAAAAGTGAATGCCCGTTTTGGCGGCTGTTTTCACAACCGCCAGGCCTATATCGTGCGCGCCTCCCGTCGAATGAAAACACTGCAACACACAATAAAAAACGGCTGCCATCACTGGGTCGACGGGACAGTCGTGTTCACTGTTCGGAGCCTTCATGAACCACAAGACTTACCTGGCCCTGGCCGTTTCTTTCGGCGTTGTACAGCAGGCGGCTGCATCGGGTTTTATCGACGACAGTAAAGCGACCCTGGACCTGCGCAACTTCTACCTCAACCAGGACACGCGCAATGCCAAGGGGGCCTCGGACCGGGAATGGGGCCAGGCCTTCATGTTCAATTATCAGTCCGGTTTCACCGAGGGGGTGGTGGGCCTGGGGTTGGATCTGCAAGAGCTGTACGGCGTACGGCTGGATGCGTCAGGGCGTGCCGGCAAGGTGGGGGAGGACAACACACCCGGTAGCGTCTTCCCGCTGTCTGATGGCAAGGCTGCCAATGATTTCAGCAAGACCGGGGTCACCGGCAAAGTGCGCATCTCCCAGACCCAACTGAAAGTGGGCACGCTGATGCCCCGGGTGCCGGTACTGATGTATGAAGACGGCCGGTTGTTGCCCCAGACTTTTCGTGGCTACCAGGTGGACTCCAAGGACCTGAAAGACTTCAACCTCGTCGCCGGCAAAATCGAGCAGGTGCTTGACCGTAACTCCAGCAACGGCCAGGGCTTGTCCATCGCTGGCGCAAACGATCCGGTCAAGGGCACGTCCAGCAATCAGTTTTACTACGGTGGTGTGGATTACGCCGTAAGCAAGCAGATGCAGTTGCAGTATTACTACGCGAATCTTGAAAACTTTTACCAGCAACACTTCTTCGGCCTAGTGCACAACTGGCAGTTGCCGGTGGGCCAGTTCAAGAGTGACCTGCGCTACTTCCACAGTACCTCGGACGGTAAGAACTCCAGTGCGGCGGGGCGTGCCGAGGGCTACGTCAGCTCGGGTTACTACGGGCCGGGCGTCAACAATGGCAAGGTCGACAATAACCTGTGGAGTGCCTTGTTTACTTATTCGCTGCAAGGCCATTCGGTGAGCCTGGGGTATCAGAAAACCACGGGCGAAAGTGACTTCCCCCATATCAACCAGGGGCAGGGCCGCTCGGTGTATTTGATCACCAACTCCCAGTCGTTGAAGTTCGTCAACGCCGGGGAACAGGCCACGGTGGCCAGCTATGCCTATGATTTTGCGAACCTGGGCGTGGCGGGGCTGAAGACCAGCGTCACCTACATACATGGCAGCCACATCCGCACGGCAGGTCGTGACAATACCGAGTGGGAGCGGGACGTGCGGGTTGACTATGTGATTCCTGCCGGCACCTTCAAGGGGATTGGGTTCATGTGGCGTGGTGCGGTGCTGCGGGGTAATGACAGCGCTGACAAAGACGAAGCCCGGTTGATGGTCAGCTACAGCATTCCCTTGCTGTAGGCCGGCTCAACGCTGGGCGAAATACCTGGCCGGGCTGCAACCGAACACCGAGCGGAACACGGCGATAAAGCTGCTGGAGCTTTCGTAGCCAATCGCGGCGGCGGTGCTGCTGACGCTTTCCCCCGCCGCGAGGTTTTCCAGGGCCACCATCATCCGCAAGCGTTGGCGCCAGGCGCCGAAGCCCATGCGGGTCTGGGCAGCAAACAGCCGCTCCAGGGTGCGTGCACTGGCGCCTACCTCGAAGGCGATTTCCTTGAGCGGCCGAGTGTCGTTGGGGTTTTGCTTGATCAGGTTGGCGGCGCGCACCGCGCGTTTATCCGAGGGTTCAGGCAGGTAAAAGGCGTCTTGCTCAAGCAATGCCAGGTGGTCCAGCAGCACGGTGCCCAGGCGGCTTTCGCGGCTGTGCTCGGGGTACTCGCCTGGCAGTTGCGCGCAGGCCAGGATCAGCTCGCGCACCAGCGTCCCGACATTTAACACTGCGCAGCGGGCCCACGGTGGAATGCTGGCCGCGCCCTGACGCACATATACGGTACGCATCGACACCTGACGCGAATGCTTGAAGGTGTGGCTGACACCTGGCGGAATCCAGAGCGCCCGCTGCGGTGGCAGAACCCAGATGCCTTCGGCCGTCAGTACCGTCATCGAACCTTTGATGGCGTACATGATTTGCGCGTGTTCCGGGTGAACGTGAGGTTCACGCAAGCCGGGCAAATACTCCCGGACCAAACCTTGCACGGGGGCCGCGCCAAACTTAATCGATGGGTGTTCAAGCATGGCGCGATCCCGATATTTTCTAGATAAGGAGGGATTTTGTGCCAGATCAAAAGGGCTGTAAAGCCGCAGTTTGGCCTACCGAAAAACCGTCGGATTGGCTAGGGCGCTTGGGTTTGCGGTTGGGTACTGTCGATGCTTTTGGCGTGCGCCCTTCAAGGAAACCTCACCGATGTCCATCGGAAAAAACTTCGCCGGCGTCATCGCCTTCATGAAAGTCGCGGCCAGCGAAAGCTTCAGCGAGGCAGCACGCGACCTGGGCATTTCAGTGCCTTCGGTGAGTCGCAGCATTACCCGCCTGGAAACCCAACTGGCGATCAAGCTGCTGGAACGCACGACCCACAGCGTAGCGGTCACGCAGGAAGGGCGCCGGTTTTTTCAAGAGTGCCTGCCCAGTGTCGAGCATCTGTTGCGCACGACCGAAGCGCTGAAACACGCTACCCAGTCGCCGTCCGGCGTAGTGCGCGTAAGCTCTACCGTGGGTTTTGGGCGCAAGTGCATTGCGCCGCTGTTGCCTGGGTTCTGTAAGTCCCACCCGGACATCACCCTCGAATTTGATCTGAATGATCGCCATGTGGATTTCGCCGAAGGTCGCGTGGATGTCGCGATTCGCAACGGGCGGCTGGAGGACGCCGATGTGATCGCCAGGCAACTGGCGCCGATGAGTTTCGTCACCTGCGCCGCGCCTGAGTACCTGCACTCAGCCGGCTACCCGCAGACCCTGGAAGACCTTGCGGCGCACAAGACTATCGCCTTTCGCCTGGCGCAGTCGGGCAAGCCGCATGTGTGGGAGTTTGAAGTCGACGGGCAGTTCATACGGCTGCCGTTGCCTTACAGCCAGTTGTTCAATGACCCGGAGCTAGTGGCGCTCGCGGCCGTAGCCGGCGGTGGTGTGGCACAGCTGGCCGGCTATCAGGCGCAGCACTGGATCGCGCAACAGCGTTTGATCGTTTTGCTGCCGGGTTATGCGGCGCAGGCGCGGGGCAGGGGGCATTACATCTGCTATCGGCAGCGCGACAAGATACCGCTGCGAGTCAAGCTGTTCGTCGACTACATGGTGCAAGCCTTCCAGGCATGACCATTGGGTAAAAGGCTTTTGCCTGGGTGCCTAATTGTCGCGGGTGGCGATGGCTGGGCACTATCCGGGTGATATTTATCACCGGGAAATCAATATGTTAAGCAAAGCTATCAAACCCTGGCTGGAATGGCTGTGGCTGCTGCCTTTCGCCGCGGCGCTGTATTATCCGTGGGCGCTGGCGTGGAGTAACCAGGCGCATGTGGCAGGCGCCGGCACCCCGGTCGTGCTGGCGCTGATCCTGAGTGCCTATGCGGTGCCGCTGTTGGCGTTTGCCTGTGTGTATGTCACCGGTGTTCAACCGGTCATGAGCGCACGCCTGGTCCTGGCGCGACGCTTGTCGTGCCTGGCGGTGGCTGCGCCTCCTGCGTATACGCTTATGGGCGTCTTGCTGTACCTGATGAAAATCGAGGGCCACGACATCGCGGTATGGAGCGGGCTGTGGCTGGCGCTGGCGGGCTTTTTTGCGATGGTGTCGTCAACGGGCCCGAGCATCAGCTTGGTGACCTTGGACAAGACCTATATCAAGCTGCGTGTCGCCCACGGCATCGCCTCGGTGGCGATCCTGTTGGTGTTTCTCGCGCCGCACCTGTTCAACCACCTCCTGGGTGTACTGGGTACCGATGTGCATAAGTCGGTGATGGACGTGCTGCGACGGGTGTATCGCAATGGCTGGCTGGAGCCGGTGATCATTGTCACGTTTTTCTTTCAGATTCTCAGCGGGCTGGTGTTGATTCGCCCGAAGACCGTCACGCGTGCCGACCTGCTGGACGCGTTACAAACCGCCTCCGGCGCCTATCTCTCGCTGTTTATCGCGTCCCATATCAACTCGGTGTTTACCCTGGCGCGTTACTTCGGCACCGACACCGATTACGCCTGGGCCGTGGCCGAGCCCGTAGGGTTATTGGCGGATCCATGGAGCATTCGGCTGCTGCCGCATTACTCGCTGGCGGTGTTCCTGCTGATTGGGCATCTGGGTTGTGGTTTGCGAGGTGTATTGCGTAATCACAATGTCAGCGAGTCACGCAGTTCGCTGTTGACCTGGCTGGTGATCGGCATGGGCGCCATAGTCACGATCATCATTACCAGCGGCATGCTGGGGGTCAGGGTTTAGGCTGTTTACGGCACCGTAAAAAGTATTGGCTTGTGTAATTCAAAGCGCTCAACGTATTATCCAAGATCTCTCTTGGTTATATGATTGGTGGGCATTGCGCCACTACACCGGAATCTGTCCTTCCTGCAATGGGCTTGAGTACGGCGTGAGGCTTAGGCTGCGATGGACTGCGCAGCGGTCGTGAATCCTGAACCGTTGGTGTATCCGGGACACTGCGGCGCTGGAATTGCGGTTGCTGCGCAGCCCATCGCAGCCTCTTTCTTACAGGCGGCGGGGCTGGATGCTGTAGGCGCAGCGCCGGTCCCCGGAAATCAAATGCTCGCGCCGCTCCACCACATTCTCATCGCCCAGGGCTGCCTGGAAGATCTGCAGTTCCGAGCGGCAGAACCCCTGGCATTTACGGGCGGCGACGCAGATCGGGCAGTGGTTCTCCACCAGCAGCCAGCCATCGTCCAGCGGCTCCATCTGCGCCATGTACCCGGCGCGTTCGCGAATCTGTACCAGGATCTCGACTTTCTCCCGCAAGGTCGACGCGGCGGAGCAGGCCTGGGTGTATTCGTGCCTGGCCGTCGCTTCCATGCTGGCGATGACTTTTTCCACGCCTTCGCTGCCAAAAATTCCTTCAATGGACTCGATCAGGTGCAACGTCAGTACGCTGTGGGAATCGGGGAATTTGCTTTGGGCGGTTTCGGTCAATGTCCACTTCAACGAGGGCCGGCCGGCACCCGAGATGGGGGCCGATACACCGACGATCAACTGCGCGACCTGCAACTTCTGGATTTGCTGGCGGGCGGCTTCGGAGGTGATTTCCAGCAGTGCAGCCAGGTCCGTGGTTTTCAGCGGACCACGGGTCTTGAGCAGGAACAGGATGCGGTCCCCGGTGGATGCCTGGCTGTCGTCGGTGGGTGTGGCGTTCATAGATCGGGAATAACCGTGGAAGTGACTGGGCCATTTGACCACAGCACGCACGTTGGGGCACCCCTTGATCCGCGTGAAGGTACGGTTCCCGTTGATTTGTATCGAAAGCATTCTGCTGGCCCATTCCGGATTGTCCCCTCGCTACCATCGACCGCCTGCCCAACCCACGAGGGAAAAGGAATGAGTGAGACCCCCGATAGCCTGAACACACCACCCGAGGGATACAGCGACTGGCTGTCCGATCTCAAGAGTCGAATCCACTGCGCCCAGCAGCGCGCCACCCTGGCGGTAAACCGCGAGCTGGTGTTGCTGTATTGGCAAATCGGCCAGGATATTCTGACCCGGCAAGCGCGGCAGGGCTGGGGGACCAAGGTGATTGAGCGGCTGGCGCAGGATTTGCGTTCAGCATTTCCGGAGATGAAGGGTTTTTCGCCGCGTAACCTGAAGTACATGCGTGCATTTGCGGAGGCGTGGCCGGACGGGGAATTTGTGCAAGGGGTGCTTGCACAATTGCCGTGGTATCACCAACTGGCGTTGCTGGACAAGTTGCCCGGCCCAGAAACCCGTCGCTGGTACGCCACTCAGGCCATCGAAAACAACTGGTCGCGCAACGTCCTGGTGATGCAAATCGAGGGTCGCCTGCTGGAGCGCAGCGGCAATGGGGTCAGCAACTTCGAGGGACTGCTGCCCAAAGCCCAATCCGACCTGGCTCGCGAATCACTTAAGGATCCTTACCGTTTCGACTTCCTGGGCCTGTCCCTTGACGCGCAGGAGCGTGAAATCGAAAACGCCCTGGTCAAACATGTCACCGATTTTCTGCTGGAGCTGGGCGCCGGTTTTGCCTTCGTGGGACGGCAAGTATTGCTGGACGTAGGGGGCGAGGAGTTTTTCGTCGACCTGCTGTTTTATCACCTCAAGCTGAGGTGCTACGTGGTGATCGAACTCAAGGCCGGTAAATTCAAACCCGACCATCTGGGGCAGCTGGGCTTTTACCTTGCGGCGGTAGATGCCCAGCTCAAGCACCCACAGGACAGCCCCACCATCGGCCTGCTGCTGTGCAAGAGCAAGAACGAAGTAGTGGCCGAATACGCTCTGCGTGACAGTTCGCGCCCCATTGGTGTTGCCGAGTATCAACTGGTGGAATCACTGCCTGCAGAGCTGCAAACCAGCTTGCCGAGCATCGAACAGATTGAGCGTGAGCTGGCAACTGATCGGCCCTCCATGGCAAGTGTTTCGTAGTACTGTGCCGGCAGGCTGGACATTGGCAATCGCGTCGGCACAATGAGCGCCTTGAAAGGAACTCACCCAAGGAAAGCCATGGCCCGCCGTATTCATTCTGCCTACCCAATGTTGTTGCTCGCTGGCGCGCTGATAGGCGCAGCGATGCCTGCCAGTGGCGCGTCCTTCGATTGTAAAAAGGCCTCCACCACGGTGGAAAAGGCTATTTGCGCCAGCCCTGAATTAAGCGAACTCGACACTACGCTGGGCCTGTACTACAGCCAGGCAATGGCCAAACTGGCACCCGACCAGCGCGACGAATTGCGCCGTGGCCAGCGCACGTGGTTGCAGACTCGCAACGCGTGTGCCGGTACCCCCGAACAATTGCCCGGCTGCCTGCAATCCCAACTGAGCCAGAGAGTGGTCGAGGTGGGAACCATCACCCACAAAGACACCGCAGCCCTTGACGCAATCATTGCCAGTATTCCGTACCATCCGGCCCAGGCAGCTGAAGGGCTTCGGCGCTACCCGATGAACGATCTGGCCGCCGCCTGGCTGGTCTACCTGCAGCGTTTTGAACCTGACAGTGGCGTTACGGAGAATGAGGCCGAGGAGAATCGCAAGCAGGTTCTCATAGCACTCAAGGAAGACAGTTTTCCCTGGTCGATCTGGCAGGACCTGCAGAATGATCCTGCTGTCAGCCGTGACCGGGTGATGTTGACCTTGCTGCGCATGATGATCGAACGCCAACAGTATGAGATGTACGCCGACCAACGCCCGTATGTGCACTGTTTCGTTTTTAGCCGGCAGGGCGAGGTTGCATATGAGTCGTTCGGGTCGTTGTACGGCTCCACCCGCGACAGCTTTGCGCCGATTTGTGCCCCACAGGGTGATCTGTTTGCACAGCCGGCCTGGAAGCGGCTGGACGATTCGTTTACCGCGCCTTTGTCCACTGCATCGCAGAACGAAGGCACCATCCGCTTTGCCAGCTACGCCGACTGGAACACGCTTTCCCTCAAGGCCACCGCTTCGCCTCGGCTGTTTCTCCAGCCAGGCACCGCAGCGCAGTCCCAGGACCCGGAATCAGCCCTGCGCAACTGGGGCGCGGATAAACAGTGGCCTGCCAGGCAACGCCAGCAAGCGCTGGCCGCCATTGAGCCCGCACGGCAAGCGACGAGTGACTGGCTGCAACGCGAGCGCGGCTTCTCTGCTGCTGATGCCAGGCAAGCAGCCCGGGAAATCGTTCGGCAGTGGATGAACCTGCGCCTGGACTTTATCGGCGGCCCCAGCGAGAACTAATCGGTCAACTGCCCGATTCTGGCACGGCCTTTTTGCCGGTCTTGGTACCGGGATGCTGGGTCGAGGTGCCTTTATGGCGCGTGCTCTTCACGGTTTTAGACGGCGCAGGTGCTTTCGTTTCAGCGTCCTTGTTGCCACTGCTGTCAGCCCCGGACGGGCTGCTGGGATAGGTGCCGGGCGGCAGTGCCGAGCCAGGAGCGCTGTTGCCGCTCAAGGCGGACGCCTCGGGGGCGGTGTTGTCGCCGAAGGCTGCGTAGGCGGGGGCATACAGAACGAGCGTCAAGCTGGCGGCGAGTACGATCCTTTGGGAAATGCTGGTCTTCATGACTCAATCCCTCGTGGCGATGGGGACCGAAGCCCGGAGCACATCCAGGCTTCGGCGACGCCTCAATCAAGACTTCTTGGAGCTTGGGGCGTGGCTATGAGCCCCGCCTTTTTTGCCCGCTTCAGAAGCCTTCTCGCGGTCATTGGCGAAGTTGCCGCCTGAACCCTGGCCGCCGCTTTTACGGTTTGTGTCTTTCTGGTCTTTGTGACCAGCACCTGGGGTAGTTTTTCCACTATTAGCCATTTTGAAAACCCTCAATGATGAGCGAATCAATGGTGTTGCCTAATTGGGAATCCTCCAGCCAATTCAAAGTTTGAAATAGTTTCCAGGCATGCGACGAATGGACATCAAGCCGCCATTGGCTTCGCGCCGGGTGCTTTCTTGTGCGCGGCTTTCATCGCTTCCATCTCCGCGCCCAGCTCTTCCAGCAAGGCCTTGCCCAACAGCTTCCTGGCCTGTGGGAACATCTCGCTTTCCTCTTCCTCGATATGGTGCTCCAACAGTTCCTTGACGACTTTCACCCGGCCGGAAAACTCGGTGGTGGAGGGCGAAGTCTGCTTCAGGTCCGGAAGGACGAGGGAGTCGACAGTGCGATGTTCTTCCTTGGCCTCGTGGTACATGATTTCCTGATCCTTGCCGCCGGCCTTGCGAAAAGCCGGGTAGAGGATTTCTTCCTCAAGGCGGGTGTGGAGGCTGATTTCCATTTCCAGCTTGGCCAGGAGCTCAGTGCGCTTCTTTACGCCGCGCTCGGTTGATTCACTGAGTTGATTCAGGATGGCTTTGACGCGTTCGTGGTCGGCCTTGAGAAGATCAATGGCATTCATGGGTGACACCTCACGGGTAGCGAAAGGGCGGGTCGAATTGCCCGCCTGTGCAGACCTCTACAGCATGAGTTGTACCAAGTTGAACAAAATATTTATCTGCTTATAAAACAATAGGTTATGTGTGATAAAAAGCGGCTCTGGTCGTGCAGGTTGCACGGTCGAGTGGTGGCTTGCATGCATTAAACAATGCCTAGCCGCCGCTGACTTTCCAGTGCTTGATGTCGTCGGCAAACACGATCTGCTCGACCTCATGGGCAATCCCGTAGGCCAGTGACTCGTGGGCGGCGATGACTTTTTCCTCGGCCGAGAGGCACTTGAAAATATCCAGGTGGGTTTCGGCGCTGGCGGTTTCCAGTTCGTAGATTTTCACGTAGCGCGCCAGGTCGTTGTCCAGGCTCGACAGGTATTCCCGCAGGCGCTGGTGGTCTACCGAGTTCTGGTTGAAATACCAGTTCATCGGATGGATCAGGAAGCGCGAGTGTGGCGTGGTGATCCGGCGGTTTGCCGCCAGGAACATGATGATGCCCATGGACTCGATATTGCCCGCATTGATCGCACACAGCGGCACCGGCAGGGACTTGAGGAAGGTGTAGAGGGTAAAACCGAAATTGGTGCTGCCGCCGGTGGTCGACAGGTTCAACAGCAAAGAACTGGCGCCTTGATCGATCGCGTCCAGGCAGCAATCACGAAAGCGCTCGGTGGTGCCCTGATCGATCTGGCAGTGAAAGTGGATGATGTGCTCGGTCATCCCGGGCCTCCAAGGGGTAAAAGGTAGTGTCCGTTTGAGTCTAGAAGGTTACGGCCCGTGTGCCGCAACCGTTGGGCGAGAGCCATCCGTTGCAATTTTAATGAACCCTCGGGCGCGTTGCTTGACCTAACGCATACGACCTCAGGAGGATGAATCATGCAAATCGAATATGTCTGGATTGGCTTGGCGGTGATTCTGGTGCTGCTGGAACTGTGGGCGATCAACAGCGTTCTGCGCAGTGGCAGTGGCTGGGAGACCAAGGGTTTATGGCTGGTGGTACTGATCTTCATGCCGCTGTTGGGGCTGATCCTCTGGGCGCTGTTTGGACCCAAGGGTGTGAACCGGGCGACACATGCCACTGAGCATGGCAAAGGCTAAGACAGAATCGAAAAAAAACAGGCGCCCGAGGGCGCCTGTTTGCATTGGCGGGCGTCAGGCCGCCAGTGTCTTGGCAATGGCCTCATTGAACGCCGGCAAATCGTCGGGCGTGCGCGAGGTTATCAGGGTCCAGCCATTGGCCGGGCATTCCTTCACCTGCGTATCCACCCAGTTTGCTGCGCCGGCATTGACCAGGTCAGTGCGCACGCTTTTGTAGGAGGTGAGGGTCTTGCCGCCGATCACGCCGGCATCAATCAGGGCCCAAGGGCCATGGCAGATGGCGGCTACGGTTTTCCCGGCCTTGACGAAGTCGTTGATCAGCCGCAGTGCATCGGCGTCCTGGCGCAGGGTGTCGGCATTGACGGTGCCCCCGGGGATGACCAGTGCATCGAAGTCACTGCCGTGCAGGTCCGAGAGCTTGGCGTCGGACTCTACCGTCCTGTCTTTCTCGGTGTCCTTGAGAAAGGTCTGGGTGCTGCCACCTTTGCTGGAACCGTGGGTCACCGTGGCGCCGAAACCACGCAGGGCTTCCAGCGGCTTGAGCAACTCGTCGCGCTCGATACCGGTGTTGGAGGTGATGATCAGAATCTTCTTGCCGTGCAGTTGCGAACTCATGGTCGAGTGTCTCCTGAGTGGGTCAATGATTAATTGGCGTGCTGGGACTGCAACTCCTTGGCCATCTTCAGATGGGTTTCGAGAGTCGGCAGGGTCTTCTCGGCAAAAGCCTTCAGTTCGGCGTTATCCGAGGAGGCGGCTTCTTTTTTGAACAGGGCCACGGTGTCTTCGTGGGCCTTTACCTGGTTGTCGGCGTAAGCCTTGTCAAAGGACTCTTCACGGATTTCCAGGATCATTTTCTTGGCCTTGTCGGTGAGGCTGGCATCGTCAGGCACCTTGATGTCGAGCTTCGTCGCCAGGGCCGTCAGCTCCTGGTTGGCCTTGGTGTGGTCGGTGATCATGTGCTGGGCAAACGCCTTGATATCAGCGGCACCGCTCTTTTCCAGCGCCAGTTTGCCGGCTTCTACTTCGGTGATGCCGCCCTGGGCTGCGGCGTCAACGAAGTCATTGGAAGTGGCGGCCATGGCCACACCCATCGAGCCCGCGGCCAGCGCGAAGGTCAGTCCCATTTGTTTCATCAGCAAGTGCTTCATGATGCTTCTCCTGAAGAGTGGCGCGATGCCGTTACCTGACTGTTGAGCGGGTGCCTGAGCAAAAGGTTTAAATTAATTTGCGCTTATTTCTCCGGGCCGCAGCCCACGCAATTTCCTTGAACTATCAAAAAATCATGGGCTCTGCTGCATAACGGCTCCGCGCTGGAGCCTGATCTTTTAACAGCAGGAGAATCACCATGGGCACTGAAAAAACCACTGACAAAACCCCCAATGCAATCAGCTCCGAACAGGCGCAGAAAGGTCGCCAGCTTGACGAGAAGGACAGTTCCTTGCAGCGCCCAAACCCCAAGACTGAAACCGTTGATAAGGTGATCACGCCGACGTCCATCAAGGACACACAACGGCAAACCGACCAGATCAACGAGCAAGCCGCCAAGGCCGAGCGCAAGCTGGGCCAGTGAATAACGGAGGCAGTCATGGGCCGATCCATCAGCGCCGGTGAGCTGGGTATTGAGCTCACACCCGGCGATGACAACGCCTTGTTCAAGTGGTTTATCGCCAGCTTCTTGATGGGCAAGCGCATTCAGGCGCAGATCGCGGCGCAGGCCTATCAGGTGATTGTGGTGAAGCATGGCCGGGACACCCCGCGCAAACTGCAACACTGCACCTCTCGCGAACTGGTGGCCATGCTCGGTGAGGCGCATTACGTGCGTTACGACGAAAGCACCGCGCAGCGCCTGCTCGACCTCAGCAGCAAGTTGAATGCGGAGTACGCGGGCAGGATCAGCCATATCCACGATGCCAGTGCCGACCGTGGGGAGTTTGAAAAACGCTTGAATGCGTTCGAGGGCGTCGGGCCGAAGACGGTGGAGATTTTCATGAGGGATGCGGCGTCGGTGTTGTTTTGATGCCGATTTTTCTCGGTTGTGCCGGTTGGAGCCTGCCTCGTGAGCAATGGCCAAGATTTCCCCGGCAGGGCACTCATCTGCAACGTTATGCCGCGTGCTTGAATGCGGTTGAAATCAACAGCTCCTTCTACCGCCCCCATCGCCCGCAGACCTACGCACGATGGGCGCAGTCAGTGCCGTCGGGCTTTGGTTTTTCGGTCAAGGTGCCACGGCACATCACCCATGAATTACGTCTGCGTGACTGCGATACGGCATTGGATGAGTTCCTTGCACAGTGCTTGCAATTGGGCGACCGCCTGGGCTGCCTGCTGGTGCAATTGCCGCCTTCTTTAAGCTACGACCCGATCATTGCCGGCGGCTTTTTCACAGCCTTGCGTCAACGCTTCCCTGGGCCTGTGGTGCTTGAGCCGCGGCACGCCAGCTGGGTGCAGGCCGACGGGCTTTTGCAGGATTACCAGATAGGACGGGTCGCCGCCGACCCGCCGGTGATCGCTGATGGGGATGCACCGAAAGGCTGGCAAGGTGTGCGTTATTGGCGCCTGCATGGTTCGCCGCGTATTTATCACAGCGCTTACGAAGCCGAGCGTTTGTGCGCGCTGGCCGAGGTATTGAGAGCCTCCCTGGAGGAGGGCATTCCGACCTGGTGTATTTTCGATAATACGGCCAGCGGTCATGCGCTGGTCGATGCGCTTGCCCTTCAAGCGATGCTCGCCCCTCAGGCATCCACTTGCATCACCTCCAGCCCCAGGCATTCATAAGCCTCGACACTGCCCGGAGGCACGTGCCACTCGGTAATCAGGGTATGAATGCGGCTGCACGGTGCCACCACAAATGGCTCCACGGCGCCCAGCTTATCGGCCAGGGTGACGGCCACCACGTGGGAGGCGCTGTCGAGCATAGCCTGTTTCACCGCCACTTCCTCGAAGTGCAACGAGCTGATACCGACCTGTGGATGCAGTGCGCACACACCCGTGAACAGCA
This sequence comes from Pseudomonas sp. F9001, assembly GCF_013385435.1. NCBI lineage: Bacteria > Pseudomonadati > Pseudomonadota > Gammaproteobacteria > Pseudomonadales > Pseudomonadaceae > Pseudomonas > Pseudomonas sp. F9001. Next base: position 279,143 of record NZ_JACAPX010000011.1, read on the forward strand.
GGTCGGCCTTGATGCCCTGGATCAGCCGCAATGCTTCATGCCCGCTGGCGGCCATGGTCACCGGGTTGAGTTGGCCACCGGCAAGGATCACCGTCACATTGGGATGTTCGGACAACGCGATGGCAATCATCGGTGAGTGCGTGACGGCGGTCAGCTTGATGGAATGCGGTAGTGACTGGGCGATTTGCAGGGTGGTGGTACCGGAGTCGAACAGCACGATCTGGCCGTCCTCCACGCGATCGGCGGCGAGTTGCGCCAGGTGGCGTTTGGTCGCGGTGGTTTCGCCAAACCGGGTGAAGAAATCCTTGCCGGTGTCCTTGGGCCGTGGCAGCGCACCTCCATGCACGCGTTGCAGCAGACCGGCGGAGGCGAGTTCGCCAAGGTCGCGGCGAATGGTGTCCTGGGAAACGGCGAAATGTTCGACCAGTTCCGAGGCGGTGACCTTGCCGTCGCGCTCCAGCAGCAACAGGATTTTTTGTTTGCGCAGGGAGGGCAGGTCGATGGCAGCATGGGTGTTATGCATGTTTTTGCTCGTTGATGCGTGTTTATGCGAGATTAATCAGCATTAGGCGCAAACGCAATGGGTTGGGGTGTCGGTGATGCCCTGCCGAGTGAGCTGAGCACCATGGAAAAACCACACCCGGTCCGGTACCAAACCCCATGGTTTCGATTCGCGAGGTGATGCAGGAGATTTTGCTGCCGCCAAGCTTTCCAACAGGGCATTACTGAGCAAAAAAATCGTAAAAAAGTAAAAAGAGTTGTCCACGAAAACCGTGGGTATCTCTGTGGATAACTTCGCTTGAGCCCGGCGGGTATGGCGATTTAACCTGCGGTTAATATTTGATCAGTCACTGTTTATGGCCAGCATGGGCAGGCTTTGCGCCTTGACAGGCACCGGCGAAACCGGTGCCGAAATGCATATTTACGAGTCGTTTGGGCGCCCGGTGGAGGGCCCGGCAACCTGAGTGGCGCGCTTCGATTGCATCAGGCTGTCCAACGCCTGGCGATAACTGCTGCCGGCCAGTCGCATGCTGTCGTTATGAGTGGCACCGGGTACCAGCAACAGGTGTTTCGGCTGTTGGGCGGCGTCAAACAGTTGCTGGCTGAAGCGCGGTGGCACGAAGGCATCGGCGAGCCCGTGAACCACCAGCAGCGGCATGTGGATATCAGCGATCTTGTCAATGGAATCGAACTTCTGCGACAGCAGCCAGCGCACCGGCAATGAGGTATTGGCTACTGCCGTGGCCACATCTGCCAGGGAGGTAAAGGTGGACTCGATGACCAGTCCGCGCACTGGCGGCGGCACCTGATTGTTCGCTGCCTGCTTGCCCAGTTCCACCGCGAGGTCGATGGCCACCGCGCCACCCAGGGAGTGCCCGTAGATGAGGCGCTTGGCAGGATCGGGTTGCAGCACCTGGAAGCGTTCCCAGGCAATGCGCGCGTCTTCGTACACGCTGGTTTCCGACGGCAGGTCGCCTCGACTCTGGCCGAAGCCGCGGTAGTCGATGGCCAGTACGGAAAAGCCCAGGGCCCGCAGCTGTTCGATGCGAAACAGTTGGCCAGTGAGGTTCCAGCGCACGCCGTGCAGGTAGAGAATTGCCGGCGCGTCCTTCTGTGCCGCTGGCCACCACCAGCCATGAATATTCTGCCCTGCCTTGAAACTCGCGGGTTTCAGGTCGAATTCCTGCACATCACGCGGCAACCCGCTGTACCAGCTGGCAGTGCCTGGCTCCACGCGAAACAGCAACTCGCGTTCCTTGTGTTGCAGCACGGCGCAACCCACGGGCAGGCCGATGATCAGGGCGGCCATGCACAGCAGGGGAAACCAGCGCAGGCCGAGACGGGACAGAAAACGTGAAGACATGAAGGTTCCAGGACACAGGCGAAGCACGGGTTTTAACAGATGCCCTGGCCGCGCAGGAAATATTCAGACGGTCGTCACCGGACATTGCTTGCAAAGTATTACATCGCCTCGTCCAGCAGAGAAAAGAAGTGCCCGGCCAAGGGGGAAGAATGGCTGGTGTTCCAGTTTAGGTAGAGCCCGATGCTGGAGGACGCGGCGGTGAGGGGCACAAACGCCACTTTGTCACGGGGCATCGAACGGGCAATGGACTGCGGCACCAGCGCCACACCAAACCCGCACGCCACCAGGCCAATCAGGGTGGGTAATTGATCGGCTTCCTGGACCACCCTTGGAGAGAAGCCCGCGGCCTCGCATAAAGCGATCAACTGGTGGTGATAGCCACTGCCCAATGCCTGGGGCGTGAACACAAAATCGGCACCGGCAAAGTCCTTCAGCTCGATAGCGACGTCATCCGCATTCGGATGGTCTGCGGGCAGCGCCAGCAGGATCGGTTCATCCAGCAGCAGCCGGGATTCGATGTTATCTGCCTGGCCTGGCAGGTAGCGCAAAAAAGCGATATCGGTATCACCACTCAACAAGGCCTTGGCCTGGTTGGCAGAGGGCATTTCCTTGATCACCAACTGAACCCTGGGGAACGCCAGGCGAAACTGCCTGAGGGTATCCAGCAACCACGGATAGCCGGTGATCGACACCGAGGTGATGGTGAGCGTGCCGGCGGTTCCCTGGGACACCTGCCGGGCTTGCTCAATGCCTTGCTGCAATTGCCCGAGGACGGTGTAGGCCGTCTGAAGAAACGCCGCCCCGGCTGGCAGCAGCTTCACGCCACGACGGTCACGATGCAGCAGGGCAAACCCCAACTTTGCCTCCAGGCGATTGATCGCCTGGCTCAACGCTGGCTGCGCCATATGCAGGCGCTCCGCGGCCTGGTGAAAGTGCAGCGCTTCGGCAACGGCAACGAACTGGCGCAACAGGCGGGTTTCGATCATCTGGGCTGTTCCTTCAGGTAGATGGCGGTGTGGGGCTTGATACGGCGCAGGTATCAATATCGCTGTTTTTCAGTATTAAACAGGACGGCCACGGGTTGTTAGGGTGGAGTGCCTATCAGGAGAACGCGACGATGGACTTTACAGGTAAAACCGCAATCGTGACCGGTGCCGCCCGTGGCTTGGGGTTCAGCTATGCGCGCGAGTTGGCGCGACTCGGCGCGCAGGTGGTAATCAGTGATATCGGTGCCGACACCCTCGGCGATGGGGCTGATCCCCAGGTGGTACAGGCGGCCGCGCTGGCGCTGGAGGGTGAAGGCCTGCGGGTGGTTGGCCACGCGGGTGACCTGTCCGGCGAAGCGGGGTGTCGAGCGCTGATCGAGTGCGCCATCACGCATTTCGGGCAGCTCGATATCCTGATCCACAATGCTGGCTGGGTCGGCTATCAGCCCATCGAGGCCGCCGACGAGGCTTTCATCCGGCGGGCCATGGACGTCAATGTCTATGCACCGATCTGGCTGTGCAAACACGCGTGGCAGCACCTCACGCGATCTGCCGCACCCCGCATTGTGCTGACCACCTCCGACCGTGCGATGTATACGCGCTACGTCCAGCCGGGCCTGGCGGCCTACAGCGCGGGGAAGATGGCGCAACTGGGGATCATGAATGCCTTGAGCGGGGAAGGGGCGGAGGCCGGGATCCTGGTCAATGCCATCTCACCCGTGGCCAAGACCCGCATGTGGGGCGTGACCGGCGAGCCGAACAACCTCAAGCCGGAATGGGTCACGCCTGGGGTGATCTTCCTGGCTTCGGCAGCGTGCCAGGACAGCGGCTATATCCTGCGTGCCAGCAACGGTCAGTTCACCGCCACGCGGTTCGCTGAAAATCCGGGGGTCGAGTATCCGGTTGACCTGGCGCGGGTCAACGCCTCGGACGCTGCGCAAGTCGCCGCGTCATGGCAAGCCATCAAGGACTGTTGACGGTCACGCCAGGTAAAGCGTCAGGCCCTGAGCTTCGTAGGGTTGCAGCAGGGCACGCGGCGTACTGGCCAATGCGACGATCGCGCTGACGTGTGTAAGCTCCACCACCTGGTAGGGCGACGCGGTGTTGAGCTTTTCCGAGGTGGCCAGCACGATGGTTTCTGCGGCCGCGTGACACAACGCGCGCTTGACCACTGCCTCTTCATAATCGCCGGTAGACAGGCCGGCATTCGGGTGCACGCTGCACACCCCCATGAAATACAGGTCGGCATTTACCCGGCCGATGGCCTCCAGCGTAGCCGCCCCCACCCCCACCAGTGAGTGGCGAAACAGCCGCCCGCCGAGCATGATCACTTCAATCTGCGGATGATCCACCAGGGCCATGGCAATCGACGGACTGTGGGTGACCACGGTGGCATTCAGGTCCGCCGGCAAGTGATGGGCCAGTTGCAGGCACGTGGTACCGCCATCGATAAACACCACTTGGCCGGGCTGCACAAGTTGTGCAGCCGTCCGGCCAATGGCGATTTTTTCCTCGGGTACCAAGTGTTCCCGTACCGAAAAATCAGCCATCGCGGGGGATGCCGGCAAGGCGCCGCCGTGCACCCGCAGCAGCAAACCTTCCTTGGCCATTTCCCGCAGGTCACGCCGAATCGTGTCCTCGGAAACCTCCAGTGCCTGGCTCAACTCCTTGGCAATCAGCCGGCCGTCGCGGTGCAGCGTATCCAGCAGGTGTTGTTTACGTTGTTGGGTCAGCATCGGAAGCTTCCTGCACGTTTTTTCTTGACTGTGCACGATTTTGCACGACATGCTGAATAACACAAGACAAAAAGGTCCTGCCATGGAAAACAGTCCCGTCCGCATCCACGCCGAAGAACTGCTCTCGGATAATTGGTATGTGCTGAAAAAGTACACCTTTGACCTGCGCCGCCGCGACGGCAGTTGGCAGTCCCAGACCCGCGAGATCTATGACCGGGGCAATGGCGCGACGATCCTGCTGTACAACCGCGAGCGGCGCACGGTGTTGCTGATTCGCCAGTTCCGCATGCCTACCTACGTTAACGGCTACCACGGTTACCTGATCGAGTCTGCCGCCGGCCTGCTGGACAACGCCAGCCCCGAGGAACGCATTCGCCTGGAGGCGGAAGAAGAGACGGGCTACCGTGTGGGCCATGTAGAAAAGATCTATTCGGCCTTCATGAGCCCGGGCTCGGTGACCGAGCGCATTCACTTTTTCATCGGCGAATATCAGCCTGGCGACCGAGTCAGTGATGGCGGCGGGCTGGAGGATGAAGGTGAGGATATCGAAGTGCTGGAGTTGGGATTCGAGGAGGCCCTGGGTATGGTGGACAGTGCCGAGATCGTCGACGGCAAGACCATCATGTTGTTGCAGTACCTTGAATTGCGGATGTTGAAAGAGGGCTGGTGATGTCGCGTCGGTTATCGCTTGCGCTGGCGGTGTTGCTGGCGGGATGCAGTGGTGTGAGTGCTGCGCAAACGCCCGTCGGTGATGGTGGTGTTCCCGCGTTCTATACCTGGGCGGACAAGGTGCCCGCGTCACCCGGGCGGATGCTGCGCAGCGAGCCGTTGACCGAAAAGCAAAGCCTGGCCGAGGCGGGGCAGAATATTCGCATCCTGTACACGTCCACCGACGGTCTCGATACCCATAAACGGATTGTCGTTTCCGGTGCGCTGTTCCTGCCCAAGGGCACACCGCCGCCGGGTGGCTGGCCCCTGATGGCGTGGGCCCACGGCACGGTGGGGAGTGCCGATATCTGCGCGCCGTCGTTCGCCGGTCGCAGCCCTCGGGATACGCGCTATCTCAATTATTGGCTGGCTCAGAGCTACGCGATTGTCGCTACCGATTACCAGGGGCTTGGGACGCCTGGCCTGCATCCGTATGGTTTGACCAGCCTGCTGGCCTATGGGGTGCTCGACAGCATTCGCGCGGTAGGGGCGGGTGGTTTCGAACTGTCCAAACGTGTGGTGGTGTTCGGGCAGTCACAGGGTGGCCGTGCTGCGTTTGCCACGGCGGTCTATGCGAAAGACTATGCGCCCGAGTTGGATATCGTGGGGGTGGTGGCGACCGGTACGCCTTACGCGGCCACCCATAAAACGGGAGACAGTGCCGAGTTGGAAAAGGCCCGCAGTTCGGTGGTGCCGACCTTTGCCTATAACTTGCTGCGGCTGAGTACTGTCACGTTGTTTGATCCTGGGTTTGTGGCTGCGGATTACTTGAGCGAGCGTGCAGTGCCTGCGTTTGAGAGCAGCCGGCGGGATTGTTTGCATGCCATTGAGCAGCGGGTGATGGCTGATGGGCTCAGCTTCAATGACAGTTTCAAGCGGTCGCCGAAAGAGGCGCTCGACAAGGTTTATCGTGAGTCGGCGTATCCGACGTTGAAGACGGATATTCCGGTTTTTGTCGGTACGGGGGGGCGGGATCAGGATGTGTTTGTGCCTGGGCAAAAGGCGCTGGTCAGGGATGCGTGCAAGGTCGGGGACCGGATTGAATGGCATTTTTATCCTGAGCTGGATCACTCCGCTACGGTCAATGGTTCGCTCGTGGACTCGACGCCGTTTGTGCGTAAGGCGTTTGCGGGGGAGGTGATTGGTGGGAATTGTGGGGGGTAGCTTTTTGGGGAGGTATATCCGTTATTCAGGTAACGGCGGCTTATGGTTTCGCTCTTACAGCGAGTCACTTTGGAAAAGCCGGAATGCCGGCCCAGCCCGAAGTAAGTAAAGGGAGCTGCCTCCGCCGCTTTATGTGGGAGCGGGCTTGCTCGCGAAAAACCTGAGAGCGCCACGTTGAATCAGGATACCCACGTCATCGTTAACGACCTTCGCGAGCAAGCCCGCTCCCACATTTGGACTATGTCCGCCTTTGATTTTGCGGTTGCTTCACCCCACTCAAGCCGGCTGGTAGGCCGCTGTGAGAGCGCAACCCAATAGCGGCCATAACCGCAGCAACGGATATGCCCCCAACCCCATCACCCCAATTTCACATTCATGATAATCCGCGCGGTAAACACCAATTTCCCCTCCGCATCCAGCATCTCCACCGGCACCACTTTGTCACCCGCCGTTTGCCAGTCGATACCTTCGCCATTGGCCGTCGCCGTCACGCTGCTCTTGGCCTTGGCCAGATACTCCACCGTCATCCCCTTGGGAATCCACCGCGCACCCGCCGGCACGGAAACGTCCGTCATGGTACCCGCCGCCAACTCCGCAGCGTTGCACATGGCAATGGCGTGCACCGTGCCCAGGTGGTTGGTGATGGCCTTACTGAACGGCACTTCCACCGAGGCAAACCCCGGACGCAACTGGGTCATCAACGGATTGATGGTGCTGAAGTAGGGCGCCATCTGGCACGCCAGTTTGCTGAACGCTTCGGGGCCAACGCTGTTGAACATGCTCAGGGCCTGACTCATGGTGCTGCCTCGCTGATTAAATGAATTTTACGGAATATTGTTCCGTTACAGAATAATGTTCTGTAGCGGAACAGTATTCTGCCCATGGGAAATCTGTCAAGCTGCCCGGGCTTGTTCTTCTTCACTGACCGAGTTCCTGTTCAGCATGCAAACCCCGGATCTGCTTCAGCGTTGCTTCCCTGGCCGAAGGGCCGAATTGAAGCGCGATATTTTCAAGGCAGCCCTGGACCTGTTCAACGAGCAGGGCCTTGAAGCCACCACCATCGAGATGATCCGCGCGCGCTGCGATACCAGCGTCGGCGCCATTTATCATCACTTCGGCAACAAGGAAGGCCTGGTCGCCGCGCTGTTTTTTACCGCGCTGGAGGATCAGGCCGAATTGCGTGGGCGCTACCTTGAATCGGCCAAAACGGCGAAGGAGGGGGTGTACGCACTGGTCCACAGCTATGTCGATTGGGTGGACAGCGAACCGCAGTGGGCGCGCTTCCAGTACCACGCGCATTTCGCGGTGACCAAGGGCCCGTTCGCCGCTGAACTGGAAAGCCGCAATCAGGCGCGCAACGCGATGCTGAAGGAGTGGATGATGCTGCCTGGACGGGGTGATCAGCTCAGCCAGGTGCCCGCCGAACTCTTGCCATCACTGATCATCGGCCAGGCCGACAGCTACTGCCGTGCCTGGCTGGCCGGGCGCTCGGCCAGTAGCCCTCGGGTGTACCGGGAAACCCTGGCCGAGGCAGCGTGGCGCTCGGTGGGCGGCGCTTAGGGCGTCGCGTGCATCACGCACAGGGTGCGGGCGTTATCGCCACCCGATAGCGCTCGTCAAAATCATCCGCCAACTGTGCCAGCGTCACCTCTCCCAAACGCTGCAGCAGCAACGCCTGGGCATCGTCAAACGCCTGGTTCAGCGCCGCATTGACGGCCTGTTCCACCAGGCATTGCGGATGATCGGTGGACAGGCCGACGGCAAAGATCGACGACGTGCCAAGGGCATTGTGGATGTCCAGCAGGGTGATTTCACTCAGCGGCTTGCCCAGCATCCAGCCACCCTGATGGCCTTTTTCCGAACGCACATAACCTTTCTCCTTGAGCAGGCCCAGGGTGCGGCGTACCACCACCGCGTTGGTACCAAGCATCTGCGCGATGGTCTCCGAGGTGGCGCGTTCCTCGTGGCGGCTCATGTGGATCAGCACATGGAGCATGCGCGAAAGCCGGGTGTCGTTTCTCATCTGCAAGCCTCTGGAGTTCCTGCCCGAAAGTATCGTTCGTAACGATTGGAGTTGCGAGACGCTTGACGAGGTATTTTTATGTAACTTATGGTGTGTCGTGAGTGCCCGGCAACCGATGCAAGGGCCACCAGAGAGGTCATCTTCATGGTTTACGACGTGATTATCGTCGGCGGCAGCTACGCCGGAATGTCCGCCGGGCTGCAACTGGCGCGGGCTCGGCGCAAGGTGCTGGTGATTGACGCCGGGCAGCGGCGCAACCGGTTTGCGGCCACTTCCCACGGTTTCCTCAGCCAGGATGGCCAGCCGCCGGAGCTGATCGCTGCCGAAGGGCGAGGGCAGTTGATGGAATATCCGACGGTGACCTGGGTGCAGGACACCGCCGTTGAAGCGACTCGAAACCAGGATGGCTTCGTGGTGAAAACCCGTTGCAAGGGTGAGTTCAACGCTAAACGCTTGATTCTCGCTACCGGCGTGGTGGATGAGTTACCCGAGGTCGAGGGGTTGAAGGAGCGCTGGGGCAAGCATGTGTTCCATTGCCCGTATTGCCACGGCTATGAACTGGATCAAGGCCGCATCGGCGTGCTGGCGACGTCGCCGCTGGCCATGCATCACGCCATGCTGCTGCCGGACTGGGGCGCCACCACGCTCTTTACCAACGGCGCATTTGTGCCGGATGCCGAGCAGCAGGCGCAACTGGATCGGCGCGGGGTCAGCGTCGAAAGCTCGGCGGTGCGGCGGATTGTCGGTGAGCGGGCGGATGTGGAATTGGCAGACGGGCGGATGATCGCGCTGGACGGTATTTTCACCCTGTCCCGTACGCGCATGGCCAGCCCATTGGCCGAGCAGTTGGGCTGTGAGTTTGTCGAAGGGCCGACCGGGCCCTACCTGCTGACCAACGAGACGCGCCAGACCACCGTGCCCGGTGTGTTTGCCTGCGGCGATGCCAACCTGGCCGGCGGCTCGGTGGCGCTGGCGGTCGGCGAGGGTGTGCGCGCCGGGGTGGGCGCGCACTTTTCGATGATCTTCAGCTGAGGTCAGCGCACCAGGCACGGCCGCTTGTTATCGAACGTCCAGCCCGGAATCATGAACTGCATCGCCACGCTGTCATTGCGCGCACCCAGGCCCATGCCTTTGTACAGTTCATGGGCGTGGGCCACGGCGTCCATGTCGATGTCCACGCCCAGGCCCGGTTTGGCCGGCACCTTGATGTGGCCGTCGACAATCTTCAGCGGAGCCTTGGTCAACCGCTGGCCGTCCTGCCAGATCCAGTGGGTGTCGATGGCCGTGATTTCCCCCGGCGCGGCGGCGGCCACCTGGGTGAACATCGCCAGGGAAATGTCGAAGTGATTATTGGAGTGCGAGCCCCAGGTCAGGCCCCATTCGTGGCACATCTGCGCCACGCGCACCGAGCCCTGCATGGTCCAGAAGTGCGGGTCGGCCAGGGGAATATCCACGGACTGCAACTGGATCGCATGCCCCATTTCCCGCCAGTCGGTGGCGATCATGTTGGTGGCGGTGGGCAGCCCGGTGGCACGGCGGAATTCGGCCATGACTTCGCGCCCGGAGTAACCGTTTTCCGCGCCGCAAGGGTCTTCGGCATAGGCCAGCACATGATGCTGGTCGCGGCACAGGGCGATGGCTTCTTTCAGCGACCAGGCGCCGTTGGGGTCCAGGGTGATGCGCGCATCGGGGAAGCGTTCGGCCAGTGCAGTCACCGCCTCGATTTCGTCGCCGCCGCGCAGTACGCCGCCTTTGAGCTTGAAGTCATTGAAGCCGTATTGCGCCTTGGCCGCCTCTGCCAGACGCACGATGGCTTCGGGCGTCATGGCCTGTTCATGACGCAGGCGGAACCAGTCTTCGGCATCGTCTTCACTGCGATAGGCCAGGTCGGTTTGCTGGCGATCACCGATGTAGAACAGGTAGCCGAGCATCTTCACCGCGTCGCGCTGCTGGCCTTCGCCGAGAAGGGCCGCGACCGGGACTTCGAGGAATTGGCCGAGCAAATCCAGGAGTGCCGCTTCCATCGCCGTGACGGCATGGATGGTGATGCGCAGGTCAAACGTCTGCAAACCCCGGCCCGCCGAATCCCGCGCGGCGAAGGTCTGGCGCATGGCGTTGAGAATGCTCTGGTACTGGCCGATGGGCTTGCCGATCACCAGGCTGCGGGCGTCTTCCAGGGTCTCGCGGATGCGTTCGCCGCCGGGTACCTCACCGACGCCGGTACGGCCGGCGCTGTCGGTAAGGATCACGATATTGCGCGTGAAAAACGGCCCGTGGGCGCCGCTGAGGTTGAGCAGCATGCTGTCGTGGCCGGCCACCGGGATGACTTGCAGGCCGGTAACGACCGGGGCGCTGTTGGCGTGGTGCTGGTGTTCTGTGTTCATCGTGTAGTCCTTATTTGCTCAAGACGGGGGCGGGTTGCAGCACGCTGCTGGTGGTCGGGCCGGGCAGTGTCCTGGCGAAAAACACCAGGATGGCCGCAAGGATCGAAGTGCCCGCCAGGCCATACAAACCGCCCTGGATCGAGCCGGTGGTCTGTTCCAGGAAACCAAAGGTGGTGGGCGCGACAAACCCGCCGAGGTTGCCGATGGAGTTGATCAATGCGATCACCGCCGCGGCGATGCGTGCATCCAGGTAACCCTGGGGAATCGGCCAGAACAGCGAGGACGCCGACTTGAAGCCGATCGCCGCGAAGCAGATGGCGATAAAGGCAAAGATCGGCCCGCCGGTCGTGGAGAGGAACATGCCGACGGCGGCGATCAACAGTGCCGCAGCGACCCATGCTTGCTGGAACTTGAATTTGCCCGCCAGTGCCGCGAAGGCGTACATCGCGATGATCGAGATCAACCACGGTATGGAGTTGTAGAAACCCACCTGGATGTCGCTCAGGTCACCCATCTTTTTGATGATGCTCGGCAACCAGAAAGTGGCGGCATAGATCGTCAGTTGGATGCAGAAATACAGGGCGCAGAACAGCATGATCTGACGGTCCTTGAGCAGCTTGCCCAGGGTCGGCTTGACCGTGGTGGCGGCGTCACGCTCGCGCTGTTCGCGGTCGATCTCGCCCACCAGCGCATCCTTTTCTTCAAGGCTGAGCCACTTGGCGTCGTGGGGCTTGGAGTCCAGCCAGAACCACACGAAAAAGCACAGCAGCACCGACGCCATGCCTTCGATGATGTACATCCACTGCCAGCCATGCAGGCCCAGCCCGGTGATTTGCAGCAGCACGCCGGACAAGGGGCCGGAGATCAGCGAGGCGAGGGCCGAGCCGCTGAGGAAGATTGCAATCGCCTTGCCGCGTTCGACGCCGGGCAGCCAGCGGGTGAAGTAGTAGATCACCCCGGGAAAGAAGCCGGCTTCGGCCACGCCCAGCAGAAAGCGCAGGATGTAGAAGTGGGTTTCGTTCTGGATGAAGGCCATCAATGTGGCGGTGATGCCCCAGGTGAACATGATGCGGGTCAGCCAGATGCGCGCGCCGACTTTTTGCAGGAGCATGTTGGACGGCACTTCGAACAGCGCGTAGCCGATGAAAAACAACCCGGCGCCGAAGCCGTAGGCGGCCGCACCAATGCCCAGGTCGTGCTCCATATGGGTACGCACAAAGCCGATGTTGACGCGGTCGATGTAGTTGACGATGAACATGATCACGAACAGTGGGAGCACATGGCTCTTCACCTTCTTGATCGCGCGGGCCAGGACCGGGTCGGTGGCAGGCGCAGCTGTCGCAGGGCTGGAAGGGGTCACGAGGTCAAACTCCCACTGATTATTGTTGTGCGGGGACGTATTTGGGTTGCCAGAGATGTCAGACAACTTGATAGACATCATACAACTGCATTTTCAAAGATGGCAACCCTCTGTAGGAGCGAGCTTGCTCGCGAAAATCGTCAAAGATTGCGCGGTTTTGTGCAATGTTTGCGCTGCGACGGGGTTTTTCGCGGGCAGGTTCGCTCCTACAGGTATTAGTTTGTTGTCATACAAGTTGGCTCGTCTAAGAATGCTAGTATTGCCAAGCGCCCCAGAACGGAATTCCTGATGCAAAACCCCAGCTCGGCACCTCATCGCAAGCGCTCCCCGGGCCTTGCCCACGACATCGTCACCGCGCTGACCCAGCAGATTCTCCTGGGGCAGATGGCGCCGGGTGAAAAGCTGCCGTCGGAGTCGGCCATCGTGGGCGAGTACGGCGTCAGCCGCACGGTGGTGCGCGAAGCGCTTTCCAAATTGCAGGCCGCCGGGCTGGTGGAAACCCGCCACGGTGTCGGCACCTTTGTGCTGGAGCGCGACGAGCGCCACGGCCTGCACCTGACCCACGACACCGCCGCCAGCGTGCGCGGCATTCTTGAACTGCGCATGGGCCTGGAAACCCAGGCAGCCGCCCTGGCAGCCTTGCGCCGTACCGATGAACAACTGCAGCAGATGCGCCAGGCACTGGATGATTACCAGGACTCGCTGGCCAACAACGACAGTGCCGTTGAGCCTGACGTGCGCTTCCATCGCCTGATCGCCCAGGCCACCGGCAATACCTATTTCACCGACGTGATTTATCACCTGGGCCACTCGGTAATCCCACGCACCCGGATCAATGCCGAGGAACGCGGCGACGCGGACCTGATGGAACTGGGGCGCCTGGCGAACCTTGAGCACGAGGCGATCCTGAAAGCCATCCGCCGCCAGGACCCGGACGCGGCCCGGGCCGCCATGCTGTTGCACTTGAGCAACAGCCTGGAGCGGATGACAGGAGAGTAGGCGGGGCTATTTGCTGTCCAGGAAGTCCAGCAGCGCGGCATTGAACAGCGTCGGGTCCTGCAGGAATGCGAAGTGGCTGGTGTTCGGCAGAATCAGCAGGCCCGCTCCCGGAATGGTCGCCGCGATGTATTCGGTGTGTTCTCGCTTGATCGCCTCATCGTGGTCGCCGTCGACAATCAGGATCGGAGTCTTGATGGACGCCAGTTGCGCGTCGGTCCAGTTGGGTTGGCTGGCCCACATATGGCTGATCTGCTCGACGAAGGCGTCGTACTCTTTTGGCGTCGGCGAGTGCCTGGCGTACTCCTTGCCGGCGCGCTCGATGAAGGCGGCGAAGGTCGGATTTTTCTCTACGCCATCCTTGACCCCGGAGGTCTGGGTGTTGGCGGCAAAGGCAAACACCTTGCCGATACGGTCGGGATGGCGCAGGGCAAGATCGATACCGATGATTGCGCCGTCGCTCCAGCCGACGATATCGGCACGGGGGATTTTCAGGCTGTCGAGTACGGCGACCACATCATCGGCCATCAAGTCGTAACCGAAGGGGTTCTCGTCCCGGGAACTGCGCCCGTGGCCACGGCTGTCGAGGCTGATGACCGTGTGTTTGGCAGCCAGCGCCTTGACCTGGTTGCCCCAGTAATCGGAATTGGACAGGCCACCGTGCAGCAGGATCACCGGCGAACCATGCCCTGTCTTGGTGTAGTAGACCTTGATGCCATTGACGGCGGCATAGCCGGTTTTGGCCCCCGCAATCGGCGCCGGGGTGGGCGGAAGGGTTTCCCAGCGTTCCGCGGCCTGAACCCCGGAGAAGGACAGCAACAGGCAGGCAGCTGCCAATAAGCGACGTGACATGGCGATTCCTTTTTTGTGAGCAGGTTGAGGTCATCCGGCCAGATGTGCGCTCGACTCTAGCACCGTGCCTACCTTGGGAAACACGCATTTTTTCCTATCAAAAACGCCCTTTGGAAAGAGAAAAATACAGTTATATCAATGGAATAAATTTGTCTTTTGCAGCGGGTGGGCTAAGGGTTTCAACTGATGGTTTTTTCGGTCATTCCCGGCAGGGGCATTTTCTTCAATACCGCGATCCATCTTCTCCTTAAGGTTCAGCTCATACCCGCACAACAAAAAGGAATTGCAATGAGCTTGATCATTTCCATGGCCGCTTTCGCTTTGGCCACTTCCATCACGCCGGGACCGGTGAATGTGGTGGCCATCAGTTCGGGGGCGCGCTTTGGGTTTGCCGCCAGTCAAAAGCACGTGGCTGGAGCCGCGTTGGGATTCACCTTGCTGCTGGTGTTGATCGGCCTGGGGCTGCATGAGGTGCTGGTGCGCTGGCCGCTGCTGACCCAACTGATTCAATGGGGCGGGGTGGCGTTCCTGTTGTACATGGCCTGGAAGCTGGCAGTGGACGATGGGCGCCTGGACGCTGAAGGCACGGCCGCGGCGCCGTCGATGCTCTATGGGGCGATCATGCAATGGCTCAACCCCAAGGCCTGGCTGGCGTGTGTGGCAGGCATGGGGCTGTTTGTCGCCGATGGCGATGCGCAGCAAGTCTGGCTGTTTGCGACGATCTACTTGGTGATTTGCTACTTGTCGGTGGCGTGCTGGGCGTACGCCGGGACGTTCCTGCGCCGCTACCTGAGCAATCCCCAGGGCATGCGCCTGTTCAATCGCTCGATGGCCGCCTTGTTGGTGGCCAGCGTGGGGTATCTGCTGCTGGCCTGATTCAGCCGCGATATTGCCCGGGCGTCGCCGCCAGGTGCTGTTTGAACGTGCGCTGGAAATGCGCCTGATCAGAAAAGCCGGCCGCCAGTGCGACGTCGGCGATCAACTGGCCGCTGCGCAACTGGGTGCGGGCAAACTGAATACGGCGATTGACCAGGAATGCGTGGGGCGTCATGCCGTAATACTGCTTGAACGCACGAATCAGGTACGACGGCGACAGTTCAGCCGCCTGGCAAATGTCTTCGAGCTTCAGGGCCTCGGTGCAATGTTCGCGGATATAGTCGGCGGCCCGCTCCAGCTTGTGATTGACCTCGCGCACCGGGGTCTCCGACGGGTTAAGGCGTTGTTGCACCTCGGTGAAAAAACTCACCACCGCACTCTGCTTGTGCAGGTGTTCGGCGTGGTTGTCCACCAGCACCTCATACAGCTCGTTCAGCCCGCGGTACAGCGCGACATCCGTGGTGTGGGTGGCGGTGAACGGACGAAAGTCCTGGTCCTTGCTGAAACCCAACTGGTGCTGCAGGTCGGTCAGCCAGGCCGTATCGATATACAGCATGTGATAGGACCAGGGCAGATCATCAATGGGGTTGCAGGCGTGGACATCCCCGGGATTCATCAAGACCACGGTGCCGGTGCTGATCTTGAAGGTCGATGCCCCATGGATGTACAGGCTCTGCCCGGCCGTGATCGCGCCGATGGAAAAGTGCTCGTGGGTGTGGCGGGTGTAGCAGACCTTCCGCCCGTCGGCGATGGTGCGAGCCTCAATGAACGGCAGGCGTTCGTCGCGCCAGAAGGAAGGGGCAGTCGGTTCGAGGGGCGATCGCATCACTACAAGTCTCACCGGGAAACAATGCAGTGAATGATTACACAGAAACCGGCCTGCAACGTTTCATTTCATGGTTTCGGGTTCCATTCTGCGCAGGAAACCGATCCGCGGATCTACGCCGTTGATGGCGTCTGCCAGGGAAAGGGGTTGCTTCGCCGCCGCTCGCGCCTCATCGGCGCCTACCAGCAAGTGCTGGTCAATCACGATGCTGGCAATGGCCAGGCTGCGTGGCGAGGTGAAGGTGTTGGGTACCACAGGGCCCGGCCCATAGACGGCAGGCAGCTCGGCAAAACGTTGGGCAATGACCGTCGCGTGTTGCTGCCCGTTGGGAATGGTGCCGCGCGCGTACGCTGACCAATCGATCGGCAGCGGGCTGCCTTGGGTATTGCCGGTGCGCAGGGCCTGTTCGAATATTTGCAGGGTCAGGCCCGGTAATGGGGCAACCTTCAGTTGCTTTGGGAGAAATTCGTAGAAGCGCTTGTCGCCGGCGTACCTGCACAACACCAGCACCCCGAATCTCCCGATGCCCGATGTCTGCCCGCCAGCACTGGTGCGTGACGTTTGCAGGCGATGGAATTCCAGGCTGCCATATTCCATGCCTTTACGGCTAAGCAGGGGCAGTTGTGACATCCAATACACGATCGACTGTAGCAGCGCGGCGCGCACCGCCGTGTAGCGCTTCTCGAACTCGGCCGCGAAAGTGGAATGGATTGACCCCAACTCATCGAACCGTGACGCCATGCTGGCGAAATCAACGTCCTTGAGGGTCGAGCGCCATTGCGTTGTGCCTTTGGTCAGCTTGCCTGCCATGTGCAACTGAACCAGGGAAACGGCGGTATTGGCGGCGATATCCGGCTCCGAGCGGTTACCAGGCCTGGCCTGCCATTGTATGACCATTCGCTCCAGATCGGTGCTACCGGCAAACACCCGCTGAAGATCCTGCAAGGCTATCTCATACAGGCTGGTATGCCCGTTCTTCTTCAACTCGGAACTGATCTGCAACTGGTTGAGCTGCTCGTTCAACGCGGCAATGGCGCGATTCTTCTGCGTGGTACTGTGCCCATCAACGTTTTTGGCCAGTACTCCGTTGGCCACGGCCCAGTCGACGATCGGCAGACTGCCTCGGCGAACCCGGCGGGAGGGCATGATGAAGTAGATCACCGCCATGAAGTCGGTGAAGCGCATGGCCCGTGATGCACCCGGTGTTTCAGCTTCGATCAGGTCCACGTATTGCTTGAAATGTACCCAGGTATGGGAACTCATGTACGACACCTCATCAGGGATGTCCCGCACCAGGAATTCCGGGGCGATGCCCGCCAGCAACAGGTGCGCGGCCATGGGTACGGCGCTGGTGCGCAGGACCTTGAACTGGACCATGGCTTCTACGGCGTTACGGACTTCATGGAAGGTCAGGCCCCAGTTGTAGGAATCGGTCAGGTCATAGCCGGCGACAGTGGCCCGCTGCTTACCAGCATTCGCGTCCAGGCTGAGAATCAGTGCGGCAAACAACAGTGCGTTTCTGCTGGCACGGGTGTTTGCAGCGCTGGCGTGTTCACCGTACCAGCCCACGGTTTCCGATAGCCGCGCGGCCAGTGCCTGGGCCGGGGGCGATGCCAATAGTTGGTGCAGCAGCAGATCAGCCTCGGCGCGCACCTGGTCACGGTTTTTTTCGCCGACGATTGTTTCGCTCAGGTAGTCGAACAGTTTTACGTCCTGGTTGGGCAGGAAGGCGGCGACGGTCTGCAGCACCTGTTTGCGTTGCGCCGCCAGCAGTGGCATCACCTGCAATGCCCGCCAGTAGTTGCCGTGGCGTGGCTGTTTGGTTGTCGGGATGCGCAGGATGCGTGCCGTGGCATGGGCTTCGTCACGGGTAGCCGGTAGCGCCATCTGGTAGAGGTTGAGTAACTGGCGCAAGCTGACCTGGCCATTGGTGCTGATGCGCCCGCCGGATTGGCGGGCCAGTTCCAACAGGGGTTCGGCCATCGAGGTCAGGCTTGAAAGCGGTGTGTCCGCACGGGTGAGTACCTTGGGCGCATCGTCCAGCGCGTAACCACTGAGTTCGCCGTCCGCGTTCAGTACATACACCCGGGCAAGGTTGAATTGGCGGGTGGCGCTCACGCGTTGAAAGGCCGATTCCTGGCGCAAACCTGCGAGCAGTTGCGCCCCTTTGTCCACCAGAGTGGCAAAGGGCGAGTCAGCCGCCAGGTTGAACGTCATGTCCAGGGTGCTAGTGAGCTGCGTATCGAGGGTGATCGACTTGAGTGCTGCTTGCATGGTGTAACGGTCATTGAGGACTGCGATATGGCGCATGTGTTTGCTGACGGCCACCAACGAGTGGGCGGCCGAGCTGACATAGGGAAACGTCGCTGCGCTGGTGGCGCGCAGTTGTTCCACCAGGACCTGAACGTCCCCTGCACTGGCAGGACGGGGTAGCCGATACACCGTCATCAGCGCGGCCAGGCTGAGGCTGGCGTCCGGCAATATGTCGGTATGGGCGAGATTGGCCAGGCGCTCCAGCTCATCCCATTGCTGATTCAGCGCTGAGTTGTTGGAGCGATCCAGAGGTGAGGTATTGGCCTCGCGGCCGTCGGTCACGGCGATCACTACTTTTTGGTCGACGGAATAGCGGTAAGTGGGGGCAGCGCCTTGACTGGCAGGGTTGAGGCTCGCGAACTCTTCTCCCTGCGTCACGGCGTAAAGCAGCTGTGCCGCGTACTTTAAGGTGCTCGACAACATTGAGTCCGAGTCCAGCGTGCATCGTTGCAGGTAGAGCTGCAGCCAATCGAAAGGCGGGCTGCCGTTTGTACTTTGTTCCAGGAGCGTCTGCAGCGCATCGGCCAGTTGTTGGTAATCCCGCTGCTCCTCGGTCAAGCGCTTGCGCAGGGTGGATTTGAGCCGCCCGCTTTCATCGACACCGGGCAGCGTGTCGAGGGTATGGATCTCTTCGAGAATCACCTGAGCCTGCAAATGATTGGTCGGTACCGGGTAGCCATAGAAGGGCAATACCAGGTTCAGAGGCAGCGTCCTCGAATGAGGTTCGACGAGGTTTTCCATGAATGGCAAGCCGGCGTTGACCGTATCGATAATCTGCACCACCTCCAGGATCGGATTCGCGACGCGCCACCAATCAGAGTCTTTGTCCAGGGTGAAGGTGTACGGTGTTTTGACCGTGCCTTCCAGGATCGTGGCCTGCAGATCGCCGCCCCGAAACACCAGGCTCGCCAGTTCCAGGTCATGGCGTGAGGCCCACTCACGGAAGGCCGGGCGGCCGATGGCGTCACAGAAGAGCCGCACCCAGCGACCGAGCATGGTATTTTCCGGCACGCTGATCAAGATGGGTTCGGTTGCCGGGGTGGTGCCTTGGGCAACCAGTCTGATCAAACCGGCGATCAGTTCGGCGATCAGCACTTGATCGTCCTTGAGGCGCAATGCCTGGTGCTTGATCAGGTCCAGGGCGGAGGGAGAAATATTCTTCAACAGGTGGGACAGAAAGGGTAAGTCATCCATGGCGTTCAGGCTCTGTGCAAGGTCGCCCACGTGCTATGGGCGACCGGAGCCTGCATCGTCGGATGGGCCGGGCCAGAACAAAAGACGTACCTTCCTGACGGGGTGTAGCCCGAGTCGACTGCCGTTGCGGGCGCTACGGCAGTCTGGCGTTTGGGCTCAAAAATCCCAGCGGGTCGCCAATTGCAGGCTGCGCGGCTCGCCGTAGAAACCGGTACCGAAGTTGCCCAGGCCGGTGTAGTACTTTTTGTCGAACAGGTTCTTCACGTTCAACGTGGTGCTCAGGTGCTCGTTGAAGCGGTAGCGCGCCATCACGTCCACCAGGAAGTAGCTGTCCTGGGTAATGCGTGAGTTGTGGCCGAAATTCACCGAGTCGTTGGGATCGGGCTGGAACACATTGCCGAAGAACTCGCTCTGCCAATTCACGCCGCCACCCACGGTCAGGTTCTCCAGGGCGCCGGGCAGGCGATAGCTGTTGAACAACCGCACCACTTGCTGGGGCGTGGTGGTTTGCAGCACGGAGCCGTAGACGTAATCGCCGTTGGCGTCACGGCTGTGCTGGTAGGTGTAGCCCGCCGATACGTTCCAGCCGTCCAGCACTTCACCGGCCAGTTCGACTTCAAAGCCCTTGGTGGTGGCGCCGGCAATCGGGCGATACACCGAGTCGGTCTCAAACCCGGAAACGTACTGCGCAACGTTGTCCTGTTCGATGCGGAATGCGGCGAAGCTGGCGTTCAGGCGGCCGTCGAAGAAAGCGGCCTTGAGCCCGGCTTCGTAGGTGTCGCCTTCAATCGGATCGAGCAACTTGCGGTCGGCGTCCTTGCTGTTTTGCGGTTTGTAGATCTTGGTGTAGCTGGTGTACACCGACCAGATGTCATTCAGGTCGTAGACGATACCGGCATAGGGCGTGACGACGCCGGTCTGGCGGTAGGTGAAACGGTTGTCAGCCTTGGTCGGGTCGTAGAAGTCGGTGTTGTCGGTGCCGCTGAAGTTGCTGACGCGGGTGCCAAGGATCACCGACAGGTCATCGGTGGGTTTCAAGCGCGTGGCCAGGTACGCGCCGGTCTGGCGTTGCACGATGTCGTTCTGGCCGCTGCGGGGAATGTCAGGCTTCGGGTATTCGCCGCGCCAGTCGTAAATGCTGCCGCCCACGGGCGGGTAGATCGAGCCGTACACCGGCACGTCCTGTTTCGAGCGGGTGGCCATGAAGCCCATGATCAATTCATGCTCGCGCCCGAACAGCCTGAAGGGGCCATTGAGGTTGATGTCCAGGGTGTTTTGCACCTGGTCACCCTTGTATTTGCCCATGAACATGTACATCCCGTTGCCCGTGACCGGGTCCGGGTTGCCGCCGCTGGCGGAGGCGAGCAGGGTGTCGTGTTGGCTGCGCTTGCGGTCGAGGCTGACTTTCAGCGACCAGTCGTTCGCGAGCTTTTGTTGCACCGAGGCAAACAGGGTCTGGTTCTGGAAGTCGCGGCGGCTCCAGTCGGCGGCCGGGTTGAAGGACCGCGAGAAGTCGGTGCGTGAACCGTTGCTGAAGTACATCGGGAAGCCGGTCCAGCTGGCGCCACGGGAGCGGGTGTCCTGCTGGTCGATGCCGAAGGTCAGCAGGGTGTCCGGCGTCAGGTCGGCTTCGAGGATGCCGTAGGCAATGTCCTTGGTGTTCTGGTAGTGGTCCAGGTACGACTGGCGATCCTGATACACGCCGACGAAGCGCCCGCGCACGTTGCCGGAGTCGGTCAAAGGCCCGGAAATATCGCCTTCGGTGCGGTAGTTGTCCCACGAGCCGAAGGTCTGGGTGACCGAGGCCTTGAAGTCCCGGGTGGGCTTTTTGCGAATCAGGTTGACCGTGGCCGAAGGATCGCCGGAGCCGGACATCAGGCCGGCTGAGCCCTTGATGATTTCCAGGCGGTCATACACCGCCATGTCGGTGCTGGTGGTGCCGTAGTCATACACGCCGTCGTAGGTGGAGTTGACCCCGTCGTACTGGAAGTTGGTGATCGGCAGGCCGCGGCTGGAAAACTCCCAGCGTTCGCTGTCGTAATTCTGCACGCTCACGCCCGGTGCACGGCGCAGGGTGTCGGCGATGCTGGTGGAGCCTTGGTCGTCCATTTGTTGGCGGGTGATCACTGTTACCGACTGCGGCGTCTCGCGCATCGACAGCGCCAGGCCGGTGGCCGAAGCCATGGCGCCGGTGGTGTAGGAGTGCGTATCTTCGGTGGTGGCGCCCAGGCCTTCGCCGGAGATGGTGGTGGCGCCCAGTTCCAGGGCGCCGGTGTTGGCCGGGACCAACTCCAGCACGTAGCCGTTGTTGCCCTGGGGCACGGCCTGCAAGCCGCTGCCTTGCAACAGCCGTTGCAAACCGCTGGCCGGGGTGTAGCTGCCGTTGAGGCCCGGGCTGGTTTTGCCGCTGGCCAGGCTGTTGTGGCCGGCGAAAAAGATCCCGGACTGCTCGGCGAAGCTGTTCAGCACGTTGACCAACGAACCCGCGGCGATGGTGTAGTGGCGGGCCGTTTCCTGAGTCGACGGCGACTCGGCGGCTTGCGCGTCGAGCGCGCCCAGGCACAACAGGGTAGCAGTAACGGCCAGCGCCAGCGGGCGCAAAGTGAAGCGAACGGGTTGCGACATGAACATTCCCTTTGGATCAAATCGATCGGCGAATTGAAAGCATCTGCAGGGTTTACCGAACGAGTTTTGGAAAAGGGAACTGACGGCTGAAAGTTTTTATGTGCCTGGGTGTTTGGGCCTGACCGTGACCCACCACGGCATGAGCGTGTCGACCTGAATCGGCAGCGCGGCCTGTAGCAGGCGCAGTGCGTGGTCGCTGTCTTTGAGGGGGAACGAACCCATTACCGGCAATTGCGCCACGGCTGGATCACAACCCAGGTGGCCGGGGCGAAAACGATTGAGTTCGGCGACCAGTTGGCCAAGCGGCAGGTTGTCGGCCAGCAGTACGCCACGGCTCCAGGCCTCACGGGTGGCGGATGCGGGTGAATGGAGATTGAACCCATCGCGGGTGAAGGCCACTTGTTGCCCGGCCTCGATGATTCGTTGTTGCCGGCTGGCGGCGGTGCGCACTTCGACCCGACCTTCAAACACATTGAGCACGGTGCTGTCGCCGTCCTGCAACACGCTGAAGCGGGTGCCGAGTGCCCGCAGGCGGCCCTGTTGGGTCTCCACCAGGAACGGGCGGTTCGGGTCCTTGGCGGTCTCGATCAGCACTTCGCCGAAACGCAGGTGCAGCAAGCGCTGGACCCGGTCAAAACGTACATCCAGGGCGCTCAAGGCGTTCAACCACAGGCGACTGCCATCGTCCAGCAGCGCTTCGCGGGTTTCACCGCCGGCGGTTGCGTAATCCGCACTCCAGCCTCCCACCAACCGGGGCAGGGCGGTGTTGCGCCAGGTGCCCCAGGCCAGCGTTGAACCGGCACACAACACCAGCAGGGTCTTGAGCGTCTGGCGCCGAGAGCTGCGCAACGCACGGCTGGCGCTGTGGGATTGCTCGGCCAACGGCGCAAAGCGTTGGCTGACCCGTTCTACATAGCCCCAGGCGGCCTGGTGTTCCGGACTTTGCCCGAGCCATGCCTGCCAGTGCTGGGCAGCCTCTGGCTGATCCTGCAGGCGTACGTACCATTGGGCCGCTTGCTCAAGGCTGGCATGGCTGAGCTTTCCGGGGCTGTTCACTCCACGAGCATCCCGTCCAGTTCGGCTTCCAGCACCGCACAATGCAGCAGCGCCTGGGCCAGGTATTTTTTCACCATCCGTTCGCCTACCCCGAGCTGTTCGCCGATCTGCTTGTAGGGCAGGCCGTGCAACTGCGCCAGCAGGAATGCCTCGCGGACTTTGTGGGGCAGCCGCGCGAGCATGGCGTCCACTTCGTACAGGGTTTCGACAATGATTGCCCGCTGCTCCGGCGACGGTTGCAGGGCTTGCGGCCGGTCCGCGAGGCTTTGCAGCCACGCTTGTTCCAGTTGGCGCCGACGCCAGTGATCAATGCACAACCCCCGGGCGATGGTGGCAAGGTAGGAGCGCTCCCGCGTCTCATCGGCGCCGGCCGGCGGGCGCTTGAGTACCCGGATGAAGGTGTCATGGGCCAGGTCCGCCGCATCCCAGCGATTGCTCAGGCGCCGGCGCAGCAGCCCCAGCAGCCAGGAATGGTGATTGCCGTAGAGGTCGCTGAACGAGGTGGACGGGGTCGACACAGTATCCATGTGGCGCAGAAGCCTTGGCGTAAATAAGAATTGGTCGCGATTAAACCAAAGGGCCGGGCACGGCGCAAATGATATTGGTTTGCTTTTGCGGCGTTGTCAGCGCCCACGCTTTTCGGCAATCCATGCGGTGGCCAGGTCGATAAAGGCCCGCAGTTTCGGTTGGCTCTGGGTTCGGGCGGGGAAATACAGGTACAGCCCGCTGCTTGGCGGTACGAAAGATTGCAGCACGGGCTCCAGTGCGCCTGAAGCCAGGTCCTCCATGACCTCGAAATCACTCACGTACGCCAGGCCCTGGCCGGCCCGCGCGGCGGCGATCATCAGGTTGCGGTCATTGACGATCAACCCGCCTTGAACGCCGACCGTAAATTCCCGGCCCGCCCGCTCGAATTCCCAGCGGTGTGCCATGCCCGAGGTCAGGAAGCGATAACCGATGGTTTGATGGGCCGTGAGCGCTTCCGGCGTTGTCGGCTTGCCGGCCTTGGCAAAGTAGGCGGGAGAGCCCACCACCGACCAGTTCAGGTCCGGGGTCAGGCGCACGGCAACCATGTCTTTGTCGATGGATTCCCCCAGGCGAATACCGGCGTCGAAGCCCTCGGTCACCAGGTCCACCGTGGCATCGTCGAGGGAAATATCCAGCACCACATCGGGGAAGGCCTCGCGAAAACGCGGGATCAACGGCTCGATCAGCAACTTGCCCGACAACCTTGGCACCGTCAGCCGCAGGGTGCCCATGGGCCGGTCGCGGTAGCCACTGAGGGCCGCCAGCGCTTCGTCAATCTCCCCGGCGGCGGGGCGCAGGCGGCTGTAAAGCGTCATGCCGGCCTCGGTCAGCGCCACCCGACGCGTGGTGCGCTGGAACAGCACCACACCCGTGCACTTCTCCAGGGTCTTCACCGCATGGCTGACCGCCGTCGGTGTTACGCCGAGGCGCGCAGCGGCCTGGGTGAAGCTCTTCAGTTCGGCCACGGCGAGAAATTCGGTCAAGCCATTGAAGGGATCAAGGTTCATCGGTTAGCCATTATGAAATTCTGTTTCAGAGTGCTTGTAGCACGAGACGGTTTTTCAGGCTAATGCCTCAGCGTACCTTGGCTTCACATTCACTCCATCAGGTACGGATCATGACAACGGCACATTCCTTCAAGCGTGTTTGGCTGGTAACCGGGGCTTCCCGGGGCATCGGCGCGAAAATCGTCGCGGCAGCTCTGGCCCACGGTGACGCGGTGGTGGCGACGGCCCGCAACGCCCATACCGTCACCGAACGCTTCGGTGAGCAACCCGGGCTGTTGGCGGTGCAACTGGACGTGACCGACGAATCCCAGGCTGCCGACGTTGCCCGTGCCGCCATTGAGCACTTCGGGCGCATTGATGTGTTGGTCAACAATGCCGGTTTTGGCCTGCTGGGCGCGGTGGAGGAGGCGTCTGCCGATGAGGTTCGCCGCTTGTATGAAACCAACGTGTTCGGGCTGCTCAATGTCACCCGCGGTGTATTGCCGTTCATGCGCCAGGCGCGCAGCGGGCACGTGATCAATATTTCGTCGGTGGGCGGCTTCCGTTCGGGTGCGGGGTTCGGCACGTACTGCTCGACCAAGTTTGCCGTTGAAGGGTTGAGCGAGGCGCTGCACGCAGAGCTGGCACCCTTGGGCGTCAAGGTGACGGTGGTGGAGCCGGGTTATTTCCGTACCGACTTCCTGGATGGCAACTCCCTGGTGGAGTCGCCCTTGATCATCGACGATTACGCCGCCACGTCCGGCGAGGTGCGCAAGCTGGCCAAGGTCTACAACCAACAGCAACCGGGTAACCCGGAGCTGCTGGCAGTGGCCATGATCAAGCTGGTGGAAGCGCCGCATCCGCCGATGCGCCTGGCCCTGGGCACCGACACGTTGCAGGCGATCGAGGACAAGCTGGCCTACGTCAAGGAAGAGACCGCCGCCTGGCGTGAATTGTCGGCCTCAACCGATTTCTGACACCCAATGGCGTAGCAGCTGTCGAGCCGCCGCTTCGCTGGGGCTCGACAGCTGCTACGGTGGTTCTACTGCTAGGGGCCGGGCACCAAAAACGCCGCCTCCAGCAGTTGCCGGGTGTAGGCATGCTGGGGGTTGGCGAAGATCGCGGGTGCATCTCCCTGTTCAACCGCCTGCCCGTGTTTTACCACCATCAGTTGGTGACTCAAGGCCTTGACCACCGCCAGGTCGTGGCTGATGAACAGGTAGGTCAGGTTGTACTTGGCCTGCAGGTTGCGCAGCAGCTCCACCACCTGGCGCTGCACGGTACGGTCGAGGGCCGAGGTCGGCTCGTCCAGCAGAATCAGCCGGGGCTTGAGCACCAGGGCGCGGGCAATAGCGATGCGCTGGCGTTGGCCGCCGGAGAATTCGTGGGGGTAGCGATTGCGGGTTTCCGGGTCCAGGCCCACTTCCTTCAGCGCGGCGATAATCGCCGCTTCCTGCTCGGCGGCAGTGCCCATCTTGTGAATACGCAGGCCTTCGCCGACGATCTCGCTCACGCACATGCGCGGGCTCAGGCTGCCGAACGGGTCCTGGAACACCACCTGCATTTCCCGGCGCAGCGGGCGCACCTGTTGCTGGCTGAGCTTGTCCATCTGATGGCCTTCGAAGCGGATGCCGCCCTTGCTCGCAATCAGCCGCAAAATTGCCAGGCCCAGGGTGGATTTGCCCGAGCCGCTTTCACCAACGATGCCCAGCGTCTGGCCCTGGGGCAGGCTGAAGTTGATGCCATCCACCGCCTTGACGTAATCGACGGTATTGCGCAGGAAGCCTTTCTTGATCGGGAACCAGACCTTCAGGTCATCGACTTCCAGCAACGGTGGGCCGACTTCATTGGTGGCGGGGCCGCCGCTGGGTTCCGCTGCCAGCAGCTCCTGGGTGTAAGGGTGCTGCGGCGCCTGGAACAGGCTTTCGCATTCGGCCTGCTCGACGATGCAGCCTTTTTGCATCACGCATACCCGGTGGGCAATGCGCCTGACCAGGTTCAAGTCGTGGCTGATCAACAGCAACGCCATGCCCAGGCGCGCCTGCAATTCCTTGAGCAGCTCCAGGATCTTCAGCTGCACGGTGACGTCGAGTGCCGTGGTCGGTTCGTCCGCAATCAGCAACTCCGGCTCATTCGCCAGGGCCATGGCGATCATCACCCGCTGGCGTTGGCCGCCGGACAGCTCATGGGGCAGGGCCTTGAGGCGTTTGTGGGGCTCGGGGATGCCCACCAGTTCCAGCAACTCCAGGGTGCGTTTGGTGGCCACCTTGCCGGTAAGCCCCTTGTGCAGGCCGAGCACTTCGTTGATCTGCTTCTCGATGGAGTGCAGCGGGTTCAACGAGGTCATCGGCTCCTGGAAAATCATCGCAATCCGGTTGCCGCGGATATGCCGGATGGTCTTTTCTTTCAGGGTCAGCAAATCGTGGTTGGCGTACTGGATCGTCCCCGACGGGTGACGCGCCAGCGGGTAGGGCAACAGGCGCAGGATCGAGTGCGCCGTGACCGACTTGCCCGAGCCGCTTTCGCCCACCAATGCCAGCGTTTCGCCGCGCTTGATATCGAAGCTGACGTTGTTCACCACCCGCTGGTGGCTGTTGCCTACGACGAACTCGACGGAGAGGTCGCGGACTTCGATCAGATTGTCCTGATTCATCTCATTTCCTCGGGTCGAAGGCATCGCGAGCGGACTCGCCGATAAACACCAGCAGACTCAACATGATCGCCAGCACGGCAAACGCACTCATGCCCAGCCACGGCGCCTGCAGGTTGGATTTGCCCTGGGCCACCAGCTCACCCAGGGACGGCGAGCCGGCCGGCAAGCCAAAGCCCAGGAAGTCCAGCGCAGTGAGGGTGCCGATGGCGCCGGTCAGGATGAACGGCATGAAGGTCATGGTGGAGACCATGGCGTTGGGCAGGATATGGCGGAACATGATCGCGCCGTTCTGCATTCCCAGCGCCCGCGCCGCCCGCACGTATTCCAGGTTACGCCCGCGCAGGAACTCGGCACGCACCACGTCCACCAGGCTCATCCAGGAAAACAACAGCATGATCCCCAGCAGCCACCAGAAATTGGGCTGCACGAAACTGGCGAGGATGATCAGCAAATACAGCACTGGCAAGCCCGACCAGATCTCCAGGAAGCGCTGCCCGGCCAGGTCGACCCAACCGCCGTAGAAACCCTGCAAGGCCCCGGCGATCACGCCGATGATCGAACTGAGTACGGTCAGCGTCAGGGCAAACAGCACGGAAATCCTGAACCCGTAGATCACCCGCGCCAGCACATCGCGGCCCTGGTCATCGGTGCCCAGCAGGTTGTCCCGTGACGGCGGGGCGGGGGCCGGAACTTTCAGGTCGTAGTTGATGCTCTGGTAGCTGTACGGAATCGGCGCCCACAACGTCCACGCGTCCTTGGCCTTGAGCAGCTCCTGGATATACGGGCTCTTGTAGTTGGCTTCCAGCGGGAATTCGCCGCCGAAGGTGGTCTCGGGGTAGCGCTTGAGCGCCGGGAAATACCAGTCGCCGTCGTAGTGCACCGCCAGCGGCTTGTCGTTGGCGATCAGCTCGGCGCCCAGGCTCAGGCCGAACAGGATCAAAAACAGCCACAGCGACCACCAGCCACGCTTGTTGGCCTTGAAACGCTCGAACCGGCGACGATTGAGGGGGGATAGATTCATCTCAATGCTCCCGGCTGGCGAAGTCGATGCGCGGATCGACCAGGGTGTAGGTGAGGTCGCCGATCAGCTTCACCACCAATCCCAGCAGGGTGAAGATAAACAGGGTGCCGAACACCACCGGGTAGTCGCGGTTGATCGCCGCTTCAAAGCTCATCAGGCCCAGGCCGTCGAGGGAGAAGATCACTTCCACCAGCAACGAACCGGTGAAGAAAATGCCGATGAAGGCCGACGGGAAGCCGGCAATCACCAGCAGCATCGCGTTGCGAAACACATGGCCGTACAGCACGCGGTGGTTGGTCAGGCCCTTGGCCTTGGCGGTGACCACGTACTGCTTGTTGATCTCGTCGAGGAAACTGTTTTTGGTCAGCAGGGTCATGGTGGCGAAGTTGCCGATCACCAGGGCGGTCACCGGCAGGGCAAGGTGCCAGAAGTAATCGAGGACCTTGCCGCCCCAGCTCAACTCGTCAAAGTTGTTGGACGTGAGCCCGCGTAACGGAAACCAGTCGAAGTAACTGCCGCCGGCGAACACCACGATCAGCAGGATCGCAAACAGGAACGCCGGGATCGCGTAGCCGACGATGATCGCCGAGCTGGTCCACACGTCGAAGTGGCTGCCGTGCCGCGTAGCCTTAGCGATCCCCAGGGGGATCGACACCAGGTACATGATCAGGGTGCTCCATAATCCGAGGGAGATGGACACCGGCATCTTTTCCTTGATCAGGTCGATGACCTTCGCATCGCGAAAGAAGCTGTCGCCAAAATCCAGCCGGGCGTAGTTCTTGACCATGATCCACAAGCGTTCCGGCGCCGACTTGTCGAAGCCGTACATCTTCTCGATTTCCTTCACCAGCGCCGGGTCCAGGCCCTGGGCGCCGCGGTAGCTGGAACCGGCCACCGAGACTTCGGCGCCGCCCCCGGCAATCCGGCTGGTGGCGCCTTCAAAGCCTTCGAGCTTGGCGATCATCTGCTCCACCGGGCCACCCGGGGCGGCCTGGATGATCACAAAATTGATCAGCAAAATGCCGAACAGGGTCGGGATGATCAGCAGCAGTCGACGAAAAATATAGGCCAGCATCTCAGTCGCCCCCGCTCGCCGGATCGGCGCTCTGGTTGGTGTCCACGGTTATCGCAGGTTTCACGTCGGGTTTGCTCCACCAGGTGGCGGTGCCGACGTCATACCGTGGCGAGACCTTCGGATGGCCGAGGTGGTCCCAATACGCCACGCGGAAGGTCTTGATGTGCCAGTTGGGGATCACGTAGTAGCCGAACTGCAGCACGCGGTCCAGGGCCTTGGCGTGGGCCACCAGGCTCTTGCGCGAGTCGGAGTCGATGAGTTCTTCCACCAACTGGTCGATGGCCGGGTCTTTCAGGCCGATGTAGTTGCGGCTGCCGGGCTTGTCGGCGCTGGATGACTTCCAGTACTCGCGCTGCTCGTTGCCCGGCGATGAGGATTGCGGGAAGCTGCCCACCACCATGTCGAAGTCCCGCGAACGGATGCGGTTGATGTACTGCGAGATGTCGACCCGGCGAATCACCAGGTCGATCCCCAGGTCTGCCAGGTTGCGCTTGAACGGCAACAGGATGCGTTCGAACTCGGTCTGTGCCAGCAGGAACTCGATGGTCACCGGCTTGCCGGTGGTGTCGACCATCTTGTCGTCGACGATCTTCCAGCCGGCCTCTTGCAGCAGTTGATAGGCCTCGCGCTGCTGGGTGCGGATCATGCCGCTGGCGTCGGTCTTCGATGGCTCGAAGGCTTCGGTAAACACCTGGGGCGGGATCTTGTCCCGCAGCGGTTCAAGAATCGCCAGCTCATCCGGGCCGGGCAGGCCGGTGGCGGCCATCTCGGAGTTTTCGAAATAGCTGCGGCTGCGGGTGTAGGCGCCGTTGAACAGTTGCTTGTTGCTCCATTCAAAGTCCAGCAACAGGCTGATGGCCTTGCGCACTCGCACGTCCTGGAACATCGGTTTTCGGGTGTTGAACACGAAGCCCTGCATGCCGGTGGGGTTGCCGTTGGGGATTTCTTCCTTGATCAGGCGGCCCTGGGTGACGGCGGGGGTGTTGTAGGCATTGGCCCAGTTTTTCGCGCTGATTTCCAGCCAGTAATCGAACTGCCCGGCCTTGAGGGCTTCGAGGGCCACGGTGTTGTCGCGGTAGTAATCGGTGACCCGGTAATCGAAGTTGTAGAAACCCTTGTTGATCGGCAGGTCCTTGGCCCAGTAGTCCTTGACCCGCTCGTAGCGGACCGAGCGCCCGGCCTTGACCTCGGCCACCTTGTACGGGCCGCTGCCCAGCGGAATCTCCAGGTTGCCCTTGGAGAAGTCGCGGCCCTCCCAGTAATGCTTGGGCAACACTGTCAGTTGCCCAAGGATCAGCGGCAGTTCGCGGTTGTTGGTGCGCTTGAACTTGAACAGCACCCGCAGCGGGTCTTCGGCGATCACTTCGTCGACATCGGCGTAGTAGGTCTTGAAGATCGGCGAGCCGTCCTTCATCAGCGTCTGGAAGCTGAACACCACGTCTTCGGCACGGATCGGGTGGCCGTCGTGGAAGCGCGCTTCGGGGCGGATGTAGAAGCGCACCCAGCTGTTGTCCGGGGCCTTTTCGATCTTGCCGGCTACCAGGCCGTATTCGGTGATGGGTTCGTCCAGGCTTTGCTGGGCGAGGGTGTCGTAGATCAGGCCGATATCATCTGCCGGCACGCCCTTGCTGATGAATGGGTTGAGGCTGTCGAAGCTGCCCATGCTGGATACGCGGAAGGTGCCACCCTTGGGGGCATCCGGATTTACGTAGTCGACGTGTTTGAAATCGGCGGGGTACTTGGGCGGTTCGTTGTAGAGGGTCAGGGCATGTTGCGGGGCCGCATTGGCCGCGGCGCAAAACAGCAGGCTGCCAAGGATCGCAGTACGCAAAGGTATCATTGGGCTTTCTCCGAAGCTTTCAGCCACCATGCGCTCAGGCCCAGGCTGTAGGGCGGCGTGGTGACGAAGGCGAACCGGTTGCGGTACGCCAGGCGATGATAGTTGAGGTACCAGTTGGGAATACTGTAGTGCTGCCACAGCAGGACGCGGTCCAGCGCCCGGCCTGCGGCCAACTGTTCTTCACGGGTTTGCGCCGCCAGCAGTTGGTCCAGCAGGTGGTCGACCACCGGGTTGGCGATGCCTGCGTAATTCTTGCTGCCCTTGATCCCCGCCTGGCTGGAGTGGAAATACTGCCACTGCTCAAGGCCGGGGCTGAGGGTCTGGTTGAGGGTCATCAGAATCATGTCGAAGTCGAACTGATCGAGGCGTTGTTTGTACTGTGCGCGGTCTACCGTGCGCAAGCGGGCATCGACGCCGATGCTTGTCAGATTCTCGACATAGGGCTGCAGGATGCGCTCCAGGTTCGGGTTCACCAGCAGAATCTCCAGCCTCAGCGGCTGCCCGTCACTGTTGAGCAAGCGTTGCCCGGACAGCTTCCAGCCGGCGTCCGCCAACAATGCGAGGGCGCGGCGCATCGTGTCGCGAGGAATGCCGCGACCGTCGGTCTGGGGCAGGCTGAAGGGCTGGGTAAACAGGTTGGCCGGCAGTTGGTCGCGATAGGGCGACAGCATCAGCCACTCATGGCCGGTCGGCACGCCGGTGGCGGAGAACTCGCTGTTGGGGTAATAGCTGAGGCTGCGTTTATAGGCGCCGCTGAACAGGGTGCGGTTGGTCCACTCGAAATCGAACATCAGCCCCAACGCTTCGCGGACCTTGGCCTGGCTGAAGGCCGGGCGCCGGCTGTTCATGAACAGGCCCTGGCTCTGGGTCGGTATCTGGTGGGCGATCTGTGCCTTGATCACATCACCCCGGTTGACCGCCGGGAAGTTGTAGCCGTTGGCCCAGTTTTTCGCCTGGTGCTCGATATAGATATCGAACTCGCCGGCCTTGAACGCTTCGAAGGCCACGTCGCTGTCGCGGTAAAACTCCACCTCGACCTTGTCGTAGTTATAGAAACCCCGGTTGACCGCCAGGTCCTTGCCCCAGTAATCCTTGACCCGCTCGAACACCAGTTGTCGCCCAGGGCTGACCTTGCTGATGCGGTAAGGCCCGCTGCCCAGCGGCGGCTCGAACGTGGTGGCCTTGAAGTCGCGGTTTTTCCAGTAATGCTGGGGCAATACCGGTAGCTCGCCCAGGCGCAGGATCAGCAACGGGTTGCCGGCGCGCTTAAACACAAAACGAATGCGATGCCGGTTAAGAATGTCGACCCGGGCCACTTCCTGCAGGTTGGTGCGGTACTGCGGGTGGCCTTCGGTCAGCAGCGTGCGATAGGAAAACGCCACGTCGTAGGCGGTGATCGGCTTGCCATCGTGGAAGCGTGCTTCAGGGCGCAGGTTGAACACTACCCAGCTGCGGTCCTCGCTGTATTCCACCGATTGGGCAATCAGGCCGTAGCTGGAGGTGGGTTCATCGCCGGAAGGGGCATATTGGCCGGTGCCGACCATCAACGGCTCATTGAGCTCGTTAACCCCATATTGCAGGAAATTGGCGGTGGAAACCGGGCTGGAACCCTTGAAGGTGTACGGGTTGAGGGTGTCGAAAGTGCCAAACGCCATGACCCGCAAGGTGCCGCCCTTGGGCGCTGCGGGGTTTACCCAGTCGAAGTGGGTGAATTTGGCCGGGTACTTGAGCGTGCCGAACTGCGCATAACCGTGGCTCTCGGTAATGGTCGCGTTCGCGGAAAAGCTCAAGGCCAGACTTATTAGTAGAAGGAGGGGACGCTTCAAGTCAGGGATCCGATCCAGGCGGCTTGGGCTTTGTGAACCGTACAGTAACAGCTTGTTCCGATTGGAAAAAGGCTGGCGCTGCAGGAGGGAGACTACAGGCTTGGATGGGGGTTGGCAGGGTGAAGAACAAAGGGGGAGCTGTTGCCAGTTCCCCCTCGTGTTTGCTGCTTAGCGCGGCCCGGAAACCACCAGCATCTGCCCAGGTTTCAGGGCCTGGCCAGTGCGTGGGTTCCAGCGCTTGAGATGTTGCATCTCGACGTTGAAGCGCTTGGCGACGATGTACAGCGAATCGCCTTTCTTGACCTTGTATTGCACCGGCTTCTTGCTGTCGGCCTTGGCCACCAGCTTGCGGGTGTCCTGCATCACCAGGGTCTGGCCGACCTTGAGCGCCTGCCCGTTGAGCTTGTTCCAGCGCTGCAGGTCATGAACATCGACCTTGTTGGCCTTGGCGATCAGCGTCAGGTTGTCGCCGCTGCGCACCTTGTAGTTGCGGGTGCGACCGGCAATGGCCTTGTGCTCAACGTCGTCGAACACCGGCTTTTTCGGACGCATGCTCAGCAATTCTTCGGGCTTCATCGCCGAAAGGCTGCTGGCCAGCAACTGCGCCTTGGACGTCGGCACCAGCAAATGCTGCGGGCCGTCCAGGGTGGTGCGCTGTTTCAAGGCCGGGTTGAGCTGGAACAGCTCGTCTTCGTCGATCTCGGCCAGCGCGGCGACCCGTGACAGGTCCATGCTGGTCTTGATTTCTACCACTTCGAAGTACGGCGTGTTGGCGATCGGGTTCAGGTTGACGCCATACGCCTCGGGGGCCAGCACCACCTGGGACAGCGCCAGGAACTTGGGCACGTAGTCCTTGGTTTCCTGGGGCAGTGGCAGGTTCCAGTAGTCCGTCGGCAAGCCGAGCTTCTCGTTACGCTCGATGGCTCGGCTGACCGTGCCCTCACCGGCGTTGTAAGCCGCCAGGGCCAGCAACCAGTCGCCGTTGAACATGTCATGCAGGCGAGTCAGGTAGTCGAGGGCGGCGGTGGTGGAGGCGGTGATGTCGCGGCGGCCGTCGTAGGCGCGGGTCTGACGCAGGTTGAAATAGCGCCCGGTGGCGGGAACGAACTGCCACAGGCCGACCGCATCGCTGCGGGAATAGGCCATTGGGTTGTAGGCACTTTCAATCACTGGCAGCAGCGCCAGCTCCAGCGGCATGTTGCGTTCTTCAAGGCGTTCGACGATGTAATGAATGTAGAGGCTGCCGCGTTCGCCGGCGTTCTCGAGGAAGGATGGGTTGCTGGCAAACCACAATCGTTGCTGTTCAATGCGCGGGTTGACGCCTAACCCGTCCTGCAATTGAAAGCCCCGGCGCATGCGTTCCCAGACATCCTGGGGCACTTCCGGGCTTGGCTTCTCTGATAGCCATAGGGGTTTTTGCTTGATCTTGGCGGTAAGGTTTGGCTTGGGTTGCACGGTGGATTGTGCGGCAAAATGGGTCGATTGGCAGCCCGCCAGAGTAGCGGACACAGCCACCGCCACGGCTTGAGCCAGGCGGGTCAATGCGTCTGAATGGTTGGTTTTACGAATAGATGACGACATTGGCTGGAAGTAAGTTCCGGGCAAAAATGTCGGGCGATTCTAGAAAGCGCGTGGGTTGCGGTCAACCATTCAGAAATTACGTACTAAATTCCACGCGCTTAGAACGTATCTTTCCACGACCTCAAGCTAGCAAACACCTCACTCCCGGCCCGGTTATCGAGGCCATTCCGTTCGTCCGCTTTTTCTTTAACGGATGTTTCAGAGGTCCGCAGAAAAGGGTTGGTGCGTTTTTCCAGGGCCAAAGTCGAAGGCAATGTTATCTGGCCGTTCGCCCGCAGTTGCCGCACGTTCTCCACCCGTTCGGCGATATCCGCGTTATGCGGTTCCACGGCCTGGGCGAATTTCAGGTTACTTTGTGTGTATTCGTGGGTGCAGTACACCAGCGTGTTGGCCGGCAAGGCCGCCAGGCGCTCCAGTGAGGTGTGCATTTGCTGCGGGGTGCCTTCGAACAGGCGGCCACAACCGGCGGCGAAGAGGGTGTCGCCACAGAACAGCACGCCCTCGTGATAAAAGGCGATGTGCCCCAGGGTATGGCCGGGTACGGCAAACACCTCGAAGTCCCAACCCAGCACGTTGATGCGGTCGTTATCCTGGAGTGCCACGTCCCGCGCCGGGATCTTTTCATTTGCCGGGCCGTAGACCGTGGCGCCTGAAACACTTTTAAGTTGCTCGACGCCGCCGACATGATCATGGTGATGGTGCGTCACCAGGATGTCGCTGAGGGTCCACTCGGGATGCTGCTGGAGCCAGGCCAGCACGGGCGCGGCATCACCGGGATCGACCACCGCGCAGCGCTTGTTCGGCTGATCCTGTAACAACCAGATGTAGTTATCGGTGAAGGCGGGCAGGGCACTGATCTGTATCATTCTTTGATTCGCCAAGCTGAACACATTGGTGCATCTTAGAGCTTCTTGGCGCGTTGGAGAATGCAATGACTGATAAAGCGTTCGCCCAGGCCGATCCCGAGTGGCTGGCACTGATCAGTGCCGCCCGTGAATGGCTGTCCGGGCCTGTCGGGCAATTTTTACTGGATGAAGAACGGCGCATGCTCGAAGACGAGCTGGGTCGGTTCTTTGGTGGTTACCTGGTGCATTACGGGCCGTCGGCACAAACCCCGCCGTCGGCACCCCAGGTGCAACGCAATGTGCGCCTGGGGGCGCCGCTGCCGGGGGTTGAAATCGTCTGCGAGGAGCAGGCCTGGCCGTTGAGCGAGCATGCGGCCGATGTGGTGGTGATGCAGCATGGCCTGGATTTCTGCCTGTCGCCCCACGGTTTGCTGCGCGAAGCGGCCAGCAGTGTGCGCCCTGGTGGCCATTTGCTGATCATTGGCATCAACCCCTGGAGCAGTTGGGGCTTGCGCCATGTGTTCGCCCATGACGGGCTGCGCCAGGCGCGCTGCATCTCGCCGTCGCGAGTCGGCGACTGGTTGAACCTGCTGGGCTTTGCGCTGGAGAAACGCCGCTTCGGGTGCTATCGTCCGCCGCTTGCGTCTGCCAAGTGGCAAGGCCGGCTGGCCGGCTGGGAACGCAGGGCCGGTGCCTGGCAATTGTCCGGCGGGGGTTTCTACCTGTTGGTGGCGCGCAAGATCGTCGTTGGCCTGCGCCCGGTGCGCCAGGTGCGTCGCGAGCCGATGGGCAAGCTGGTGCCGATGCCGATGGCCAAGGTCAATCGCAAGCAGAGCGAACAGTAAACATACCTTTTTGATTTCAGGTCGAGCCTCTCGACCTCGGGCACTTGTCGGTCGATTATCGGCAACCCGCTTTGATGGATCCCGCTTTAATGGACAGTGAAATGACCGATACCGTAGAACTCTTCACCGATGGCGCCTGCAAGGGCAACCCCGGCCCCGGCGGATGGGGCGCCTTGCTGGTGTGCAAGGGCGTGGAGAAGGAGCTGTGGGGCGGTGAAGCCAACACCACCAACAACCGCATGGAGCTGATGGGCGCGATCCGTGGCCTGGAAGAGCTCAAGCGCCGTTGCGACGTATTGCTGGTGACCGACTCCCAGTACGTGATGAAGGGCATCAACGAGTGGATGGTCAACTGGAAGAAGCGCGGCTGGAAGACTGCGGCCAAGGAGCCGGTGAAAAACGCCGACCTGTGGCAATTGCTCGATGAGCAATGCAATCGCCACAACATCACCTGGAAATGGGTGCGCGGGCACATCGGCCATCCCGGCAACGAGCGGGCCGACCAACTGGCCAACCGCGGTGTGGATGAAGTGCGCGGCTACAAACAGAGCTGATGCCGTCTGACGTGTTAAGATCCCGCCCCTTGAAATGTACCAAACCGTTGAGAGCTGAACCCTGATGGCCATCCGATCTGTTGTACTCGATACCGAAACCACCGGCATGCCGGTGACCGACGGCCACCGGATCATTGAAATCGGCTGTGTCGAACTGATGGGCCGCCGCCTCACCGGCCGGCACTTCCACGTCTACCTGCAACCGGATCGGGAAAGTGACGAAGGCGCCATCGGCGTCCACGGCATCACCAACGAATTCCTGGTGGGCAAGCCACGGTTTGCCGAAGTGGCGGATGAGTTCTTCGAGTTCATCAACGGCGCGCAACTGATCATCCATAACGCGGCGTTCGACGTTGGCTTCATCAACAACGAATTCGCGCTGATGGGGCAGACCGACCGGGCTGATATCACCCGGCACTGCTCGATCCTCGACACCTTGATGATGGCGCGTGAGCGTCACCCGGGCCAGCGCAACAGCCTCGACGCATTGTGCAAACGCTATGGCGTCGACAACTCCGGCCGTGAACTCCACGGCGCGTTGCTCGACTCCGAGATTCTCGCCGACGTCTACCTCACCATGACCGGTGGCCAGACCAGCCTGTCCCTGGCCGGTAATGCCTCGGACGGCAATGGTTCGGCGGAGGGCTCGGGCAATCGTCCTTCGGAAATCCGCCGCCTGCCAGCGGATCGCCAGCCCACTACGATCATTCGTGCCAGCGAGCAGGACATGGCCGAGCATGCAGCGCGCCTCGAGGCGATCGCCAAGTCTGCCGGCGCACCCGCGCTATGGACCCAATTGACCCAGCAATAACCGTCACCCCAGCGCCAGCCCCTGGCTGGCCCTGATCAGGTCATATGCCTTGCGCGCAATCGGGTTCGCCGTGTTCGGACGGATCCACAGGTAGTACGTGACCTCCGGCATCCTCGGCAATCCATCGTTTTCCCCCAATACCCGCATATCCGGTCCTAGCATCTCCATGCTCCGTGGGGTCACGCCCAGCCCTGCGCGTGTCGCGGCCTTGATGCCGATCAGGTTCGATGCCAGGTACGCCTGGCGCCACGGGATATTCGCCCGTTCCAGCGCCTCAAGGGCGTAGCGCCGATAAATGCTCGGCTCATCCACCAGAATCAATGGCAGCGGCTCGCTTGGCGAGTGAATGTATTGCGCCGAACAAATCCACCACACCGGCGAGGTGCGCAGTGCAAAGCCCTCCAGGTTGGCATCGGCGCGGGTGGAAATCACCATGTCGACCTTGCCCCGGTGCAGGTCATCCATCAGGAACGGGCTGCGCCCGACGTCGATCTCCAGGCGCAGGCGCGGTGCCGAGCGGGCGATGTGGCTGAGGATCGGCGGCAGGATGGTGTCGGCGATGTCGTGGGGCGAGCCGATACGCAGTACGCCGCTGAGGCTGCTTTCCCGCAGGGAATTGAGTGCATCGTCATTCAGCGAGAGCATCTGCCGCGCATGCCGCAACAGCTGCATCCCGGGTTCTGTCAGTTGTTTTTGCCGGCCACGTTTTTCAAACAGGCTGACGCCCACTTGTTGTTCCAGACGCTGCATATGCTGGGTGACGGAAGATTGTGTGCGTGCCAGGTGAGTGCCGGCTTCGGCAAAGCTGTGGTGGTCGACCACGGCGATAAAGGTGCGGAGCAGTTCAAGATCGAGGGTCGACATGGCCATTCCAGGGCGTTTTTATATCAAGGGTGCGAAGATAAACATTACAGATGTTTATGTTTTGTCGCGCCGGGTTTTTACGAGGGCTAATGAATTCGAGTATATGGCCAAAAGTCAGCGCGTCCATATACGGGAAGTTATAACGATATTAGATATTTGAATTTCCGTTAGCCCGGCACTCTCCCTAGCATGCCCCCACATCAGGTCGGGGTACGCCGATCGCTAATGAGGGGAGTTCCATGGGGTTTGTGCGCGCGGCGGTAAAACGAAGGTTGCCTGTGGTCCTGGGCGCGTTGATCGCCCTGGGCGGCAGCGCAGTGGCTCAGGCCGATGCGACCCTGGACAAGATCCAGCAGCGCCATGTGCTGGTGGTCGGCGTGCTGCTGTCTGGCGGGCCGTTTGGCGGCATCGACCCCACCACCCAGAAGCCCAGGGGCTTGAACGTCGACCTGGCCAACGAGCTGGGCCGTCAGTTGGGCGCCGAGGTGCAGCTGGTGCCGGTATTGCCGGCCAACCGTGTGCAGTTCCTGCAACAGGGCAAGGTCGACCTGCTGATCGCCAATATGGAATGGACCGCCGAGCGTGGCGAGATCCTCGGGTTCGTGCCGACGCCGTTCTAC
This sequence comes from Pseudomonas sp. F9001, assembly GCF_013385435.1. Classification (NCBI taxonomy): domain Bacteria; kingdom Pseudomonadati; phylum Pseudomonadota; class Gammaproteobacteria; order Pseudomonadales; family Pseudomonadaceae; genus Pseudomonas; species Pseudomonas sp. F9001. Next base: position 318,155 of record NZ_JACAPX010000011.1, read on the forward strand.
AAGATCGGCGGCACTGCTGCCGTACTCAAGGACAGCAAGATCACCCGCTGGGAAGATCTCAAGGGCCAGCCGGTGTGCACCTCCCAGGGCAGCAGCTACGTCAAGCCGCTGACCGAACTGGGCGCGCAGATCAAGGCCTTCAAGAGCTCTTCGGAATCCCTGCTGGCCCTGCGCGGCAACAACTGCGTCGCTGCGGTGCATGACTCCACCCTGGTCAACCCGCTGATCAACGACAGCGCCGAATGGAAGGATTACCGCACCCTCAGTCCCGAGCTGAACCCGGCGCCATCGGTAATCTGGACCCGCCGTGGCGAGAGCGACACCCAGGCCAAACTCGACCCGATCGTCAAGGACCTGCACCGCAGCGGCTGGCTGATCGAAGCCCAGACCCGCAACCACATCACCCCGGCGTCCCCGGCGCTGGTGGAGTTGCAGAAACAGTTCAAGGGCGCCTGACACATGACATTGAGAACCCTGACTGCCTTGGGCCTGGCACTGTGCGCCAGCCTGGTCCACGCCGACGCCACCCTCGACAAGATCCAGCAACGCCACGCCATCAGCGTCGGCGTGATCCTCAGCGGTCCGCCGTTCGGCACCATCGACCCCAAGACCGGCGAACACCTGGGCTACAACGTCGAACTGGCCAAGGGCCTGGGCCAGGCGCTGGGTGTGGAGACCAGGACCGTTTCGGTACTGGCGCCCAACCGCGTGCAGTTCCTGCAACAGGGCAAGGTCGACGTGCTGATCGCCAACATGCAGTACACCGACGAACGCGCCGAGATTCTCGACTACGTGCCCACGCCCTATGAAGAAGTCGGCGGCGCGGCGTTGATCCGCAAAGGCGCCGGCATCACCCAGTGGGCCGACCTCAAGGACAAGCCGGTGTGCGTGTCCCAGGGCAGCAACTTCATCAAGCCGTTGCAGGAAATCTACGGCGCGCAGATCAAGGCGTTCCGCAGCCAGTCCGAATCCCTGCTGTCGTTGCGCGGCAATGGCTGCGTGGCGGCGGTGCACGTCAGCCCGACCATGCACGCGCTGCTCGGCGATGCCGAATGGTCCGGCTACGAGATCCCGTTGCCGGGGGATTTGATCCCGTCCAAATCCGTGATCTGGATCCGCAAAGGCGAACACGACACCCAGGCCAGGCTCGACGCCATCGTGCGCGAATGGCATCGCAGCGGTTGGTTGATCGCCCTCGGCGAACGTACCGGCATGGCTCCGTCCCAAGCCCTGCGTGATCTGCACGAGCAGTACAGCCATGAGTGAAGCGCTATTCGCCACCCTGCAACAACTGCTCGGCGCCGCCCATGTGCAGCGCAGCGAAGACGCCGCCCAGTACCTGACCGACAAACAGGGCCGCTACACCGGCCAGGTGATCGCCGTGGTGCACCCGGCCAACACCGAGGAAGTGGCCGCCGTGGTGCGTGCGTGTGTCGCCCTGGAAGCGCCCATCGTGGTCCAGGGCGGCAACACCGGCCTGATGGCGGGTGCCACACCGGATGCCAGCGGCCGCGCGGTATTGTTGCTGCTCGACCGCATGAACCGGGTGCGCGTGATCGATACCGACAACGACACCCTGACCGTCGAAGCCGGCTGCATCCTGCAAAACATCCAGGACGTGGCCCGTGAAGCCGATCGCCTGTTTCCATTGAGTCTGGGCGCCGAAGGCAGTTGCACCATCGGCGGCAACCTTGGCACCAATGCAGGCGGCACCGCCGTGCTGCGTTATGGCAACACCCGCGAGTTGACCCTGGGCCTGGAAGTAGTGACCGCCGAAGGCGAAATCTGGAATGGCCTGCGAGGGTTGCGCAAGGACAACACCGGCTACGACCTGCGGGATTTGTACGTGGGCAGCGAAGGTACCCTCGGGATTATCACCGCCGCGACCCTGAAGCTGTTCCCGCTGCCCAAGGCCCAGGCGACAGCGCTGCTGGCCTTTGACGAGTTGGCCCAGGCGGTGGCGTTCCTGTCCCATGCCCGCGCCGGTTTTGGTGCAAACCTCACTGCATTCGAATTGCTCAGCGCCGATTGCCTTGCGTTGCTGCGCGAGCAATTTCCAGAGGGCCCGCAACCGTTTTTCAACGCCAGCCAACCCTGGTTTGCCTTGCTGGAGCTGTCGGATAACCACGGTGAAAGCCACGCCCGCGAAGCCTTCGAAACGGTCCTCGGTGAAGCCTTCGAACAGTCACTGCTGGCCGACGCACTGATCGCCGAAAGCCTGGCGCAAAGCGAAGCGCTATGGCTGCTGCGGGAGAACATGAGCGAAGCGCAGAAGCGTGCCGGACGCAATATGAAGCACGATATCTCGGTGCCCATTTCGCAAATCGTCGCCTTCGTCGCCCATACCGATGCGCTGTTGCAGACGCATTTCCCCGGTGTTCGCAACTTCACGTTCGGGCACCTGGGGGACGGCAACCTGCATTACAACGTGGCCCATCCGCTGGATTCAACGGTCGACGAGCACATGCGCAACTACGCCGAATTGAGCTTGCTGGTACACGACAGCGCCCATGCCCACGGCGGCTCCATCAGCGCCGAACACGGGATTGGCCAGCGCAAGGTCGGCCTGCTGGGCCGCTACAAAAGCCCGGTGGAACTGGACCTGATGCGCCGCATCAAGCGGGCCCTCGACCCGAAAAACCTGCTCAATCCCGGCAAAGTCATTGAGGTGCAGCCATGACCGTTCGCTTGTCCAAGCGGGTGCAGCGCGTGTCGCTGTCGGCCAATGCGGCGGCCAAATCCCGCGCCACGGAACTGCGTGACGCCGGCCGCGACATTCTGGACCTGACCACCGGCGAGCCGGATTTCGATACCCCGGAGCACATCAAGCAAGCCGCCTGCGCAGCCATTGCTGCGGGCGCCACCAAGTACACGCCGACACCCGGGGTAAAAGCCTTGCGCATGGCCGTGCAGCGAAAACTGGCCGAAGAAAACCATCTGGACTATTCGCTGCCGAATATCGTGATCGCCAACGGCGCGAAACAGATCATCTTCAACGCCTTCGCCGCAACCCTCGACGACGGCGATCAAGTGCTGGTGCCGACGCCTTACTGGCCGTCGTTCCCCGACAGCGTGCGCTTCAACGGTGGCGAGCCGGTGTTTATCGAGTGCGGGCTGGAGCAGGGCTGCAAGCTGCTGCCGGCCCAACTGGAACAGCACATCAATCAGCGCACCCGCTGGCTGATCCTTAACGGCCCGGGCAACCCGAGCGGTGCCGTGTACAGCGAGGCTGAATTACAGGCGCTGGCCGAGGTGCTGCGTCGCCATCCCCAGGTGCTGGTGCTGCTGGATGAACTCTACGAGCACATCCGCTTCGACGGTCGCCCGGCCCAGAGCCTGCTGAACGTCGCGCCGGATTTGCAGGACCGTTGCCTGCTGGTGGGCGGCGTGTCCAAGACCTACGCCATGACCGGCTGGCGCATCGGTTTCGGCGCCGGGCCGCAGGCCTTGACCCATGCAATGGCGGTTGTTCAGTCGCAATCCACCTCCGGTGCTTCCTCCGTGGGCCAGGCCGCTGCATTGGCTGCATTCACCGGCGGGCTGGGCTTTTTGGCCGAGCAGGTAGCGGCCTATCAACTGCGCCGGGACCTGTTGATGATGGCCCTCGGCACCGTCGAGGGCCTGAAAGTACTCGAACCCCAGGGCGGCTTTTTCGTGTTCGTGCGTTGCGCCGGGTTGCTTGGTCGCTATCGCCCGGACGGTCAGCGCCTGGACGATGATGGCGATGTCGTCGCGTACTTGCTGGAGGAGGGCGTCGCCGGAGTAGCGGGCAGTGCCTACGGCCTGTCGCCGTGGTTTCGCCTGTCCATCGCCACGGCGACCGACAGCGTGGCCGAGGCCGGCCGCCGTATCGCTGTCGCCTGCGGCAAGCTGCGGGGCGTCGAATGAGTCATTGGCTGGAGCTTTTTGTGCACTGGGCCGCCGGTATCGGCCTCAACTACAGCTTCCTGCTGGATGGCTATCAGCGCGGCACCCTGGAGCAGGGCGCGCTGACCACCGTGCTGTTGTGCCTGTTCACCATCGTCGGCAGCCTGCTGGCCGGGATCAGCCTGGCGGCGCTGCTGACTTCCGGCAATCCGTGGCTGGCCAAACCGGCGCGGGTGTTTATCGAAGTCACCCGCAACACGCCGACCCTGGTGCAGCTGTACTGCGCATTCCTGGTGTTGAACATGCTGCTGACCCAGGCCGTCGGCGCCGCCAACCCGCTGACGCCGTTTGCCTGGGTGGTGATCGTGATTTCGCTGCACAAGGGCGCGTTCCACGCCGAAGCCCTGCGCGCCGGCATCGAGGCGGTGCCCGCCGTGACCCTGGAAGCCGCCAGCTCCCTGGCGTTCAGCAGCCGGCAATTGCTGTGGAATGTGCAGTTGCCGTTGGCCCTGCGCTTCGCGCTGCCGTCGCTGATCAACAACCTGATCGACCTGGTGAAAATGACCGCCGTGGCCTCGGCCATCGCTGTGGGCGATATCACCTACGCCTCGATCATGATCTGGACCCAGAGCGACAACGTGCTGGAGCTGATGATTCTGATTCTGAGCTTTTTCGGCTTGCTGAGTTTTACCGTCAATTGTGTGGGGCGCTGGCTGGAAGCGCGCCTGAGGATGCCCGGCTATGGCCATTGATTCATTCCCGGTGCTGTCGGCGTTGCTGCAATGGTCGCCGGCGTTGGTGACTGGTTTCGGCCAGAACATCCTGATCAGCCTGGTGGCGATTGGTCTTGGTTCGCTGCTGGGCCTGATGGTGGGCGCGTTGGCCCTGTCACCCCTGCGCCTGCTGCGGTTGCCCGCGCGGATCTGGGTGCAGGTTTTCCGCAATGCACCGTGGCTGGTGCTGATCTATTTCACCACCTACGTGTTCCCGTTCGAGATCCATATCGGCAGCAGCTACGTGTCGTTCCCGGACTGGGTCAAGGTGACGATTGGCCTGGCATTGCCGGCCAGCGCCAACGTGGCGGAGATCTTTCGCGGCGCCATCGGCTCGATCCCCAGCACCCAATGGGAAGCGGCGCGCTCACTGGCATTCACCCGCGGCCAGATATTCAGCTCGATCATCCTGCCCCAGTGCTTCAAGCGCATGTTGCCGCCGTGGATGAACCTCTACGCGGTGGTCACCATGGGCACCGCCCTGGCGTCGCTGGTGGGCGTGCACGACGTGATCGACACCGCACAGATCGCCAGCAACACCGTGAACATGACCGGCTTTACCGTGGTGATCTACCTCAGCCTGTTGGTCCTGTTCTTCGCCTACTGCTACCCGATTTCCCGTTTGACCCAACGCCTGGAGCGCCGTTATGCCTTCTATTGAACCCCTGGTCAGCCTGCGGGATTTGCAGCTGTCGTTCGGTGACAACCGGGTGCTCAAGGGCATCGACCTCGACGTGCATCGCGGCCAGGCGGTGTCGATCATCGGCCCGTCGGGCTCGGGCAAGTCGACCATCCTGCGTTGCATCACCGGCCTGTTGCAGCCCCAGCGCGGCACCATTCGCGTGGGCGAAACCCGGGTCGATACGCTGACCCAGGAAGCCCAGCGCATCGAGTTGCGCAAGCGTGTGGGTTTTGTATTCCAGCAATACAACCTGTTCCCGCATTTGTCCGTGCTGGAAAACCTGGTGATCGCCCCGCGCAAGGTGCTCGGTCGCAACCGTGCCGATGCCGAGAAAGATGCCCGGGCGCTGTTGGCCAAGGTGCGCATGGAGCACAAGGCCGATGCCTATCCGGGCCAATTGTCCGGCGGCCAGCAGCAGCGGGTGGCGATTGCCCGGGCGTTGGCGATGCGCCCCGAACTGATCCTGTTCGATGAAGTGACCTCGGCCCTGGACCCGGAAACCGTCGGTGAAGTACTGACGGTGATTCGCGAGCTGACCGAAGAAGGCATGACCTGCGTGCTGGTGACCCACGAAATGCGCTTTGCCGAAGAGATCAGCGACATCGTCTATTTCACCGAAAACGGCGTGATCGTCGAGCACGGCAGCGCCGAGCAGATCTTCCAGCGCCCCACCAGTGAACGGACCCAGGAATTCCTGCGCCATGCCTTGGGCGATCCTGGCCGTCGGCCGCCGATCGCCAATGATCCGTACCTGTTGACCAACCTGAGCCGCTACACCCTGTCCGTCTAACAAGAGGAACCTCGTCATGAGTACCGCAAACCGTGCCGCCGTTATCGAAGACTTCCTGCAGCAGATCCGCGTCATCAACCAGCGTGGCGTAGACCGCGCGGCCCTGGTGGAAATCGTCGGGCTGCTGGAAACCCTGGCCGAGCGCCGGGACCTGTTCAACTTCAGCGAATTCCCCGCGCCGGTGCCGGGCCAGGGCAGTACCGCGTTCCGCTATCGCCTGAACGACGACGGCGACACGCCCACCCTGTACCTGAACTCGTTGCTGCCGGGCAAAAGCACCCTCCCGCACAACCACGAAACCTGGGCGATCATCAGCGCCGTTGAAGGCCAGGAAATCAACTATGTGTATGGCCGCAACGATGAAGGGCGTGAGGAAGGCTTCACCACCCTGACCCTTGAGAAAGAAGTCGTCGTGCAGCCGGGCACCTCTATCTCGTTCCTCGGTGAAGACCTGCACGGGATTCGCGTTGAGGGTGAGCAGGCGACCTTGCATTTTCACCTGTACGGCTTGCCGCTGGAATCCCTCAACGGCCGCTATGGCGTTGAAGCAGACGGCCGGATCCTCAACTACAACGCCTCGCAGATGGCGCCTTCAATCCGGGCCTATTCCTGAGCACAACACACATCAACTGTGGGAGCGGGCTTGCTCGCGAATGCGGTGGGTCAGAAACGCATTCATTGGCTGACACACCCCATTCGCGAGCAAGCCCGCTCCCACAATTGGATCAGCGTTCATCCAGGGTTTTTTATGATTGATCTGTATTACTGGCCTACGGGCAACGGCCTGAAAGTCGGCATCCTGCTGGAAGAGCTGGAGGCGGAGTACCGCCTGATTCCGGTCAACATCCGCGAAGGCGCGCAGAAGCAGGAAAGCTTCCAGCGCATCAGTGCGAATGGGCGGATTCCGGCGATTGTCGACCACCGCCTTGAAGCACCCCTGAGCCTGTTCGAGTCCGGGGCGATCCTGAACTACCTGGCGGACAAGGCCGGGCGCTTCCTGCCGCCCGCCGGTACCGCCGAGCGCCAGAAGGTCCAGGAATGGCTGTTCTGGCAGGTAGGGCATATCACCCCGTACCTGAGCCAGTTGCAGCTGTTCAAGGAGAAGGCCCCGGAACCGATTCCCTTTGCCCTGGACCTGCTGAACGCCGAAGCCACGCGCCTGTATCGGGTGCTGGAGCAGCGCCTGGCCGAGGTGCCGTATGTGGCGGGCGAATACTCGGTGGCCGACATGGCGATCTTCCCGTGGATCCAGCCCCTGCGCCAAGGCCAGGACCTGGCGGACTACCCGAACATCCAGGCCTGGCGTCTGCGCATCAAGGCGCGCCCGGCAGTCCAGCGGGCCTATGCCAAGGGCCGTGAAGTGGCCGCCGGCGAGCGTTCGCTGGCCTTGCAGTAACCCATCTATTTTTTGCGGGACTTCCATGAGCCAGACCATCACACCCGGGCAATTGCAACAATGGCTGTTTGACGGCCAGGAAATCGCCCTGTTCGACGTACGCGAGCACGGTCAATACGGCGAGGCCCACCTGTTTCACGGGGTGAACCTGCCCTATAGCCGCCTGGAACTGGAGGTGCAGCGCCTGGCACCGAATCCCCGGGTGCGCCTGGTGATCTACGACCAGGACGGCGGCGATGTGGCTGCGCGCACGGCACTGCGTTTGCAAGCGCTGGGCTACCGCCATGTGCATGTGCTGGAAGGGGGGGCGAACGCTTGGCAGGCGGCGGGTTTGCAGTTGTTCGCCGGGGTGCATGTGCCGTCGAAAGCCTTTGGCGAATTGGTGGAAGAGGCCAGCCACACACCCCACGTCACCGCGCAGCAACTGGCGGACTGGCAGGCCACGGGCGAGCCGTTGGTGGTGCTGGACGGTCGGCCGTTCGATGAATACCGCAAGATGACCATTCCCGGTTCGATCTGCTGCCCCAATGGTGAGCTGGGTTACCGCGTGCACGACCTGGTGCCGGATGAAACCACGCCGATCGTGGTCAACTGCGCCGGGCGTACCCGCAGCATTATCGGCGCCCAGACGTTGATCAACCTCGGGGTGAAGAACCCGGTTTATGCCCTGGAAAACGGTACCCAGGGTTGGTACCTGGCGGATTTCAAGCTGGAGCACGGCAGCACCCGGCGTTATGCCGACCAGGTCTCGACGGATCTGGGCCGGCAGCGCGAGGCTGCCCGGCGGTTGGCGGAGCGGGCAGGGGTGGTCAGTGTCAAGGCGGAGCAGGTCCGGCAATGGGCGGCGGACCCGGCCCGTAGCCTGTTCCTGTGCGATGTGCGTACCGCTGAAGAATTTGCCGCCGGCAGTTTGCCGGGGGCGCAACACACGCCGGGCGGGCAGTTGATCCAGTCCACCGACCTGTACATCGGCGTGCGTCAGGCGCGGGTGGTGCTGTTGGACAGTGATGGTGTGCGTGCGCCGATTGTCGCCAGTTGGCTGCGGCAGTTGGGGCATGAGGCGTATGTGCTGGAGGGTGGCGTCCACAGTGGATTGGCGCTGGAGGTCAAGAAGGCCGTGCCCTTTGACGCGCTGCCGCTGATCTCGGTGCAGGCGCTGGCCGATGCGCTGAAGGACGACACCGTGGACCTGGTGGACCTGCGCCCGAGCATGATCCATCGCAAGGGCCGGATTGTCGGTTCGCGCTGGTCGATTCGTTCGCGGTTGACCGCGGGTGGGCGTCCACTGGTGCTGTTGGCTGATGATCCGGCGCTGGCCGCTTTTGCTGCGTTGGGCCTGGGCGGCGATGTGCGTTTGCTCGACGGCGGCTATGCCGCGTGGGTTGCGGCCGGTTTGCCGGTGATCGAGGATGCGCAAACGCCTCCGGACAACCAGTGCATCGACTTCCTGTTCTTCACCCACGACCGCCACAGCGGCAACAAGGACGCTGCCCGCCAATATCTCGCCTGGGAAATTGGCCTGTTGGCACAGATGAGCGAAGCGGAAATCGCCAGTCTCAAGCCGTTGTTGCCCGCGTCACGGGTGCGTACCCGGCTGATTCACGCGGCGCGTACCGAAGGCGGCAATGGTGGTCGGGCGGTGAACGTACCGATCACCCGCCTGAGCACCGTGCTGTTTGACAACCTGGCCCAGATGCGTGACGCGCGCTCCCGACGCGACAGTGAGCGGGTCCTGAGTTACGGCGCACGCGGCAATCCCACCGCTTTTGCCCTTGAAGACCTGGTCACCGAACTTGAGGGTGGCTATCGCACACGGCTGTATGGCACCGGGCTCGCCGCCGCGGCGCAGACGTTCCTGGCCTACCTGCGGCCCGGCGACCATGTGTTGATCACCGACGCCGTCTATTCGCCGGTGCGCAAACTGGCCCGGGAGTTCCTCCAGCCATTCGGCATCGAAGTCAGCTATTTCGCCCCGGACGGCAGTGGCCTGGAAGCGCAACTGCAGGCCAACACCAAAATGGTCTACGCCGAAGTGCCGGGTTCGCTGCTGTATGAGCTGTGTGACCTGCCCGCGCTAGCCGCACTGTGCAAGCCGCGGGGAATTCTGTTGGCGGTGGACAACACCTGGGGCTCGGCGTACCTGTACCGCCCGCTGGCGCTGGGTGCCGACATCTCGATCATGGCCTTGACCAAGTACCTTGGCGGCCACAGTGACGTGATGATGGGCAGCGTCTGCACCACCGAAGCGGCATGGCCGGCCCTGGCGAAAATGAGCGATACCTTTGGCAATGCAGTGAGTGCCGACGATGCCTACCTGATCCTGCGTGGCGCACGCACCCTGGCTTCCCGGCTGGACGTGCACGAGCGCCAGGCGTTGAAGATTGCCCAGTGGTTGCAGGCGCAGCCGCAGGTCAGGCGGGTGTTTCATCCGGCACTGGCGGAGCATCCTGGCCACGCGCTGTGGAAGCGTGACTTCAGCGGGAGCAACGGTTTGCTGTCCTTCGAACTCGACCGCGCGGATGCCGGCTACGTCGAACGGTTTATCGACGGCCTGCAGCTGTTTGGCCTGGGCGCATCCTGGGGCGGCTTTGAAAGCCTGGTGACCCTGGCCGATACACAGGATCGCCAGAGCGCCGCCGACCGTGGATTGAACCCGGTGGTGCGCCTGCATGTGGGGCTGGAGGATGTGGAGGCGTTGATCGAGGATCTGCAGCGCGGGTTCGTGGCGGCGGGGCGTTGAGCCTCGCACCATGACAATTTGCGTCCGCCCATAGGTGCCCATCGAACTTTGTGTTTAACTTCGGCACCTGAAATTCGTTTCACTACCACCACTAGAAGGATTCCGTTCATGGCTCAAGTTACCCTCCGAGGCAACCCTGTCCAGGTCGAAGGCGATTTGCCGAAAGTCGGCGCCAAGGCGCCAGACTTCACCCTGACTGCCGGCGACCTGTCTGACGCGACCCTGGCGACTTTCGCCGGCAAGCGCAAAGTGCTGAACATTTTCCCAAGCGTTGATACCCCGACCTGCGCCACTTCGGTTCGCAAGTTCAACGCTCAGGTCAACGACGTGAACAACACCGTAGTGTTGTGCATCTCCACCGACCTGCCATTTGCCCAGGCGCGTTTCTGCGGTGCCGAAGGCCTGGAAAACGTGAAGAACCTGTCGGACTTCCGTGAGGCAGCCTTTGCTGTCGACTACGGTGTAGCGCTTGCTGATGGCCCGCTCCGCGGCCTGACCGCCCGTGCCGTCGTGGTACTGGACGAGAACGACAACGTGCTGCACAGCGAACTGGTCAGCGAAATCGGCCAAGAGCCGAACTACGAGGCAGCCCTGGCTGTTTTGAAGTAACTGTTACTACGCATTACTGTCGTTTTGCAGTAACACGCGTGATGCAGTATTACGGCCTGGCCTAGTCCAGGCCGTTTTTATTTGTGCTTCAGAGGCTTAGCCAGATAGCGAATGGACTAAGCACAGAAGTTAAAAGTTGTAATCCAAGGTAAATAGCCGGTAAAGGCGCTTTTCTTAACGCGCCCCAGTGCTTATCTTTCAGCCTCCCGAAGAAGAAGCTCTCGCACCCAATGGTTGATCACTCCATGCAATCCACCCCTCGTCACTCCCGCCGCTGGCTGTTCGGCCTTCTCGTGCTGCTGGTCATTGCCGGCCTGTGCTGGAAGTTCTGGCCTGGCACCAGCCACAAGGACAGCGCCGAGAAGAAGCCCGCCGGGCATGCCGGCAAGTCGGGGATGATGCGCCCGGGCTTTGGGGGTTCCACTGGCCCGGTGCCGGTGCGTGTGGCGCCGGCGGTGCTGGGCGAATTCCCGGTGTACTACAAGGCGCTGGGTACGGTGACGGCACTCAACACCATCAATGTGCGCAGCCGGGTTGGCGGAGAGCTGGTCAAGATCGCCTTTGAAGAGGGGCAGATGGTCAAGGCCGGTGACCTGCTGGCGGAAATCGACCCGCGCAGTTACCAGAATGCCTTGCTCCAGGCCCAGGGCACGTTGCTGCAGAACCAGGCCCAGCTGAAAAACGCCCAGGTCGACGTGCAGCGTTATCGCGACCTGTATGCCCAGGACAGTATCGCCAAGCAGACCCTGGACACCGCCGAAGCGCTGGTGTTGCAGTACCAGGGCACGGTCAAGACCAACCAGGGCGCGGTGGATGACGCCAAGCTCAACCTCGAATTCACCAAGATCCGCGCACCGATTACCGGGCGTGTCGGCCTGCGCCAGGTGGACGTGGGCAACCTCGTCGCCGCCAACGACACCACCTTCCTGGCGGTGATCACCCAGACCCAACCCATCAGCGTGGTCTTCACGTTGCCGGAAAACACCCTGGAAACCGTGCTGGCGCGTTATCACGCCGGCAACAAGCTGCCGGTGGAAGCCTGGGACCGTGGCGATGTCGCGGTGAAAGCCACGGGCGTGCTGCAGAGCCTCGATAACCAGATCGACGTCACCACCGGCACCCTGAAATTCAAGGCGCGGTTCGATAACAAAGACCAGGCGCTGTTCCCCAACCAGTTCGTGAACGTGCACTTGCTGGCCGACACCCTGCACAACGTGGTGCTGGCGCCGTCGGCGGCGATTCAGTTCGGCAATACCGGCACCTTCGTCTACGTGCTCGATGGCGACAAGAAGGTCAAGGTGCGTCCGCTGGTGATCGGTGATTCCGACGGCGACAACACCGTGGTCAAGCAAGGCCTGGCCGCCGGCGACCGCGTGGTGCTGGAAGGCACCGACCGCCTGAAGGACGGCAGTGACATTGAAGTGGTCAACGACAGCACTGAAGTGCCGACCACGCCGACCGAACACCTCCAGGGTCAACCGGCAGCCAAGACGCAACAAGGCCCGGCTGATGCCGCCAAGGCGCAAAAGGGCGGCGCATGAACCTCTCGCGGCTGTTCATCCTTCGCCCGGTAGCCACTACCCTGAGCATGCTGGCCATTGTCCTGGCCGGCGTGATCGCTTATCGCCTGCTGCCGGTCTCGGCCTTGCCCCAGGTGGATTACCCGACCATCCGGGTGATGACCCTGTACCCCGGCGCCAGTCCGGACGTAATGACCAGCGCGGTCACGGCGCCCCTGGAGCGTCAGTTCGGACAGATGCCCGGCCTGACCCAGATGGCGTCCACCAGCTCCGGCGGCGCCTCGGTGCTGACCCTGCGTTTCAACCTCGACATCAACATGGATGTCGCCGAGCAACAGGTGCAGGCCGCGATCAACGCCGCCACCAACCTGCTGCCCAAGGACCTGCCGGCGCCGCCGGTGTACAACAAGGTCAACCCGGCGGATACCCCGGTGCTGACCCTGGCCATCACCTCCAAGACCATGTTGCTGCCCAAGCTCAATGACCTGGTCGACACGCGCATGGCGCAGAAGATCGCGCAGATCAGCGGCGTCGGCATGGTCAGCATCGCCGGCGGCCAGCGCCAGGCGGTGCGGATCAAGGTCAACCCCGAGGCCCTGGCGGCCAACGGCCTGAACCTGTCGGATGTGCGCACCCTGATCGCCGCCTCCAACGTCAACCAGCCCAAGGGTAACTTTGACGGCCCCACGCGGGTGTCGATGCTCGACGCCAACGACCAGTTGGTCTCGCCCAAGGAATACGCCGAACTGATCCTCGCCTACAACAACGGCGCGCCGTTGCGGCTCAAGGATGTGGCGCAGATCGTCGACGGCGCCGAGAACGAACGCCTCGCGGCCTGGGCCAACGAAAACCAGGCGGTCCTGCTGAACATCCAGCGCCAGCCCGGGGCCAACGTCATCGAGGTGGTGGACCGGATCAAGGCGCTGTTGCCAAGCATCACCGACAACCTGCCGGCGGGCCTGGACGTGACGGTGCTTACCGACCGTACCCAGACCATCCGGGCCTCGGTCAAGGATGTACAACACGAATTGCTGATCGCCATTGCCCTGGTGGTGATGGTGACGTTCCTGTTCCTGCGCCGCTTCAGCGCGACCATCATTCCGTCCATCGCCGTGCCGCTGTCCCTGGTGGGCACCTTCGGCGTGATGTACCTCGCCGGTTTCTCCATCAACAACCTGACGCTGATGGCGCTGACCATCGCCACCGGTTTCGTGGTGGACGACGCCATCGTGATGCTGGAGAACATTTCCCGCTACATCGAGGAAGGCGATACACCGCTCAATGCGGCGCTCAAGGGCGCCAAGCAGATCGGCTTCACCCTGATTTCCCTGACCCTGTCGCTGATCGCGGTATTGATCCCGCTGCTGTTCATGGCGGACGTGGTGGGGCGGCTGTTCCGTGAATTCGCGATCACCCTGGCGGTGGCGATCCTGATTTCCCTGGTGGTGTCCCTGACCCTGACGCCGATGATGTGCGCGCGGTTGCTCAAGCGTGAGCCGAAAGAGGAAGAGCAGGGCCGTTTCTACAAGGCCAGCGGCGCCTGGATCGACTGGCTGATCGAGGCCTACGGGCGCAAGTTGCAGTGGGTGCTCAGGCATCAGCCGCTGACCCTGCTGGTGGCCATCGCCACCCTGGGCCTGACCGTGGTGTTGTACATGGTGGTGCCCAAGGGCTTCTTCCCGGTGCAGGACACCGGTGTGATCCAGGGCATTTCCGAAGCGCCACAGTCGATTTCCTTTGCGGCGATGAGCCAGCGCCAGCAGGAACTGGCGAAGATCATCCTCGAAGACCCGGCGGTGGAGAGCCTGTCGTCCTATATCGGGGTAGACGGTGATAACGCCACCCTCAACAGTGGTCGCCTGCTGATCAACCTCAAGCCCCACGGCGAACGGGACCTGAGCGCGGCACAGATCATCACGCGTCTGCAGCCGCAACTGGACAAGCTGGTGGGGATTCGCCTGTTCATGCAGCCGGTGCAGGACCTGACCATCGAAGACCGCGTCAGCCGTACCCAGTACCAGTTCAGCATGTCCTCGCCGGACGCCGAGCTGCTGGCCTTGTGGAGTGAAAAGCTGGTACACGCCCTCAGCCAGTTGCCGGAACTCTCCGACGTCGCCAGCGACCTGCAGGACAAGGGCCTGCAGGTGTACCTGGTGATCGACCGTGACGCCGCATCGCGCCTTGGCGTGTCGGTGTCGACCATCACCGACGCGCTGTACGACGCGTTCGGCCAGCGGCAGATATCCACCATCTACACCCAGGCCAGCCAGTACCGCGTGGTATTGCAGGCCCAGTCCGGTGAAACCCTCGGCCCGGACGCCCTGAACCAGATCCATGTGAAAACCACCGACGGTGGCCAGGTGCGGCTGTCGAGCCTGGCCCATGTGGAACAGCGCCAGGCCCAGTTGGCAATCGCGCATATCGGTCAGTTCCCGGCGGTGATGATGTCGTTCAACCTGGCCCCCGGCGTGGCGCTGGGCAAGGGCGTCGACCTGATCAACCAGACCCAGAAAGACATCGGCATGCCGGTGGGCGTGCAGACCCAGTTCCAGGGCGCGGCCCAGGCATTCGAGGCTTCGCTGTCGAGTACCTTGCTGCTGATCCTGGCGGCGGTGGTGACCATGTACATCGTGCTCGGGGTGCTCTACGAGAGCTACATCCACCCGATCACCATCCTCTCGACCCTGCCGTCGGCAGCGGTGGGCGCCTTGCTGGCCTTGCTGCTCAGTGGCAACGACCTGGGGATGATCGCGATCATCGGCATCATCCTGCTGATCGGCATCGTGAAGAAGAACGCGATCATGATGATCGACTTTGCCCTCGACGCTGAGCGCAACCAGGGCCTGGACCCGCAAACCGCGATCTACCAGGCGGCGCTGTTGCGCTTCCGGCCGATCCTGATGACCACCCTGGCGGCGCTGTTCGGTGCCGTGCCGTTGATGCTCGCCACCGGCTCCGGCGCCGAGTTGCGCCAGCCGCTTGGCCTGGTGATGGTGGGCGGGTTGCTGGTGAGCCAGGTGTTGACCCTGTTTACCACCCCGGTGATCTACCTGTATTTCGACCGCCTCGGCCGTCGCTGGCGCAAAGAGCCGGTGCGCCTGGAGCCGGTTGAGTCATGAACCTGTCCGGACCTTTCATTCGCCGGCCGGTAGCCACCATGCTGCTGAGCCTGGCGATCATGCTGCTGGGCGGCGTCAGCTTCAACCTGTTGCCGGTGTCGCCATTGCCGCAGATCGATTTCCCGGTGATCGTGGTGTCGGCCAGCTTGCCGGGGGCCAGCCCCGAGGTGATGGCGTCTACGGTGGCCACGCCGCTGGAGCGCTCCTTCGGCGCGATTGCCGGCATTACCACCATGAGCAGTTCGTCGAGCCAGGGTTCGACCCGGGTGATCCTGGCGTTCGACTCCAATCGCGACATCAACGGCGCGGCGCGGGAAGTGCAAGCGGCGATCAACGCCTCGCGTAACCTGCTGCCCAGTGGCATGCGCAGCATGCCCACCTACAAGAAGATCAACCCGTCCCAGGCGCCCATCATGGTGCTGTCCCTGACTTCGGACGTGTTGCCCAAGGGCCAGCTGTACGACCTGGCCTCGACCATCCTGTCCCAGAGCCTGTCCCAGGTGCCGGGCGTGGGTGAAGTGCAGATCGGCGGCAGCTCCTTGCCCGCCGTGCGTATCGAACTGGAACCCAAGGCCCTCGACCAGTACGGAGTGGCCCTGGACGATGTGCGTAATACCATCGCCAATGCCAACGTGCGCCGGCCCAAGGGTTCGCTGGAGGACAGCCAGCGCAACTGGCAGATCCAGGCCAACGATCAGCTGGAAAAGGCCAAGGACTATGAACCGCTGCTGATCCGCTACCAGAATGGCGCGGCCTTGCGCCTGGGGGATGTGGCGAAGATCAGCGACGGCGTCGAGGACCGCTACAACAGCGGCTTCTTCAACAATGACTCGGCGGTGCTGCTGGTGATCAACCGCCAGTCCGGCGCCAACATCATCGAGACGGTGAAGCAGATCAAGGCACAACTGCCGGCCTTGCAGGCGGTGTTGCCGTCCAGCGTCAAGCTGAACCTGGCCATGGACCGTTCGCCGGTGATCACCGCCACCTTGCACGAAGCCGAGATGACCCTGCTGATTGCCGTGGCCCTGGTGATCCTGGTGGTGTACCTGTTTCTCGGCAACTTCCGCGCCTCGCTGATTCCCACCCTGGCGGTGCCGGTGTCGCTGGTGGGCACGTTTGCAGTGATGTACCTGTTCGGCTTTTCCCTGAACAACCTGTCGCTGATGGCGCTGATCCTCGCCACCGGCTTGGTGGTGGACGATGCCATCGTGGTGCTGGAGAACATTTCCCGGCACATCGACGAGGGTGTGCCGCCGATGAGGGCGGCGTATCTGGGAGCCCAGGAAGTCGGCTTCACCTTGCTGTCGATGAACGTCTCGCTGGTGGCGGTGTTCCTCTCGATCCTGTTCATGGGCGGGATCGTCACCAGCCTGTTCCGCGAGTTTTCCATCACCCTGGCGGCGGCGATCATCGTCTCGCTGGTGGTGTCGCTGACCCTGACCCCGATGCTCTGCGCCCGCTGGCTCAAGCCGCATGTCAAAGGCCAGGAAACAGGCTTGCAGCGCTGGAGCCAGAAGATCAACGATCGCATGGTGGCAGGCTACGCCCGCAGCCTGGACTGGGTGCTGCGCCACAAGCGCCTGACGCTGCTCAGCCTGTTGGTGACCATCGGAGTCAACGTCGCGCTGTATGTGGTGGTGCCGAAAACCTTCATGCCCCAGCAGGACACCGGGCAACTGATCGGCTTTGTGCGTGGCGACGACGGGCTGTCATTCAGTGTGATGCAGCCGAAGATGGAAATTTTCCGCAAGGCGGTCCTGCAGGACCCCGCGGTGTTGAGCGTGGCAGGCTTTATTGGCGGCAACAGCGGCACCAACAACGCGGTGATGCTGGTGCGGCTCAAGCCCATCAGCGAACGCAAGATTTCTGCCCAGGCGGTGATCGAGCGCATGCGCAAGAATGTGCCACTGGTGCCCGGCGGGCGCCTGATGCTGATGGCTGACCAGGACCTGCAATTCGGTGGCGGCCGCGACCAGACCACCTCGCAGTATTCCTACATCCTGCAAAGCGGCGACCTGGCGGCCTTGCGCCTGTGGTACCCGAAAGTGGTTGCCGCGTTGCGTGAGCTGCCGGAGCTGACCGCCATCGATGCCCGTGAAGGACGTGGGGCGGCCCAGGTGACGTTGATTGTCGACCGCGACCAGGCCAAGCGCCTGGGCATTGACATGGACATGGTCACTGCCGTGCTCAACAACGCCTACAGCCAGCGGCAGATTTCCACCATCTACGACAGCCTCAACCAGTACCAGGTGGTGATGGAGGTCAATCCGAAGTACGCCCAGGACCCGATCACCCTCAATCAGATGCAGGTGATCACGTCCACCGGTGCGCGCGTGCCGCTGTCGGCCATCGCTCACTATGAGAACAGCCTGGCGGACGACCGGGTCAGCCATGAAGGCCAGTTCGCCTCGGAAAACATTGCCTTTGATATGTCGCCCGGCGTCACGGTGGAGCAGGGCACGGCTGCCATTGAGCGGGCGATTGCCAAGGTCGGCCTGCCGGAAGAGGTGATCGCGAAGATGGCCGGTACGGCCGACGCCTTCGCCGCCACCCAGAAAGGCCAGCCGTTCATGATCCTCGGTGCACTGGTAGCGGTGTACCTGGTATTGGGGATTCTGTATGAGAGCTATATCCACCCGCTGACCATTCTGTCGACCTTGCCGTCGGCGGGGGTGGGCGCCTTGCTTTCGATTTACCTGCTGGGGGGCGAGTTCAGCCTGATCTCGCTGCTGGGGCTGTTCCTGCTGATCGGGGTGGTGAAGAAAAACGCGATCCTGATGATCGACCTTGCGCTGCAACTGGAACGCAAGGACGGCATGAGCCCGCTGGAATCGATCCGCGCCGCTTGCCTGGTGCGGCTGCGCCCGATCCTGATGACCACGCTGGCGGCGATTCTTGGCGCCGTGCCGCTGCTGCTCAGCACGGCCGAAGGCGCGGAAATGCGCCAGCCTCTGGGCCTGACGATTATCGGCGGGCTGGTGTTCAGCCAGATCCTGACCCTCTACACCACGCCTGTGGTTTACCTTTATCTCGACCGCCTGCGCCACCGTTTCAACGGTTGGCGCGGAGTGCGTACCGATGCTGCCCTGGACACTGCGCTATGACCGATTCAACGTTTCCCACCGTGCAACGTCTGGCGATGACTCGCGGCTCAAAGCTGCTGAGCCTGGCCCTGTGCGGCGTGATGCTCAGCGCCTGCGCCGTCGGCCCGGACTACAAACGCCCCGAATTGACCGAGCCTGCCCAGTACAAAGAGGCGCAGGGCTGGCGCCAGGCCGCGCCCAGCGACTCGCTGGCCCGGGGCGCCTGGTGGGAGCTGTACGGCGACAAACAACTGAATGAGCTGGTAGAAAAACTCAACAGCTCCAACCAGACCGTGGCCCAGGCCGAGGCGCGTTATCGCCAGGCCGCCTCGCAGGTGCGCAGTGCCCGTGGGGCGTTCTTCCCCACGGTTGACCTGAGTGCCTCGAAAAGCCGGGCCAGCCAGGGTACCGGCAGCAGTAACGCCAGCCTCAGCAGCTCCAGCAGCGGTATTCGCGACACCCTCAACACCCAGTTGGGCGTGAGCTGGGAAGCCGATATCTGGGGCAAACTGCGCCGGGGCCTGGAAGCCAATGAAGCCAGCGCCGAAGCCAGCGCGGCGGATCTTGCGGCGATGCGCCTGAGCCAGCAATCGGAACTGGTGCAGGATTACCTGCAACTGCGGGTCATGGACGAACAGACCCGTTTGCTGCAGGCCACGGTGGACACCTACCAGCGCTCCCTGCAGATGACCCAGAACCAATACCGCGCCGGTGTCTCGGGCAAGGACGCCATCGCCCAGGCCCAGACCCAGCTGAAAAGCACCCAGGCCAGCATGATCGACCTGATCTGGCAGCGGGCGCAGCTGGAAAACGCAATTGCCGTGCTGATCGGTGTGCCGCCGGCCAACTTCAACCTGGCGGTGAGCAAGGACATTCCGGCGCTGCCGCAGATTCCGGTGAGCCTGCCGTCGCAACTGCTGGAGCGCCGCCCGGATATCGCCCAGGCGGAGCGCTCGGTGATCGCGGCCAATGCCAACATCGGCGTGGCCAAGACCGCTTACTACCCGGACCTGACCCTGAGCCTGGCCGGCGGCTATTCCAGCAGCACCTACGCCGACTGGATCAGCCTGCCGAACCGCTTCTGGTCGGTGGGGCCGAAACTCGCCATGACCCTGTTCGACGGGGGCCAGCGTTCGGCCGAAGTTGACCGCGCCGAGGCGTCCTACGATGAAACCGTGGCCAAGTACCGCCAGACCGTACTCGATGGGTTCCGTGAGGTGGAAAACTACATGGTCCAGCTCAAGGTCCTGGAAGACGAGGCGGTCGTGAGTAACGAGGCCCTCGAAGCGGCCCGGGAATCCCTGCGCCTGACCCAGAACCAGTACAAGGCCGGGTTGATCGCCTATCTCGATGTGGTCACCGTGCAAGCCACCGCCCTGAGCAACGAGCGTACGGTGCTGACCCTGCTGCAAACCCGGCTGGTTGCCAGTGTGCAATTGATCGCTGCACTGGGCGGTGGTTGGGATGGCCAAATGCAGCTGAGCGACAAGAAGTAAACACCGCTCTGGCAGGTGTACCGGCTTGTGTGGGAGCGGGCTTGCTCGCGAAAGCGGTGGGGCAGTCAACTGTGTATGAACTGACCCGCCGCTTTCGCGAGCAAGCCCGCTCCCACAAGGGTTCTACGGTGTTTTTGAGCCAGCGGATTGGCGTCAAATTTTGAATGGTGGCTATACGACAATATTTCAGGTGTACAAGATTTATTCTCGCTACAATCCCTGACTTTTCAGCCCGGCACGGATGCCGTTCGGCCCATAGGTCACGAGAAGTCCCATGCTCACCGGTAGTTATTCCCCCGCCCTGGTCCTGATTTCCCTGTTCGTCGCGATCCTCGCATCCTATACGGCGTTGGACCTGACCGGCCGCATCGCCACTGCCAGGGGCCGCGCGGTGTACCTGTGGATGGGCGGCGGCGCGCTGGCGATGGGCGTGGGCATCTGGTCGATGCACTTTATCGGCATGCTCGCCTTCCGCCTGCCCATCAGCCTCGGCTATGACGTCGGCATCACGGCGCTGTCGTTGTTGATCGCGATCCTGTCCAGCGGTTTTGCCTTGTGGCTGGTGAGCCAGCCGCGTTTGCCGGCGTGGCAACTGGCATTTGGCGCATTGATCATGGGCGCCGGCATCAGCGCCATGCACTACACCGGCATGGCCGCCATGCGCATGACCCCCGGCATCGACTACGACCCCACGCTGTTCACCGCCTCGTTGCTGATTGCCGTGGGTGCGTCGGCGGCGGCGTTGTGGATTGCCTTCAACCTGCGGCGCAACACGCCGTATGTGCGGTTGGCCCGAGGCGGGGCGGCGATGGTGATGGGCGTGGCGATTGTCGGCATGCACTACACCGGCATGGCCGCCGCGCGTTTCGCCGATGGCAGCTTCTGCGGCGCGGCCCTGGACGGCTTGAGTGGCAAGGGCCTGGATAACCTGGTGCTGGTTACCACCCTGGCAGTGTTGATCATCGCGCTGCTGACCTCCCTGGCCGATGCCCGCCTGGAAGCCCGCACCGCGGTGTTGGCCGACTCCCTGACCCAGGCCAACCAGGAACTCACCCACCTGGCCCTGCACGACATGCTCACCGGCTTGCCCAATCGCACCCTGCTCGCCGACCGGATCCAGCAGGCGATACAGCGGGTGAACGAAGAGGGCGGCTGCTTCGCGCTGATGTTTATCGACCTGGACGGCTTCAAGCCGGTGAATGACGCTTTTGGTCACCACATGGGCGACCAGCTGTTGCAGCAAGTCGGCCTGCGCCTGCGCGAAGACTTGCGCAGCCAGGACACCCTGGCCCGCATCGGCGGTGACGAGTTTGTATTGCTGGTGCAATTGGGCCAGCCCGACGATGCGTTGCGCCTGGCCGAGCGCCAAGTGGGCATGATCAACCAGGCCTTCCACGTCGCCGAGCATGAGCTGAAAATCTCCGCCAGCATCGGCATCGCACTGTTCCCCGGCAACGGCGCCACGCCCCAGGAACTGCTGATGAACGCCGACGCGGCGATGTATCACGCCAAGGGCATGGGCAAGAACGGCTACAGCTTTTTCGACGTGTCGATGAACACCAATGCGCGCAAGCAACTGCAACTGCTGCAGGACTTGCGCAATGCCGTGGAGCACGAGCAGTTCCGGCTTTATTACCAGCCCAAGTTCGACGCCATCAGCGGCCGCCCGGTCGGTGCCGAGGCGCTGCTGCGCTGGGAACACCCGCAACAAGGCCTGTTGTTGCCGGACAAGTTTATCGAGCTGGCGGAAAAGACCGGGCTGATCATCCCCATCGGCGAATGGGTACTCAACGAAGCCTGCCGCCAGATGCAGGTGTGGTATGCCCAGGGCTATCACGACTGGCGCATTGCCGTGAACCTGTCGGCGTTGCAGTTCTGCCACGCCGGGCTGGTCAAGAGTGTCGCCGCTGCCCTGGAACGCCACCGCTTGCCAGCCAACAGCCTGACCCTGGAAATCACCGAAACCACCGCCATGAGCGATGCCGACGCGAGCATGACGGTGTTGCAGAAGCTTTCGGACATGGGCGTCGACCTGTCCATCGACGACTTCGGTACCGGCTATTCGAGCCTGATGTACCTCAAGCGTCTGCCGGCCAATGAGCTGAAGATCGACCGGGGCTTCGTGCGTGACCTGGAGCACGACAGCGACGATGCCGCCATCGTCTCGGCCATCGTTGCCCTCGGTCAGGCCCTGGGCCTGCGTATTGTGGCCGAGGGTGTAGAGACCGACTCACAGCAGAGCTTCCTCACCCGGCTGGGCTGCGATTCGCTTCAGGGGTATCTGCTGGGGCATCCGTTACCGGCCGAGGGTTTCATGGCCGACATCCAGCGCGCCGAGCAGGTGGTGAGTGTGCATTCGGTGATGTGAGCCCATGCAAAACCTGCAGGGCGCAGGTAGTATTGGATCCATCAGCTCACGTTGAACCAGGAGACCTTACACATGGACAAAGTCGTCGTCATCACCGGTGGCAGTCGTGGGATCGGCGCCGCCACGGCGCTGCTGGCCGCCGCCCAGGGCTATCGCATCTGTATCAATTACCAGGCCGATGAAGACGCCGCCCACCGCGTACTTGAGCAAGTGCGTGCCCTCGGCGCCCAAGCGATTGCCGTGCGGGCTGATGTCAGCATCGAAGACGAAGTGATTGGCCTGTTCCACCGGGTCGATACCGAACTGGGCCGAGTGACGGCACTGGTCAACAACGCAGGTACCGTCGGGCACAAGTCGCGGGTCGATGAGATGTCCGAGTTCCGCATCCTGAAGACCCTCAGGACCAATGTGTTGGGGCCGATCCTGTGTGCCAAGCATGCGCTGCTGCGCATGTCGCCCAAGCATGGCGGGCAGGGCGGCAGCATCGTCAACGTTTCATCGGCCGCCGCGCGGTTGGGCTCGCCGGGGGAATATGTGGATTACGCCGCGTCCAAGGGCGCGCTGGATACCTTCACTCTCGGGCTCTCCAAGGAAGTGGCGGGCGAGGGGATCCGGGTCAATGGCGTGCGTCCCGGGTTTATTTTCACCGACTTCCACGCCCTGAGCGGCGACCCGGATCGGGTCAGCAAGCTTGAACCGGGCATCCCCATGGCCCGTGGCGGGCGTGCAGAGGAAGTCGCGGAAGGGATTATCTGGCTGCTCTCGGACAAGGCGTCCTATGCGACGGGAACCTTTCTTGACCTGGCGGGCGGTCGTTAGTTTTGTACCGCCTGTGGCGAGGGGCACGCCGCTCGCCACAGCCCAGGTATCAGGCGCCGCGCAGCGCTTCATAGCCCCTGAGGGAAAACGCCTTGAGCAGGCTGGCCTCCGAGTCTGGATGAATGGCGTAGCCGTGATTCGAAAAACCGTCCAGGACACCGTTGCGGCTATGGCTGGCGCTTAATTTGAGATCGTCCACGTTGTCGATAAATCGCAGTACCTTATCCAGGTTGTAGGTGGCGTCGGCGCGAGAGTCCGGGTCTTGGTTGGCCGCGCTCCAGTCACCCACCTGGCGCTTCAGGTCATCGCTCACTTCGTAGTGGTCGCGGTTATCCAGGAAGTTCTTCAGCACAGGGCTTTGTTCGGTAATCTGGTCACTCGATCGATGATCTCCCGCGGGGCGCCCGGTAGCGCCTGTCATTTCGCGCACCTGTTGCTGCTCTGCGGCACGCATATAGTGGGGAGGAACGGGAAGGGGTCGCAGGCCGGCAGCTGAAAAAATAGTCATAAGGCATCTCTGATGTGAACCAAGTGAATGCGCTCTTTCTATCGTAAGAAATAGCGCACTCCTGTGTGGTTCTTAGCCCGGCTACGGTTCCCGTCCGTAGGTTAAAACGACCGCACAATCTTCCCCAGCGTCTCCATCGCCTTCTCACACGACTCGTCCCACGGGCTGCCGTAGTTCAAGCGAATGCAGTTCCTGAAGCGCTGTGTCGGCGAGAAGATCGGTCCCGGTGCGATGCTGATGCCCTGGGCCAGCGCCATCTGGAACAACTTCAACGAGTCGGTTTGTTCCGGCAATTCCAGCCACAGGAAGTACCCGCCGGCAGGCTGGCTGACCCGTGTCTGCGCCGGGAAATAGCGCGCGATGGCGGCGAGCATGGCGCTTTGCTGTTCTTCCAGCGCGTAACGCAATTTACGCAGGTGCCGGTCGTACCCGCCGTGTTGCAGGTAATCGGCAATCGCCGCCTGGGCGGGCATCGAGGCACACAGCGACGTCATCAATTTCAGCCGCTCGATCTTCTGCGCATAACGTCCGGCGGCGACCCAGCCGATGCGGTAGCCCGGAGCCAGGCTCTTGGCGAACGAGCCGCAATGCATCACCAGGCCTTCGGTGTCGAACGCCTTCGCCGGTTTGGGCGCCTGTTGACCGTAGTACAACTCGGCGTACACGTCGTCTTCGATCAGCGGCACCTGGTGGCTGCGCAGTAACTCCACCAGTTCCTGTTTCCGGGCCTCGGGCATGGTTGCGCCCATCGGGTTCTGGAAACTGGTCATGCACCAGCAGGCCTTGATCGGGTAACGCTCCAGGCTTTGCGCCAGCACCTTGAGGTCGATGCCATCGCGTGGGTGTACGGGGATTTCCACCGCCTTGAGTTTCAGGCGCTCGAGGATTTGCAGGCTGGCGTAGAACGCCGGTGCTTCGATGGCCACCAGGTCGCCCGGCTCGGTCACGGCTTGCAGGCACAGGTTCAGTGCTTCAAGGGCGCCGTTGGTGATCAACAGTTCTTCCATGGGCAGCATCAGCCCGCCCACCATGTAGCGCAAGGCAATTTGCCGGCGCAGTTGCGGGTTGCCCGGCGACATGTCGGTGACCACCATGCGCGGGTCCATTTCCCGGCTGGCGCTGGCCAGGGAACGGGCCAGGCGTTGCAGCGGGAACAGCGTCGGGCTGGGGAAGGCCGAGCCGAAGGGCACGGTTTGCGGGTCCTTGATGGAATCGAGCACCGAGAACACCAATTCGCTGACGTCCACCTCGGTGGACTCGTGCACATGGGCACTCACCACCGGCTCGGAAAACGGGCTGGGCGCATGGGTGTTGACGAAGTACCCGGAGCGCGGCCGGGCGCGGATCAGCCCGCGTCGCTCCAGCAGGTAGTAGGCCTGGAACACCGTGGACGGGCTGACACCGTAGGTCTGGCTGGCATAACGCACCGAAGGCACGCGCTGGCCGGGCCCGAGCACGCCGGAGCGGATCAGTTCTGCGATGTCGTCGGCGAATTTTTCGTAGCGTTTCATTGGGGCTCAGTGCTTTGAACAGATTTTGCTGATTGAATACAGATCAAACGGTGGGAGCGGGCTTGCTCGCGAAAGCAATCTTTCAGTTGATGTATCCATTGACTGGCACACCGCTTTCGCGAGCAAGCCCGCTCCCACATTTGATCTCCAGTGTTGCTGAAAGCTTGGGCTCAGCGATTCAATGGCGCCACAAACCGGCTGTCCGCCGCGCTGTAAATCCACGGCTCATCCACATCCGAGACCTTGAAGCGGATCGTCTGCGAACTGCTGGCCGGCTTCTCTGCGGTCATCGCCACCGACACCGGCACATCGGTAATCTCACCTGGTGCCAGGCTGATCTCGGTCTTGCCCTGCAGCTGGAAGCCGTCGCCGTCCATCAGCTCCAGGCGGTAATCCTGGCGCTGCTGGGTCTTGTTGATGACCTTGAGGCTGTAGATGTTCTCGATCAAGCCGTCACTGTTCTCGCGGAACATCCCCCGGTCCTTGGTCACGTCCAGCGACACCATCGGGCGTTCCACCAGCGCCACCACCAGCGCGCCGATCATCACCAGCAGCACGGCACTGTAGCCGATCAGGCGTGGCCTGAGCAGATGGGTCTTGCCACCTTGCAACTGATGCTCCGAGGTGTAGCTGACCAGGCCGCGGGCATAGCCCATTTTATCCATGATCGAATCACAGGCATCGATACACGCGGCGCAGCCGATGCATTCCATTTGCAGGCCGTCACGGATGTCGATGCCGGTGGGGCATACCTGCACGCACAGCTGGCAGTCGATGCAATCACCCAGGCCGACGTCCGCCGGTTGCACGTCTCGTTTGCGCGGGCCACGGTTCTCGCCGCGGGCTACGTCGTAGGAAATGGTCAGGGTGTCCTTGTCGAACATCACACTCTGGAACCGTGCATACGGGCACATGTGCATGCACACTGCTTCCCGCAGCCAGCCGGCGTTGATGTAGGTGGCGCCGGTAAAGAACAGCACCCAGAACAGGCTTACGCCGCCCATTTGCCAGGTCAGCAGCTCCTCGGCCAGCGGCCGGATCGGCGTGAAGTAGCCGACAAATGTCAGCCCGGTCAGCACGCTGATCCCCAGCCACAGCGTGTGCTTGGCCGAGCGCCGCGCCAGCTTGTCCAGACTCCAGGGCGCAGCTTGCAGCTTGATGCGTTGGTTTCGCTCGCCTTCAGTGACCTTTTCGCACCACATGAACAACCAGGTAAACGAGCTTTGCGGGCAGGTATAGCCACACCACACACGCCCCGCGAATACGGTGATGGCGAACAGGCCGAACGCGCAGATGATCAACAGCGCCGACAGCAGGATGAAATCCTGGGGCCAGAACGTGGCACCGAAGATGTGGAATTTGCTTTCAGCCAGGTCCCATAACACCGCCTGCCGTCCGCCCCAGTTCAGCCACACGGTGCCGAAAAATGCCAGGAACAGAAAGCCTGCGCCTGCCACGCGCAAGGTACGGAACAGGCCGGTAAAACTGCGGGTGTGAATCAGGTTGTCGCTGGATTTGGCCTTCATCTTCTTTGGATGTGCAGGCTCAAACACTTCTACGGTTCGGACGGGGATTCTATCGCTCATGGTCTTTCGCTCATCAGCCTCCATCAGGCAGATGAACTATGACCGGCGCTCTGTTTGCATAACAGACTCAGGTATGGCGATAAAAAGCGGATCAGATGGGCCGCCCGTGCATGCCTGCGACAATGTGCTGCACCCGGTGGTGCGCGGGGTGCAGCGCTTTTGAGGCGGGGCTGATCCAGGTCAATCAAATCACCGAATCACCGTCGGTAGCTTTCAAGTGCTTACGGCCGTCTTTGGCACCCGCTACGGTCAATGCGTCGGCTTCGGCTTCGGTGATATAGGTGCGGTCACCGTTCAGCTTCACGAACGACATGGATTTCTCGCTGTCGGTTTCGACCGTGACATGGGTGGCTTCCAGTTGTTTCTCGTGGCCGTCCACATCGACGGTGAAGAAACATTGCTGACCTTCGATACGTACGGGCATATCGATCTCCTTTTTTTTTTGTGGGCTATTACTGATTAGGGTGGGATGCGCAGGCAATGGTTCTGCGCAACTGACTGACGGTCGATGCTGTCCATGTTCTATCGACCCCCAACAAGGAAACGTCCATGGACGCCTGGTGGCATGAAGTCTGGGAAACCCTGCAAGCGGAATTTGCCGATATCGGCGATGCCCGGCAACTCACGCAAATCACCGTTCGGCTGCTGATTGCGGCGATATTGGGCGGGATCCTGGGTTACGAGCGCGAACAGAAAGGCAAGGCCGCCGGGGTACGCACCCACATGCTCGTGGCCCTGGGCGCCGCGCTGTTCGTGTTGGTGCCGAGCATGTCCGGCTCCCAGGCAGACGCCATGAGCCGTGTGCTGCAGGGCGTGATCGCGGGTATCGGCTTTCTTGGCGCCGGCACCATCCTAAAGGGCAAGGAAGACGAGGAGGGTCAGCACGTCAAAGGGCTGACCACCGCCGCCGGCTTGTGGATGACCGCCGCCATTGGGGTGGCGGCGGGAATGGGGCGGGAATCCACGGCGGTACTCAGCACGTTGTTGGCCTTGGCGGTGTTCAGTGTGATGCCAAGGGTTGTGCGGTTGCTGGAGAAGGACTAGACGATGACCGGCGGCATCGTCGTCGGTGGTTCCTCCACCGGTGGTGGCTGTGTGCCTGGCGGTTCCTGCTCGGGAACCGGGTCGGGTTCGGTCGGCGGTAATGTGGGCTTATCTATATTGGGATCAGGCGTTTCAGCCGGAATAGGGATATTCATCGGTGTGGCCTCCTTTGTGCTTTGCTCTATCGGTGGACAATCGCGTGGTGGATTTGATTCCCCGCCCGATGGCGGGATATCCGCCTGAACTTTTCACTCGTCGGCATGCTCGGAACCTAGACGGCCCTGCTCAGGGAGAGTGGCGTCGTTTCAGAATTTGAATCAAGCACAAGAGCGTCCACTGGGCGTTAAGGGGAGATGCTCGATGACTGCTGAAACACTGACTCAAGACGATTCAACCTCCACATTACCGCTGTCCCAGGCACTGTTGCTGCCAAGGATCGCGATTGAAAGCACGACCCCGGTGATCGATGGCGGCGAGTTCGCCGTCAAGGCTGTGGTTGGCCAGCGCGTGCAGGTTGCCAGCAAGGTGTTCGCTGATGGCCACGACAAGCTTGCGGTGATGATCCGCTGGCGCCCGCGCAGTGAAGAAAGCTGGCACAGCGTGGTGATGACCGATGTCGGCAACAACGGCTGGGAGGGCGCATTCACCGTGACCGCCCAGGGCCCGCATGAGTATTGCATCGAAGCCTGGATCGACACGTTTGCCAGCTTTCGCTACGAACTGAGCAAGAAACACGAGGCCGGGGTGCCGGTCAGCCTGGAGTTGCAGGAAGGCCGCAGCCAGGTGTTGCAAGCCGCCGAGCGCAGTGACAATGAGCTGCGTGACCGCTTGATGTTGCTGCACCACGAACTCTCCGGTTTGCTGGAAACCGAGCAGGTCGCGTTGTTCCTGCACGAAGACAGTGCACACCTGATGACCCAGGCCGATCACCGTGCCTATTTGAGCATCAGCCCGGTGTATCCGATTGAAGTAGAGCGCGAGGCTGCGCAATTTGCCAGCTGGTACGAGTTGTTTCCCCGCTCGATCACCGACGATCCCGCGCGCCATGGCACATTCAACGATGTGCACTCACGGCTGTCGATGATCCACGACATGGGCTTTGACGTGCTGTACTTCCCGCCGATCCATCCGATCGGTCGCAGCCACCGCAAGGGCAAGAACAATTCCCTGACCGCCGGGCCGGACGACCCGGGCAGCCCGTATGCCATCGGCAGCGAAGAGGGCGGCCACGAGGCGATCCATTCGCAGTTGGGCACCCGTGAGGATTTCCGCAACCTGGTCAAGGCCGCCGCCGACCATGGCCTGGAAATCGCCCTGGATTTTGCCATCCAGTGCTCCCAGGACCACCCGTGGCTCAAACAGCATCCGGGCTGGTTCAACTGGCGGCCCGACGGCACGATCAAATACGCCGAGAACCCGCCGAAGAAATACCAGGACATCGTCAACGTCGACTTCTATGCGGCCGACGCGATTCCCAGCCTGTGGGTCGAGTTGCGCGACATCGTGGTCGGTTGGGTGGAAGAGGGCGTGAAGACCTTTCGCGTCGACAACCCCCACACCAAGCCGCTACCGTTCTGGCAATGGCTGATCAGCGATGTGCGTTCTAAATACCCCGAAGTGATCTTCCTCGCCGAAGCCTTCACCACCCCGGCGATGATGGCGCGCCTGGGCAAGGTTGGTTACTCCCAGAGCTACACCTACTTCACCTGGCGCAACACCAAGGCCGAGTTGAGCGAGTACCTGAGCGAACTGAACGAGTCGCCGTGGCGCGAGTGCTTCCGGCCGAACTTCTTCGTCAACACCCCGGACATCAACCCCGGCTTCCTGCATGAATCCGGCCGCGCCGGCTTCTTGATCCGCGCCGCGTTGGCCACCATGGGCTCAGGCCTGTGGGGCATGTACTCGGGTTTTGAACTGTGCGAAGCGGCCCCGGTGCCGGGCAAGGAAGAGTACCTGGACTCGGAGAAGTACGAGATCCGCCCACGAGACTTCACCGCGCCGGGCAACATCATTGCCGAGATCGCCCAGCTCAACCGCATCCGCCGGCAGAACCCGGCCTTGCAGACGCACCTGGGGCTCAAAATCTACAACGCGTGGAACGACAACATCCTGTACTTCGGCAAACGCAGCGAGGATGGCAGCAACTTTATCCTGGTGGCCGTGAGTCTCGACCCGTTCAACGCCCAGGAGGCCAATTTCGAGTTGCCGCTGTGGGAGCTGGGCTTGCCGGACGATGCCCAGACCCAGGGCGAAGACCTGATGACCGGCCACCGCTGGACCTGGTACGGCAAGACCCAGTGGATGCGCATCGAACCGTGGCATCAGCCATTCGGCATCTGGCGCATTACCGTTTCCTGAAGCTGATCTCCAATCCAAAGGAGATCAAATGTGGGAGCTGGCTTGCCTGCGATAGCGGTGTGTCAGTGCAGATAATACTGGCTGATCCACCGCTATCGCAGGCAAGCCAGCTCCCACATTGACCGAGTTCCTTCAGGCAGAATTTTTCGAATTCCCAGGAGTTTCCAATGGCGAAGAAACCCAAGGCTGCCACCTTTATCAAAGATCCGCTCTGGTACAAGGACGCGGTGATTTATCAGGTTCACGTCAAATCGTATTTCGACTCCAACAACGACGGCATCGGTGATTTTCCCGGGCTGATCGCCAAGCTCGACTACATCGCCGACCTTGGTGTGAACACCATCTGGCTACTACCGTTCTACCCCTCGCCACGCCGTGACGATGGCTACGACATCGCCGAATACCGCGGCGTGCACAGCGACTACGGGACCATGGCCGATGCCAAGCGCTTTATCGCCGAAGCCCATAAACGCGGGCTGCGGGTGATCACCGAGCTGGTGATCAACCACACCTCCGACCAGCACCCATGGTTCCAGCGCGCCCGCAAGGCCAAGCCCGGCTCGGCGGCGCGGGATTTCTACGTATGGTCCGATGACGATCAGAAATACGACGGCACCCGGATCATTTTCCTCGACACCGAAAAGTCCAACTGGACCTGGGACCCGGTCGCCGGCCAATACTTCTGGCACCGCTTTTACTCCCACCAGCCGGACCTCAACTTCGACAACCCGCAGGTCATGAAAGCCGTCCTGTCGGTGATGCGCTACTGGCTCGACATGGGCATCGACGGCCTGCGCCTGGACGCGATTCCGTACCTGATCGAGCGCGACGGCACCAACAACGAAAACCTCCCCGAAACCCACGACGTGCTCAAGCAGATCCGCGCCGAGATCGACGCCAACTACCCCGACCGCATGCTCCTGGCCGAAGCCAACCAATGGCCGGAAGACACCCAGTTGTACTTCGGGGACAAAAAGGGCGACGACGGCGATGAGTGCCACATGGCGTTCCACTTCCCGCTGATGCCGCGCATGTACATGGCGCTGGCCCAGGAAGACCGTTTCCCGATCACCGACATCCTGCGCCAGACCCCGGAGATCCCGGCCAATTGCCAATGGGCAATCTTCCTGCGCAACCACGATGAACTGACCCTGGAAATGGTCACCGACAAAGAGCGCGACTACCTCTGGAACTATTACGCTGCCGACCGCCGTGCACGTATCAACCTGGGGATTCGCCGCCGCCTGGCGCCGCTGATGGAACGCGACCGCCGGCGCATCGAGCTGCTCAACAGCCTGCTGCTGTCGATGCCGGGCACGCCGACCCTGTACTACGGCGATGAGATCGGCATGGGCGACAACATCTACCTCGGTGACCGCGACGGCGTGCGTACGCCGATGCAATGGTCCATCGACCGCAACGGCGGCTTCTCCCGCGCCGACCCGGCCAGCCTGGTATTGCCGCCGATCATGGACCCGCAATACGGCTACCAGTCGGTCAACGTCGAAACCCAGACCCAGGACCCGCACTCCTTGCTGAACTGGACGCGGCGCATGCTCGCGGTGCGTAAACAGTCCAAGGCGTTCGGTCGCGGCAGCCTGAAAATGCTCTCGCCCAGCAACCGCCGCATCCTGGCGTATACCCGCGAATATGTAGGCGCCGATGGCAAGAATGAAATCATCCTGTGCGTGGCCAACGTGTCCCGCAGTGCCCAGGCCGCAGAACTGGACCTCTCGGCGTTTGCCGGCATGGTTCCGGTGGAGATGCTCGGTGGCAATGCCTTCCCACCGATTGGCCAGCTGAATTTCCTGCTGACCCTGGCGCCGTATGGCTTCTACTGGTTCGTGCTGGCGGCGGAAAACCAGATGCCAAGCTGGCACGTGGAACCGGCACAAAGCATCCCGGACTTCACCACCCTGGTGCTGAAGAAACGCATGGAAGAATTGCTCGAAGCACCGTGCCGCACCACCCTGGAGCAGAATGCGTTGCCGGCGTGGCTGCCCAAGCGCCGCTGGTTTGCCAGCAAGGATACGGCAATCGACAGCGTGCACATCGCTTATGGCGTGCGCTTCGGCGACCCGCAGCATCCGGTGCTGCTCAGTGAGATCGAAGTCACCAGCGCCGGCCAGGTCAGCCGCTATCAGCTGCCGTTCGGCTTCCTTGGCGAAGACCAGTTCACCAGCGCCTTGCCGCAACAACTTGCGCTTGCCCGTGTACGGCGAGTGCGTCAGGTAGGTTTGGTGACCGATGCCTTCAGCCTCGACACTTATATCCGCGGCGTGATCCAAGGCCTGCAGGCCAAAACCGTCCTCGACTCCACCGATGGCGAGATTCGCTTCGAGCCCACGGCGCAACTGGCCAAGCTGGAATTGAACGACGAGTCGGAAGTGCGCTACCTCGCGGCGGAGCAGTCCAACAGTTCCGTGGTGGTGGGCGGCAGCCTGGTGCTCAAGCTGATCCGAAAAGTCAGCGCCGGGGTTCACCCCGAGCTGGAAATGGGCGCCTACCTGACCGAGGCCGGCTACGAGCATATCTCGCCGCTGCTGGGCTCGGTGATCCGCCACGACGCCGATGGCCAGGACAACCTGCTGATGATCGCCCAGGGTTACCTGAGCAACCAGGGCGACGCGTGGGGCTGGACCCAGAATAACCTGGAGCGAGCGATTCGCGACGAACTGGCCGAAGCCATGTCCGAGCAGGAACAGCACTACAACGCCCTTGGCGAGCTGGCGGATTTCGCCGGCTTGCTCGGCCAGCGCCTGGGCGAGATGCACCTGGTGCTGGCGGCGCCCACCACTAACAAGGCGTTCAAGCCTGAGGTCACAACCCTCAAGGACAGCCAGGGCTGGGCCAGGCACGTAGGCGCACAAATCGACCACGCCTTGCAGTTGCTCAAACAGCATCAAACCAAGTTGAACCCTGCCGATCAGGCGTTGGTCAGTGCTTTACTGGAGCAGAAAAAGGCCATCGCCAGTCACGTTCAGGACCTGGCGAAAGCCACGGTGGGCGGGTTGCGCATTCGCGTGCACGGCGACCTGCACCTGGGCCAGGTACTGGTGGTCAAGGGCGATGCCTACCTCATCGACTTCGAGGGCGAACCGGCGCGGCCGTTGCCTGAGCGTCGCGGCAAACACAGCCCGTACAAGGATGTGAGCGGGGTGCTGCGCTCGTTTGATTACGCGGCGGCCATGGCGGTGAATGTGCAGGGCGTCGACCAGTCGCCCGAGGCCAATGCGTCCCGGCAACGTGTGGCGGATCGCTACTTGCATGAGGCCAGGCAGGCATTTATCCAGGCCTATCACGCTGCCACGACTACACTGGCCCATGACTGGCAGGATGCCAAAGGCCAGGACGCAGCGCTGGCGTTGTTCAGCCTGGAGAAGGCCGCGTACGAAGTGGCCTACGAAGCAGAGAATCGCCCGAGCTGGTTGCCGGTGCCGTTGCAAGGTTTGCACGGGCTGCTCAGCGGGTTGAAACCAATATCGAAAACTGCACGCGGTGGGGAGACGTCATGAGTTTTACAAGCAAAGAACCGCTGCAGGAAAAGTTGAGTGTGATGCCCAAACCTGCTGATATCGAAGCCCTGGTGCGGGCCGAGCACCATGATCCATTCTCTATCCTGGGTCCCCATGACGATGAGCAGGGCGGCCAGTTCATTCGCGCCTTCCTGCCGGAAGCACTGAGTGTCCAGGTCCTGGCCCGCGACAGCGGCGAGCACATCGGCAGCCTCGATGCGACCCAGGTGCCGGGCTTGTTTGTCGGGCATTTCGGCAGCCGTCAGGCGTACTTGCTGAAGATCCAGTGGGCCGGTGGCGAACAGATCACCGAAGACCCTTACAGCTTCCAGCAACTGCTGCTGGGGGAGATGGACCTGTACCTGTTTGCCGAAGGCAATCACCGCGACCTGAGCAGTTGCCTCGGGGCACAAGTGACCAGCGTCGACGGCGTCCAGGGCGTGCGTTTTGCGGTATGGGCACCGAATGCCCGCCGGGTCTCGGTGGTGGGCGACTTCAATATCTGGGACGGGCGCCGTCATCCGATGCGCCTGCGCCATCCGTCCGGGGTGTGGGAGATTTTCATCCCGCGCCTGCAACCCGGCGCGGCCTACAAGTATGAAATCCTCGGTGCCCACGGGATTCTGCCGCTCAAGGCCGACCCCATGGCCCTGGCCACGCAACTGCCGCCGGATACTGCGTCCAAGGTCGCTTCGCCGCTGCAGGTCGACTGGCAGGACCACGACTGGATGCAATCGCGCAGCGAGCGGCAGAAACCCAGCGCACCCTTGTCGATCTACGAGTTGCATGCCGGTTCCTGGCAGTGCGAGCTGGATGAAGTCGGCGAGGTGTCCCGCCAGTACAGTTGGCGCGAGCTGACCGAGCGGCTGATCCCTTATGTACAGCAGTTGGGCTTCACCCATATCGAACTGATGCCGATCATGGAGCACCCGTTCGGCGGCTCATGGGGTTATCAGGCGCTGTCGCAATTTGCCCCGACGGCACGTTTCGGCTCGCCGGAGGATTTCGCGTTTTTCGTCAACGCCTGCCATCAGGCCGACATCGGCGTGATCCTGGATTGGGTGCCGGCGCATTTCCCCACCGACACCCACGGCCTGGCGCAATTCGACGGCACCGCGCTGTACGAATACGCCAACCCGCTGGAAGGCTTCCACCAGGATTGGGACACCCTGATCTACAACCTCGGCCGCACCGAAGTCCACGGCTTCATGCTGGCGTCGGCGTTGCACTGGCTCAAGCATTTCCATATCGATGGCCTGCGGGTGGATGCGGTGGCCTCGATGCTGTACCGCGACTATTCGCGCAAGGCCGGTGAATGGGTACCCAACCGCCACGGCGGGCGGGAAAACCTTGAGGCCATCGACTTCCTGCGCCACCTCAACGATGTCGTTGCCCTTGAGGCTCCCGGCGCGCTGGTGATCGCCGAGGAGTCCACCGCATGGCCGGGCGTAAGCCAGCCGACCCAACAGGGCGGCCTGGGCTTCAACTACAAGTGGAACATGGGCTGGATGCACGATTCGCTGCACTACATCCAGCAGGACCCGGTGTACCGTGCCCATCACCACAACGAGCTGAGTTTCGGCCTGGTGTATGCCTGGTCCGAGCGTTTTATCCTGCCGATTTCCCACGATGAAGTGGTGCACGGCAAACACTCGTTGATCGACAAGATGCCCGGCGACCGCTGGCAGAAATTTGCCAACCTGCGGGCGTACCTGAGCTTCATGTGGATGCACCCGGGCAAGAAGCTGCTGTTCATGGGCTGCGAGTTCGGCCAATGGCGCGAGTGGAACCACGATCAGCAACTGGACTGGTACCTGCTGCAATACCCCGAACACCGGGGCGTGCAGAAACTGGTGGGCGACCTCAACCGTCTGTACCGCGAAGAGCCGGCGCTGCATGACCAGGACGACGCACCACAGGGCTTCCAGTGGTTGATTGGGGATGACGCGATCAACAGCGTCTACGCCTGGTTGCGCTGGAGCAAGGACGGCAGGCCGGTGCTGGTGGTGGCCAACTTCACACCGGTACCGCGCGAGGCCTACAAGGTCGGCGTGCCGTTTGCCGGGCGCTGGAGCGAGGTGATCAACAGCGATGCCGACACCTATGCCGGTTCCAACTTCGGCAACGGTGGCGGGGCGTTTACGGAGGAGGAGCCCAAGCATGGGCAGCCGTTGTCGCTGTCGTTGAACCTGCCGCCATTGGGCGTGCTGATCCTGCGACCGGACGCCTGACTTCCAGCCGATGAAGACCCCATGTGGGAGCGGGCTTGCTCGCGAATGCGCAGTACCAGTGCCAGATTTTTTGGCTGACACACTGCATTCGCGAGCAAGCCCGCTCCCACGGTGGGGATGTGTTGTGGCTTAGAAGTCGACCCTTATGCCAATCGTGCCTTTGCGCCCATTCAGCTGATTACTGTCCAGATTGCTGTTGTACCCCACCTCGCCATACACACTGACCGTGCTCGATACCTGCAGCGTTGCCCCGGTGCTGACGTCCAGCGTGGTGGACTTCTGTTCGGTGTTGATGTCCGTGCTGTCATTGAACGTGACGGTGTTATTCCCGGCGCTGGCGTGCCACACGTTGGTACGCACGTAAGGCTGCAGGGGCATGCCGCTCACGCTGTAGCTGCCCTTGAGGCGGACACCGAGACGGGTGACGACGTTAGTGTCGGCGCGGAATGAGACATCCGAGATTCCGTCATTCTGGCTGTCCACATAGCTTCGATCGACAATCACCTGGGCCTGCGGCTCAACCTCCCACTGTTCAGACACCGCAAACGGCATTCCCACCTCCACAGACCCCAGCACGTTGTGGCCCTTGGTTGGGAGTTTGACGCCCCGGTCGGATTCACTGTGGCCATCGAACCGCGTGCCCATCAGCACGACATCGATATAGGCGCGGTTGGCGCCGATGAGCGTCCAATACGCGCCCAGGCTGTCACCGCGCAGGGTGGTGTTGCCGGCGTCCTTGCCCTGAAAACCGCGATTGAAACCCGCCACATTGCCGGTCAGGCGGCTGTGGCCGACAAAGAAGCCGAGGCGTTGGGTCAGGCCAGCGTCGTTGGTCCAGGCATACAGGTCAGTGCCAACCTGGAAACCGGACAGGGAGCTGTCCAGCGACGGGCTGACGGTGCCGGCGAATGATTGCCGCGTGCTGCTGCCATACACCCGGCCCCAACCGGCCGCTAAAGCGCCAGGTTGACGTTGCAGGCTTTGGTCGCCCATGCGTTCGTGGTAGGTGCCCAGCATGCCCTGGACCATCTGCTGCACGGCGGGAAACAACACGGCATACACCGGGACTTCCGGGCGATAGATGGGTATGGGTTCTTCTCCCGGGAAAATCCCCGGGAGGTCCGGCGTGCCATCGGCGGGGACGGGGGGGAGAATGCCCACTGGGTCGTCAGGATCCTCAGGGTTGGGCAGCGGCGGCGCCACCACCGAGGACCGCAGGAACCAGTTTTGCCCGGTGCCCGGCGTTACGCCTCCTTTGAACAGGTAGTACTCATAGGCGCCTGCGGAAACGGATCCACCGCGCAGGGTAAACGCCAGGTCGCTGCTCGTGGCACCGTTAAGCGCTTCAACCACCTGGATGCCGTTCTGCAGGGTCATGGCGCCGGGGCCGGCAAGGTTGGTGACGGTGATGGTAGTGCCGCCTTGCAGCGTGCCCTGGCTGACTACCAGCTTGTCACTGGCCGAGCCGTCGGCGCCGAGTACCGATTGCAGCGCGAGTTCGCCACCATTGCCGGTGTAGTTGCCGTTGACCGTCAGGCTGTCGGTGGCGCTGGAGCTGCCGGTGGTCATGTCGATCAGGCCGCCGTTGTTCAGGTTGGCTGGTTGCCCGGCCGTGAAGGGGCTGATGCTGCCCTGTGTTACCTGCAGGGCGGCGCTGCCAAAAATATTCAGGGTACCGGTGGCCGTAGCGCTGTCACCGAGCTTGAAGTCGCCGCCCAGGGTCAGGCGCGAATTGTTGTCCAGGTTGACGGTTTCCCAGTTGACATAGCGGGTTGGCGTGGCGGATCGGGTGTTGTCGAAGGTCAGGGTGTCGTTACCCAAACCACCGTCCAGAAGTGGTGTGGAGGCCAGGGTGGTTTCGGTCAGGTTGAGCAGGAAACCCCTGTCAGCGCCATCACCCATGAGGATTTCCTTATGGATCAGACCGCCGCCTTCCCAAGTGAACTCATCGTTGCCAAAGCTGGCGAGGATCTGCCCACTTATTTCCCCTCCGCTGACGTTGATGATGTCGTCGCCGCCGCTGACGCTGATGTTGCCACCAACCGTTCCTCCGGACACCAGGATGGTGTCGTTTCCGAAGCCAGTAACGAGGTTGCCGATGATCGCTCCACCCCGCAGGTCAAACAGGTTGTTGTCGAGCTTCATGTCGACCCGTCCGATGCTGCCACCGGTCATCAGCGCTACATCTCCATCTTCAAAGGCGCCGACAATCCTGCCACTGCTCATGGTGAACTCGTCACGGCCGTCGCCCTGAGCCAGTGAGGCGACGGTGCCACCGCTCTGGAAGTACTGGTCTACCCCGTCACCCTGGGAGATTGCACCGGAGCTGCCGCCGCTGATTTGCGCAATATCACCGCCCGCGCCTTGCGTCACCGTGCCGGAGATATTGCCATTGAACAGCTGGAAAATATTTCTTCCGTCACCTTGATTGATCGCACCGTTGATCGCGCCGGAATCCATCGTGACCCGATCATCTCCCGCTCCATAAGTCACGTTGCCGACGATGATGCCGGTGCCGCCGACGGGGAACTCAAGGATGTTGCTTCCTTGTAAATCCGTCAGCGCGCCAGCACTGCCATCGCTGCACAGGGTGGTGTCGTTGCCTGCGGTTATGATCAACGTACAGGCTGCCTGCGCGGGGAGAGGCCAATTGAGCAACAGCGTCGTCACGCTGCAGACGCTCAGATACGTCACTGATGAAAACCGCGTGCTCATGATTCGCCCTCCCTGCAAGCCGGTGTTCCAAGCTAGCCACACAGAGAGAGCGTTCGCTACTGTCAGAAGTTACAGGTATAGACGAGTGGGTGCGCCTACAAAAATACAATCTCATAGGGCTCGCGCATGCGCTCCAGCAGCACCTGCGCCAGGATCGGCGCCAGGCCGATTTCCGGGTCGCCTGCCAGTTGGCTGGCATAGGCGTGGGCGGCGTGCAGCTTGCGGGCGACGCTCCAGGTGTCGAGCCGCACCTTGCGCGCGCGCTGCCAGGGGATGGCGGCGGTTTCCCGAAGCGGCCAGTGCCACGCCCAGATCGGCAGTTCGTGCAAGCGCACGCCCTTGACTGCGCAGGCTTTGGCAGCGGCACGGCCGACGGCGTCGTGGTCGTCATTGCCGTCGTTGCGCCAGGTGGTGAACACCACGTCGCCGGGTTGCAGGTAGCGCGCAATGAACTGGCTCATTTGCTGTTCCCGCGCGGCCAGGGCGTTGTCGGCGAAACCGCCGCGGATCCATTTCAGGCTGTGCAGGGGCACGCCCAGGCGGCGCAAGGCTTCGACACTTTCCTGGGGCCGCACCACGCTCAAGCGTTTGGCCGGCCACACGGTAGACCCCGGATGGCTGGCGCTGCCGTCGGTGATGGAGATCAGTTGCAGGGAGTATTCAAGGGTGCTGAGCAATTGCAGCAGACCGCCGCAGGCGATCACTTCATCGCCGGGATGCGGGGCGATGATCACCACGCGGGCGCCCTTGGGCACCAGGGTTGCGGGGTTGATGGCAGGGATTTGCGCGAGTTGCGGGGCGCTGTTCCAGATTTGCGCGGGGCCCCGGCGGTTGTCACTTAACAGTGCAGGCTTCATGGGTGTCACGTCCTTGTTTATCGGTGGTGCAGGCCGTACCCCGTTGACGGGACGGCTCTTGTGGTACGCGAGCGTCAGGTACTGCACGCTCGCGGCGCGACGGCGTTCCAACCCTGGATTGCCGTGCAAGGAATAGTGATGATAGTTATGAATCGCCGCTTTAACACCGCCGGGTGTCGCAATTTTTTCACGAGGCCTGCATCAGGCTCTTCAGGTAATCACCGAAGCCGCCCTGGGCGCGACAATCCAGGCGGGCACTGGTAATCACCTGGGGCGAGTGGCTCCAGGCAATGGAGGCCCCGCAGCGCTCCAGTTGGCGCACCAGCTCCACGTCTTCATGGCAGGGCAGGGGCTCGAAACCGCCGGCCCGCACGTAGGCGCCGGCACTGACG
The DNA here is from genome assembly GCF_013385435.1 of Pseudomonas sp. F9001. NCBI lineage: Bacteria > Pseudomonadati > Pseudomonadota > Gammaproteobacteria > Pseudomonadales > Pseudomonadaceae > Pseudomonas > Pseudomonas sp. F9001. The sequence goes on from NZ_JACAPX010000011.1 coordinate 358,134, forward strand.
CCCAGGTTGGCGCCGTGGATATGCCGATGCCCGTCCCGGGCGGTGTAGGCCTGGTGATAGCGGATCTGCGCCGCCGGGTCGAAGCCCTCGCTCCAGGCGTCCACCGTCACCGTGCCGCACACCGCATCCACGCCCAGGGCCAGTTGCGCCACCAGCCAATCGGGAGCGACGCGGCTGTCGGCGTCGGTGCAGGAAATCCAGCGCGCGCCGTTGTTAAGCAGGTGCCGCGCACCCACGCCGCGCACGTGGCCCACGTTTCGCGCCTGCACTTCCAGGCTGTGCACCTGGTATTCGCGGGCGATCATGGCGCTGCGGTCGCTGCAGCTGTCGAGCACTGTCAGAATCTGCACCTCTTCACCCAGCAGGCCCGGATGACTGGCGGCGACCATCGCAGCTTTCAGGCATTCGGGCAGCAGTTTTTCTTCGTTATGCACGGGTATCAGGATGCCGATCATCGCAGTCCCTCCAGGGTCGCAACCGTGGTGCCGTCGCGGCTCCACAAATCCAGTAGAAAATCGCTTTCGTGATGCTGCGCCAGATGTGGCATGCCCAGGCGCTGGCCGAGGCGCGCATGCACCTGTTCGGCGGTCTGCGGGCAGCCTTCGATGATCGGGCGCCAGTGGCAGGCGAGGATTTGTCCATCAGGCGTCAGGGAGGCGAGCGCGCGATCGATCAGCCCATCGAAATCCTTCGGGTCCAGGTAGTAGCAAAGCTCGCTGAGCACGATCAGCTCGAAGGTATCGCTGGGCCATTGCTGCGGCAGGCGGCTCTGCTGCACGGTGGCATGGCTGAAACCCCGCAGCCGCGCCTGTGCGAGGCTGACCGCCGCTTGCGCCGTGTCACAGCAGAGCAGGCGGTCACAGCGCGGGGCCAGCTCGAAGCTCAGTTCGCCATTGGCGCAGCCGGGTTCAAAGATCGAGGCATAGCGCGGCCGGGTCAGCAGCGCCAGGGTCAGGGCTCGCTTGCGCTGTTCATACCAGCGTTGCCGAAAGGCCCAAGGGTCGTCGTTGCCGGCAAACAGCTCGTCGAAATAGGGCGTGGCGACACTCATACGAACACCACTTCAAAAGGTTGCAGCAGGCGCTCCAGCACATAGGGCGCGAGCACCGGTGGCAGGCCGATCTGCGGGTCGCCTTCCAACTGGCTGGCGAAGGCATGGATGGCGTGCCGTTTACGGGCCACGGCTTCAGGTGTCAGGAGAATTTTACGAGCGCGATCCCAGGGCACCTGGCTGTCTTCCGGGGTTGCCCAATGCCAAGTCCACACGGGCAGCTCGAGCAAGGTGGCGCCCACCGCCCGGGTCGCCTTGGCACTGGCACGGCCCACGGCCTCGTGGTCGCAATGGCCGTCTTCGCGCCAGGTGGTGAAGACCACGTCGCCGGGCTTGAGGTAACGCTCGATGAAGCGGCTCAGGTCTTCTTCACCTGCGGCGACCTGGCTGTCGCTGAACCCGGCCCGCAACCATTTCAGACTGTGCAACGGCAATCCCAGCCGGTGCAGGGCCTGCGCCGACTCTTGCGGCCGCACCACGCTCAGGCGTTCCACCGGCCAGCGGCGGGAGCCGGGGTGACTGGCGCTGCCGTCGGTGACGGAGATCAGCAGGATAGGGCGATCCAGCGCGGCAAGGCCTTGCAGCAGGCCGCCGCAGCCCAGGACTTCGTCATCCGGGTGTGGCGCGATGATCACGGCGCGGCTGCCTTCAGGCACCAGTTCGGCAATGTCTACGCAAGGCAGCTCGGCCAGTCGCGACGAGCCTTGCCACACATGCAAGGGCGTGCCCTGGCCGACGATTGGATTGATCTTCATAGTTCCCATCTCCCTGGGCGCTCATCGGCGACTTGTTGACCAAGGGCGGCCAGGTCGCGCTCGGCATGACTTTGCCGCAGGTACACCGGCAAGTCGGCCATCAACTGGGCAAAATGCGGGTCCTTGCAATACGGCCCGGCGCCCAGTGCTCGGCCGACATGGTGAATCACCTGGTCGACGGTTTCTTCGATACAGGCTCGTGCCTGTTGTGCCAACAGCCGGGCATCTGCCTTGGGCTGCCGGTCGATATGGGTGGCGCTGTCGCGCAGCACACAGGCCGCGCTGTGCAAGGCACTGTCGACGCTGCCAAGGTGCGCCAGGGCGTGGGGCTCCGGGCGTTTTGCGCACTGCTCGCGCAAGGCCTCCGCCAAGCGTTGTGCCGCGCCGTACCAGCAGGCGGCGATGCCGATGCCGCCTTGCCAGAAGCCTGGGCGCGCCAAATAGTCCCCAGGCTTGCCGATGGCCAGGCCAACGGCGTCGTGGAAAAGCACTTCAACGCTGCCCGTAGCGGCCATGCCCACGGCGGCCCAGCCCTCATCGGTGACGGTTACACCGGGCTGGTGCATTTCCACTGCAACCAGTTGCTGGCGATCCTCTTCATCCCACGCCGTGAGCAACCCGTGGCTGACCACCGCCGCGCCCGAGCACCAGGCCTTGCGGCCCTCCAGCCGCACACGTTGGCCGTCACGCCGGATCCGCACCTTGGCGGTGGGCGGCTCGGCCGCCCACATGCCCCACGTGCTGCCAACCGGCGGCAAGGGGCTGTCGAGTTCAGCGATGATCGCCAGGGCGTCCGTGTGGCCTTCAAACAACTTGCACAACCGCAGGTCATGGCCGGCGACTTGCGCCAGCCGGCTGAAGCGTTCCAACGTTTGCCCGCTGCCCGGCAAGGGCAACTGGTCCAGGCCTTCCTCCACCAAAGCCCTCAGCGCAGCGCCGAGGGCCTGGGTGTCCGGGTAATCCCGGTAGCCGCGAAGAAACTCATGCAAGGCCATGTCACACCTCGTCCTCATGCTGCAGTTCAAACAGCAGCAGCGAACGCCCGGTGACCGCGTATTCGTGATCGAAATCGAAGCGTTCCTGGCCACGCACTGCCGGCTGGTTGGTGTCGAGCATGCAGGTCCAGAAGCCGCCATCCGGCACCGGTGGCAGGCGGAAATTGACCATGTCGTGGTGGGCATTGACCACCAGCAACAACGTGGCATCGGCCCCCGGGCGGCGAATCCCGGTTTCCTGGGCGCGGCCATCCATCAGCATGCCCAGGCAACGGCCATGGCTGTCCTGCCATTGCTCGATGGTCATTTCATCGCCGCTCGGCGCGAGCCAGGTGACGTCCTTGACCCCGATATCTTCGTTGTAGTCGCCCACCAGGAAGCGCCCGCGACGCAGGATCGGGTACGCCAGGCGCAACTTGATCAGGCGCTTGACGAACTTGAGCAGGGCCTTGCCGTCTTCATCCAGTTCCCAATTGATCCAGCCGATCTCGCTGTCCTGGCAGTAGGCGTTGTTGTTGCCGTGCTGGGTCCGGGCGAACTCGTCACCGGCTACCAGCATTGGCGTGCCCTGGGCCAGCAGCAGGGTGGCGAAGAAATTGCGCATCTGGCGCAGGCGCAGCGCGTTGATTTCCGGGTCGTCGGTAGGGCCTTCGACACCGTGGTTCCACGACAGGTTGTTGTTGCTGCCGTCCTGGTTGTTCTCGTCGTTGGCTTCGTTGTGTTTGTCGTTGTAGGACACCAGGTCGTGCAGGGTGAAACCGTCGTGGGCGGTGATGAAGTTCACCGAGCTGTACGGCCGGCGGCCGCGCTGGTTGAACATCTCGCCCGAGGCGGTCATGCGTCCGGCGAAGTCGGCCAGTTGGCCGTCGTCACCTTTCCAGAACGAGCGCACGGTGTCGCGGAAACGGTCGTTCCATTCCACCCAGCCCGGCGGGAAACCGCCGACCTGATAGCCGCCGGGTCCACAGTCCCAAGGCTCGGCAATCATTTTCACCTGGCGCAGCACCGGGTCCTGGCGGCAGGCCACGAGGAAGCTGTGGCGCTCGTCGAAACCGTCGCGGTAGCGGCCAAGGATGGTTGCCAGGTCGAAGCGGAAGCCGTCGACATGCATCTCGGTCGCCCAGTAGCGCAACGAGTCGGTGACCATTTGCAGCACGCACGGGTGGCTCAGGTCGAGGGTGTTGCCGGTGCCGGAATCGTTGATATAGAAGCGCTTGTCATCGGGCATCAGGCGGTAGTACGAGGCGTTGTCGATGCCGCGCATGGACAGCGTCGGGCCTTGCTCGTTGCCTTCGGCGGTGTGGTTGTAGACCACGTCCAGGATCACTTCCAGCTTGGCTTCGTGCAGGTGCGCGACCATTTCCTTGAACTCGGCGATCTTGCCGCTGGCCAGGTAGCGCGGGTCCGGGGCGAAGAAGGCGATGCTGTTGTAGCCCCAGTAGTTGGTCATGCCTTTTTGCAGCAGGTGCTGGTCGTTGACGAAGGCGTGCACCGGCAGCAACTCGACCGATGAGACACCCAACTGGCGAATGTGCTTGAGCACATCGTCGACCATCAGCCCGGCGCAGGTGCCGCGCACTTCCTCAGGCACCGAAGGATGGCGCATGGTGATGCCGCGCAGGTGGGTTTCATAAATGATCGTGCGATCCCACGGCGTGCGCACTGGCTGGTCGTTGCCCCAGGTGTGGGCCGGGTCGATGACTTTGCACTTGGGCACGAAGGGCGCGCTGTCGCGTTCGTCGAAACTGAGGTCGGCGTCCGGATGGCCGATGGTGTAGCCAAACAGGGCCTCGGACCATTTGAGCTCGCCCACCAGCTGTTTGGCGTAGGGGTCGATCAGCAATTTGTTGTGGTTGAAGCGATGACCGTTGGCCGGGTCATAGGGACCGTACACGCGGTAGCCGTAGATCAGCCCGGGGTGGGCGTCGGGCAGGTAGCCGTGGAAGGTCTCGTCGGTGTATTCCGGCAGTTCGATGCGCTCCAGCTCGACTTCGCCGCTGTCGTCGAAGATGCACAGTTCGACTTTGGTGGCGTTGGCCGAGAACAGCGCAAAGTTGACCCCCAGACCGTCCCAGGTCGCGCCGAGAGGGAAGGGCAAACCTTCACGAATCCGCGACGGCTCGTTTTCCGGCGTCGAGTTGGGCTTGTTGGGTTTGCTCATTGAGATGCTCCTGCAAAAGGGTTTTTCCGGGCCGAACGGGGCCATTCCGGCGTGATGCCGGGTAGATATCGGTAGTTGGATAGCCTCCTGCGGTGCGGGCGCACCTGCAGGAGGATCTTTGGGTCAGGGGGCCTTGGGCTTCTTCGCAGCAGGCTTCTTCGCCGCCGGCACTGCGCTTGGCTTGGCTGCCGGTTTGGGCGCTGCCGCTGCGGGCTTGGCTTTTGGCTTGGCCTTGGCGGCGGCCTTCGGTGCCTTGGATGGCGTCAGCGCTTCGGCTTCCGCCAGTTTGCGCGCCATTTCCCAGTGTCGTGCGTCCTCGCCATGGGGTTTACCTTCAGATTCCCAGATCTGATGTGCCAGTTCGCGGATGCGTTTGTCTTCAGTACTCATCGCAATGCTCCTCACAGAAAATTTCAGCTTTCTTGATCATCAGGATTGATAAAGACATTGACCGGGAAATCCCCCAGGGCAGCGCTGATCATGAGCTCCTTGTTTGGTGTGACTGCGCCTGTTCGGAAAAGTCCCTTCCAATTTTGGGTTGGAGCGGCGAACGGTAATCGGACCCGGGTATCGCCCCAAATCTGCGCGTTGATCAGGGGGTACACACCGTTTTCAAGCAGCCGGTGAGGCCAGCGTGGCACCACCACCAGCAGCTGTTTGCCCTGGTATTCGCGGTAGAAAGCGACCACCCGCTCGGCGTGTTCGCCCACCACTTCCAGAGGCTCGTACGTGCCCTGGCGAAACAGTTGCGGATGCGCCTTGCGCAACCCCAGGACCTGGCTGATCAACGCCTGTTTTATACGCCCGTCATGCCAGTTGAACATCAGCTCGCCGATGTCCGGCGGCGTGTGCAGGCCCTGTCGCCGTGCGGGGTAGTCCACCGGGCGGCGGTTGTCAGGGTCCACCAATGTGAAGTCCCAGAACTCATCACCCTGGTACAGGTCCGGCACGCCCGGCACGGTGAGGCGAAGCAAGGATTGCGCCAGCCCGTTGAGCGCGCCGGCCGGGGCGATGGCCTGGGCGGCCTCGCCGATGGCATCGCGCAGGGTCTTGCCGGCGTCCTCCAGCAGCAGCCGTGACAGGAACGCTTCGACACCTTGCTCGTACAACTCGTTGGGTGCGCTCCAGCTGCTGTTGAGCTTGGCTTCACGCAGGGCTTTTTGCTGCCACTGCCACAGGCGCTGGTGATAGTCCGCCAGGCCCTCGGTATCGTCGCGGTGCAGGTCCAGCGGCCAACTGCCCAGCAGCACCTGATAGAGGATCAGTTCGTCACCCGCGTACGGCGTGTTGGCATCGCTGCGCAGGCGGGCGGCAAGGGGGCGCCATTGCTCCACCTGCTCGGCATACCAGTCGGCGGCCTCGCTGAGCACAGCCAGGCGCGCACGGGTATCTTCGCCGCGCTTGTGGTCGTGGGTGGCGGTGGCCAGCAGGTTGTCGGGGAAGGTGCGCAGGCGTTGCTGATTGACCGCGTGGAAGTCTTCCAGCGGGGCGCTGAATTGTTCGGTGCTGAAACCCACGTCATTGCGCGACAACAACACACCCGAGCGGTAGAACGCAGTGTCTTCCACGGCCTTGGCCGCCGCCGGCGAGGTCAGTTGCTGGAAGCGTACGCAGGCGTGCTTGAGCATCTTGCGTTTGCGGCCCAGGGGGCGGTCGCGCCAGGGTTGGCCGCCGAGCCATTTTTCCAGGTAGTCGAGCACCGGCCAGTCGCCTTCGCTCAAGGTGCTGCGGGCACCGGCCAGGGCTTGCAGGAAAAACACGTCATCCAGTTCGCTGCGGCCCCGGGCACTGATGTAGGTGCGGTACACCGGGAAATGCACGATCAGTTCCTGCAACGCGCGGCGAATTGCACCCAGGGTCAGGTCGCGGCTCATCACATCGTCCCGAGCCACTTGCAGCAGGGCCTGGGCCACACTTTCAAAATCCCCGGCCAGGGAACCGTTGAGGATCTGCTGCCGGGCCAGCCAGGCTTCTTCGATAAATGAAGACGGGCGCTCGGTGTGGCGGGTCCATAACTCGGCCAGGGGTTCGAAGCCCTTCGGGTCATGTTGCAGCAATGACAGCTGGTTCATGAATTCGTAGCCGGTGGTGCCGTCCACGCGCCAGTCTTCACGCAAGGTTTCGCCTTCGCCGAGGATCTTCTCGACGAAGATCGGCAAGTGCCGCCCACTCGCCAGCGAGTCCACCCGGCGGCGCAGCTTGCGGCAGTAACCGCGCGGGTCGGCGAGGCCGTCGATGTGGTCGATGCGCAGGCCGTCGATCAGGCCTTCGCTGATCAGCTGGAAGATCTTGCCGTGGGTCGCTTCGAACACCGCGCTGCGTTCAACCCGCAGGCCGCCCAGCTCGTTGACGTCGAAGAACCGCCGCCAGTTGATATCGTCCGCCGCCGTGCGCCAGCTGGCCAGGCGATAGCTTTGTTGTTCCAGCAGGTGGTGCAGGCGGGCGAAACCTTCAGGCTGGCGGGCGTCGTAGAGGTCGAGGTTCGCTTCGATGGCCTTCAGGGTTTCGGGGTCGCGGGCGGCCTCGATCAGTTCCTGTTTCAGCGCGGCGGCCTGGGGATAGGCGTCCGGCTGGTAGGCCAGGCTGCTGAAACGATCGGCCAGTGACTTGACAGGCACCAGCTCGCCGTATTCCCGCGGGCAGATCGGGAAGCGATGTTCGTAATGCTCGACGTAGAAGCTGCCGCGCTGCGGGTCGAAGCGCAGCGGCAGGGCACCCGACTGCAGGGCTTCGCCGTAGTCGCTGCCCAGGAACGGCATCAGCAGTTGGCCCTTGAGCAGCGGGTCTGGCGAGTGCCATTGAATGTCGAAGAATTCGCTGTAGGGACTCAGGCGACCCCATTCCAGCAAGTCCAGCCACCACAGATTATCGGCACCGCCGACGGCCATGTGGTTGGACACGATATCGAGGATCAGCCCCATGTCATGTTCGCGCAATGCCGCAACCAATCGCCGCAGCGCCGGTTCGCCGCCCAGCTCGGGATTGACGGTGGTGGGATCGACCACGTCATAGCCGTGCATCGAACCGGCGCGGGCGCTCAGCAATGGCGAGGCGTAAAGGTGGCTGATGCCCAGTTCGGCGAAGTACGGCACCAGCGGCACGGCGTCGTCGAGGGTGAAGCCCTTATGAAATTGCAGGCGCTGGGTAGCCCGTAGCGTCAATGCTTTCATCGGTCACGCTCTTGGGCCTGGATGCGCGCCACGGCCAGCAGCTCAAGGCGGCGGGCCGCGTTTTCATCATCGAGCAGGGTGGCGGCATCGCCCGGCAGGCGGCGGCGCCAGTTCGGGTGGGTGTCGGTGGTGCCGGGCAGGTTGGATTGTTCCTCGACCCCCAGGGCGTCCTCCAGCGGCAGCAATACCAAGGGTGCACGGGTGTGGCCCAGGTAGCGCACGCTGGCGTCGATGACGTGGTCGGTTTCGTTGCGCACTTCGTCGATGAAGTTCTGCGGGTCCTGGCTCAAGGCCTGGCGCAGTGCCTGGCGTTCCCGCAGGCGGTGTTCGCTCCATTGCTCGACGGTGGGTGCATCGATCAGGCCCAGCTGGATATTCCAGTCGATATCGCGGCTGTGCCACCAACCGTTGAGGGTCGGCAGGTCGTGGGTGCTGGTGGTGGCCAGCGCGTTGTCCGGCCAATCGAGGATCGGCTTGAACTGGCCGCCGTGGTCTTGTTCGAACAGCAGCACGCGCATGCCGAGGATCGAGCGCGCGATGAGTTTTTCCCGCAGGCCGTCGGGTACGGTGCCGAGGTCTTCACCGAGGACGATCGCCTGGTGGCGGCTCGACTCCAGGGCCAACAGCCGCAGCAGGTCATCCACCGGGTAATACAGGTAGGCGCCGTCCCGTGGCGAGGCGTCCATCGGGATCACCCACAGGCGTTGCAGGCCCATCACATGGTCGATGCGCAAGCCGCCGGCGTGGGCGAAGTTGGCCCGCAGCATTTCGATAAACGCGCGAAAGCCGTTGCGCTTGAGGCCTTCGGGGGAAAACGCGGAAATACCCCAGCCCTGGCCGGCACGGTTGAGGATGTCAGGTGGCGCACCCACGGTCAGTTCCGCCAACAGTTCATCCTGGCGGCTCCAGGCCTGGCTGCCGCCGCCGTCGGCGCCCACTGCGAGGTCGGCGATCAGGCCGACACCCATGCCGCTGCCGCGCGCCGCTTGTTGCGCGCGTTCCAGGCACCGGGCAATCAGCCATTGGCTGAAGGCGTAAAAGCCGATTTCGTCCCGATTGGCTTCGGCAAACTGCACCAGGGCCGGGCTTTGCGGGCTGTGCCAGTCCTCTGGCCAGTGGCGCCAGTCGAGGCTCTCGCCGTTGGCAGCGCGTTCGGCTTGTACGGCTTCGAAGCGGCAGTGGTTTTCCAGGGCTTCACCGCCAGCCTGGCGGAAGCTCAGGAAGTCGGCATGTTGCGGGTGGTCGCCCTGGCGGAAGTCGTCATACAGGGTGCGCAACAGGCGCTGCTTGGCTTTGGCCGCGGCCGGCCAGTCGATCAGGCTTTGTTGCTCAAGGTCATACAATTCGTCGGCCAGCCCGCTGGCTTCGATGGCAGTTTGCACCGCACGTTCGCCGAGGATGCAGCCGGGGGACGCGTACAAACTGTTGAGGAACAGGCGGCTGGACGGGGAATAGGGGCTGAAGCGCTCGGTGTCGGCGCTGAACATCGCGTGCATGGGGCTGATGGCCAGGGCGTCGGCGCCGCGTTCGGCAGCGGCGCGGGCCAGTTGCTCCAGGGCCTGGGTATCGCCGAAGCCGCCGTCGCCGCTGCGGCGCAGGGAATACAGCTGGGCGCTCAGGCCCCAGGCGCGGGCGGTCTGGGTGTCGACCGCTTCTGCGACGGTGTAGCAATGCGTCGGTGCCACGGCCAGGGTGAAATGCTGGTCGGCAATATGCACTTGTTGGTAGCCGACCGGAATCGAGCCGGGCAATACCGCGTTCTCGTCCAGGCTCAGGTCCAGCACGCTGGAGTCTTCGAGGTGAATCTGGCACGGCGTACCGGGGGCGAAGTAGCGCGCCAGGTCCAGGCCGGCGCCGCTGTCGACGGTCATCAGGGGCGGCAGGTGCTTGTCTTGTTGCACGCGTTCGAGGTCCAGCAGGCTGGCTTCGATCTCGGCGTCGCTGTCGGCCGGGTGGCCCAGGCCTTTGAGCACGGCGCGCAGGGCGTCGGGCTTTACATGTTGCGGGCGGCCATTCGCGTCGATCCAATCGACGGCCAGGCCCGCTCGGCTGGCGAGTATTTCCAATTGCGCGTCGCTCAAGGGTGCTCTCCAACAGGGGAATGGGTGAGGCTGACGCGGGCGCTGAGGGGAGCCAATTGTTCGGCCCCGCTGGCCTGCGTCACAAATAGGAGGTGCTCGGCAGCCGGGTAGTTCAGAGAATCGGCGCTCAGGTTGAGGTCGATCTGCAACAGGCTGCCATTGCCCAGGCGCCAGCGCGCCGTGACCGCGCCCTCCGCCAGCACGTGCGCACCCAGGGCCATGCTGCCGGGCAGGTGCGGCACGATATGTTGGTGGCGCAGGCTCAGCAGGTGCCGGTAGAGCTGCGAGTCGCCGCAGTCGGCGAGGGCGGGTGCCGAGCGGCGGAAGGTTTGCAGGGAGTTGGGGTCGGGAATGCGTTCGCGGCGTTCGGGGTCGCTGAACGCGGCAAAGTCGGCAAACTCGTTGCGCCGGCCTTCACGTACCGCCTCGGCCAGTTCGCCGTGATGGTCGGTGAAGAACAGGAACGGCTCCTCGGCGTTGACTTCATCGCCCATGAACATCAGCGGGATCATCGGCGACATCAGCAGCAAGGTCGTCGCGGCGCTCAGGGCCTGGGGCGAACACAGTTGATGCAGGCGTTCGCCCAGGGCGCGGTTGCCGATCTGGTCGTGGTTCTGCAGGAACAGCACAAAGGCGCTGGGCGGCAAGTGGCCGCTGGGTTCGCCGCGCGTGTGGCCGTGGCGCGTGGTGTGGCCCTGGTAGATAAACCCTTCGCTCAGGCAGCGGGCCAGTTTTCCCGTGGGGTCCTGGGCGAAATCGCTGTAGTAGGCGTCGGTTTCGCCGGTGAGCAGCACGTGCAGGGCGTTGTGGCCGTCATCGTTCCACTGGGCGTCGAAACCGCTTTCCAGCAGGCTGGCCTGGTTGAATTCGTTTTCCAGCACCAGCCACACATGCCGCCCCGTGTCGACTTGCTGGCGTACTTTTTGCGCCAGCTCCTGCAGGAAATCGGGATCGTTGATGGCGTGCACGGCGTCCAGGCGCAGGCCGTCGAAGCGGTATTCCAGCAGCCACATCAGGGCGTTGTCGATGAAGAAATCCCGGACCTCCCGGCGATCAAAGTCGATGCCCGCGCCCCAGGGCGTGTGCACGTCTTCGCGAAAGAAACCCTTGGCGTAGGTGCCGAGGTAGTTGCCGTCGGGGCCGAAGTGGTTGTAGACCACATCGAGGATTACCGCGAGGCCATAGTGGTGCGCACTGTCGATCAGCTGTTTGAGCTGCTCGGGCGAACCATAGGAGGATTGGGGAGCGTAGGGCAGGACACCGTCGTAACCCCAGTTGCGTTCGCCGGGGAACTGCGCGATGGGCATCAGCTCAATGGCGGTGACCCCCAGTTCGGCGAGGCGCGGCAGTTGTTTCTCGACCTCGGCGTAGCCCCCCAGTACGCCCACGTGTATCTCGTAGATCACCGCTTCGTGCCACGGCCGGCCTTGCCAGTGGCTTTGGCGCCACTGATAGGCCAGGGGGTCGACCACCACGCTGAAGCCGTGAACGTCCGTGGCCTGTGCCCGGGAAGCCGGGTCGGGAACGTCCTGTTCGCCGTCGATGTTGTAGCGGTAGCGGGTGCCCGGCGGGCATTGCAGCTGCACCACAAACCAGCCATCGGCCTGGGGCAGCATCGCTACCGATTTTCCTTCCTCAAATTCAACGCTGACATAAAACGCGTCTGGCGCCCATAACGCGAAGCGGGTGTGTTCCGCATCCAGCATGATCGCGCCGTGGGGCCAGGTTTCCAGAGTCCGTGACGGCATCTATGAAGACCTCTTTTTACTGTTTCCCCGATCTTCCCAGCGCTTTCGCTACCAGTTGCTCATAAAGTTCGGCATAGGGTTCCACTGCCTGGCACCAGTTGAACGGTGCGGCCATAGCCCGGCAACGCATGGCGTTGAGCAAGCCTGGGAAGGCGAAGACCTTGAACGCGCGGCTCAGGGCCGCTTCGTAGCTTTCGACAGTGGATTCGTTGAACAGGAAGCCGGTGACGCCATCCTCGATGGTGTCGGCCAGGCCGCCGGTGTTGCGAGCGACCGGCAACGAGCCGAAGCGCTGGGCGTACATCTGGCTCAGGCCGCAGGGTTCGTAACGGGATGGCATCAACAGGAAGTCGCTGCCGGCGAACATGCGGCGCGCGTCGGTCTCGTTGAAGCCGATGCGCACGCCGATCTGGCCGGGAAACCGCAGGGCCAGGGCACGCATGGCTTGTTCTTCTTCAGGCTCGCCGCGACCGATGATCGCGATCTGGCCGCCATTTTCGACGATGAAACTGGCGACCGCCTCGGTCAGGTCCAGGCCTTTCTGGTAGACCAGGCGCGATACCACGGCGAACAGCGGGCCGGTGGAGTCGTGCAAGCCAAACAGGTTGCGCACATGGGCGGCGTTCAGGGCCTTGCCTTCCCAGTCACCAATGTTGAAAGGGTGGGTCAGGTGCGGGTCGGTGGACGACTCCCAGCTTTCATCAATGCCGTTGGGAATGCCGCTGAGCAAGCCTTGCTGGGTCTTGCTGGCGAGAAAGCCGTCCAGACCGCAGCCGAATTCAGGGGTGGTGATTTCCTGGGCATAGGTCGCGCTGACTGTGGTGATGTGGCTGGAATACGCCATGCCGGCTTTCAGGAATGACAGCTTGCCGTAGAACTCCATGCCTTCCTGTTGCAAGGCGTGTTCGGGAATCCCCAGCTCCGGGCACGAGGCGAGGCTGACCACGCCCTGGTAGGCGAGGTTATGAATGGTGAACAGCGTTGGAGTGCGTGACCCACGCCAGTGCATATAGGCTGGCGCCAGGCCTGCTGGCCAGTCATGGGCGTGCACCAGGTCCGGGCACCAGTGGATCTGCGCCAGGTTGGCGGCAATATCGGCGGCGGCCAGGCCCAGGCGGGCGAAGCGGATATGGTTGTCGGGCCAGTCGCGGCCGTTGTTGGCGCCGTAGGGCGTACCTTCGCGCTCGTAAAGCTCGGGGCAGATCAGCACGTAGATAACCAGGCCGTCCTTGAGGTCCATGCGCCCGATCTTGCACGGTGGCAGCGCGGCGTGGCCCCCCAGCTCACCGATGATATGAATCGGGTTGTCGCTGTCCAGCACCTGCGGGTAGCCGGGGATCAGCACGCGCACATCGTGCAGGTGCGCCATGGCGCGGGGCAGTGCGGCGGAAACGTCGCCCAGGCCGCCGGTTTTCACCAGGTCGGCCAGTTCGGAAGTGACAAACAGCACTTTTTTGCGATTGGGATTCACACGTGGGACCGGCCGCACCGTGTTGGGAAGGTCGGCCAATGAGGTCGGCCCGCCAACCGGCTGACTAAAACGCTCTCCCTGAGTATCTACAGCGGCACTGATCATAGTTCTCTCCCGAGTTCTGGTCGGCTGATGGCATATGGCAATCAGCGAAGGTTGACCGCGTCCTGCGGCCAGGCGCACAAGCGCTACACAGACTGGCAAGCCTTATGCCAGTTGTGCTGGAGTCTTAAATAGAGTGGATGGACGGGCGTTCGGTGGGAACCGTCAGCACTCGCCTTACCTTAAACCTGACCTGTGGCAGAGTTGGAAAGTTTCGATTTTTTGCGGGGTTTTTGTTTTGGATCGGACCCATCGGTCATGAGTCTAGGACAGATCCCAGAGCCTGTGGGGTCTGTGGGGTATTTTTGTAGGACAAATTTTTTTCATGAGCCCCGTAGCAGCTGTCGAGCGCGCTCCGGTTCAGGATCGGCAGTGCGCCCGACGCAGCCTCGCTGGGGCTCGACAGCTGCTACGGGGGGAGTGGGAGGTGAAATGTGTGCACTAGCTTAGTGCGCGAAGGGGCACTCCTTTGGCCCAGGCTTGGATGTCTTCGATCATCTGCTGGTAGAACTGGCGGTAGTTCTGCTCGCTGACGTACCCCACATGAGGGGTGGCCAATACGTTGGGCAACTGGCGGAATGGATGCCCGGCTGGCAGCGGCTCCTGGGTGTACACGTCCAGTGCCGCGCCCGCCAGCCGGCCATTGGCCAGGGCGTCAATCAAGGCGGCCTCATCGACAATCGGCCCGCGTGCCGTGTTCACCAAATGCGCCGAAGGTTTCATCCAGCCCAACGCTTCGGCGTCCACCAGCCCGCGGCTGCGGTCGCTGAGCACCAGGTGAATCGACAACACGTCCGCCTGTTCAAACAACTCGCGCTTGCTGACCCAGGTCACGCCGCTTTCGGCAGCGCGCTCTGGAGTAAGGTTTTCGCTCCAGGCAATTACGCGCATGCCGAAGGCCTGGCCAAATTTGGCGACCTTCTGGCCAATGCTGCCCAGCCCGAGAATCCCCAGGGTCTTGCCGTACAAATCGCCGCCCAGGCCCACTTGCCAACCCCCGGCGCGCAGGGAATTGGCTTCGGCCAGCAGGTTGCGGGTGGACGCCATGATCAGTGCCCAGGTCAGTTCCGGGGCCGCGTGCTTGTAACTGTCAGTGCCGCATACCTGGATACCCAGGGCCTTGGCCGCAGGAATGTCGATGGCGGCGTTGCGCATGCCGCCGGTCACCAGCAACTTGAGCCTGGGCAAGCCTTGCAACAGAGCCCGGTCGAAGGTGGTGCGTTCGCGCATCACGCAGATCACCTCGAACCCCTGCAAACGCTCGATCAACGTGGCGGTGTCCGCCGGGTAATCGTGGAGGAAGTGCACCTGGCCGACCGACGCCAGGACTGACCAGTCCACCACGCCACTGGCCACATTCTGCCAATCATCAATCACTGCGATCTGTACCGACATTCACGCATGCCTCGAAAAAGGTTGGATTAAAGGGCGTTCAGCCCTCGCAACAGTGCCTTGTGAAACTGTGCCGGCTCTTCCATTTGCGGCGCATGGCCCAGGCCCGGGAACTCCACCAGGGTGGCGTGGGGAATCAGCTTGGCCACTTGCTTGCCCAGCACCGCGTAGTTGCCGAGCTTCGCCTTGACCGCCGGTGGCGCCAGGTCTTTGCCAATGGCGGTGTTGTCGGAAGTGCCGATCAGCAGCAGGGTGGGCATCTGCAGGTCCTTGAACTCGTAGTACACCGGCTGGGTGAAGATCATGTCGTAAATCAGCGCCGAGTTCCACGCCACCTGGGTGTGGCCGGGGCCTTTGTTCATGCCGGCGAGCATATCGACCCAGCGGTCGTATTCAGGCTTCCAGCGGCCGACGTAGTAGGTGTCGAGCTCGTATTTGCGGATGCCTTCGGCGGTCAGTTTCAACTCGCGCTCGTACCATTGGTCAACGCTGCGGTAGGGCACGCCGATGGCCTTCCAGTCTTCCAGGCCAATAGGGTTTACCAGTGCAAGTTGTTCGGTTTGCTGCGGATAGAGCAGGGCGTAGCGTGTGGCAAGCATGCCGCCGGTGGAATGGCCGAGCAGGGTAGCCTTCTGAATACCAAGTTTTTCCAGGAGTTGATGGGTGTTGATCGCCAGTTGCTGGAAGCTGTACTGGTAATTGTCCGGCTTGCTGGAGGTGCAGAAACCGATCTGGTCGGGAGCGATCACCCGGTAGCCGGCGTCGCTCAGGGCCTTGATCGATTCATCCCAGGTGGCGCCGCAGAAGTTCTTGCCGTGCATCAGCACGATGCTGCGCCCGTTGGCCTTGCCTTTGGCCGGCACGTCCATGTAGCCCATCTGCAGGGATTTGCCCTGGGACTGGAAGGTGAAGTGCTCTACCGGGTACGGGTATTTGAAGCCTTGCAGCTCGGGGCCGTAGGTCGGACCTTCTTCGGCGGCGAAGGCGGGCAGGGCGCTGCCGAGCAACAGGCTGGCGACGCACAGAGAGCGGATCTTGGACATGGTTAGAGCTCCGGGAACAGTGCCCGGATGCTGTGGCGAGGGGATTAACGGGAGATTAAATCCAGTGCAGGGTGAGCATGGCCAGTACCCCGTAGCGCGCCCCTTTGGCCAGGGTCACCAGCACCAGGAACCGCCAGAACGGTTCGCGCATGACCCCGGCCACCAGGGTCAGCGGGTCACCAATGATCGGCACCCAACTGAGCAGCAACGACCAATGGCCCCAGCGCTGGTAATGGGTACGGGCCTTTTCCAGGTGCCTGGGGCTGACCGGAAACCAGCGTCGATCCTTGAAGCGCTCGACCGAGCGGCCCAGCAGCCAGTTGACCACCGAGCCCAATACGTTGCCGGCCGTTGCAACCCCGAGCAGCAGCCACACGCTGTAATGCCCGCTGATCATCAGCCCCACCAGCACCGCCTCCGATTGCATCGGCAACAGCGTGGCGGCGCCGAAGGCGGCGAAAAACAGTCCCAGGTAACCGGCAAGCATCAATCAGCGTGCCGGATAGTCAGCCACTACCACGTCTTTGCCATCGCGGGTCAGGCCGATGACCTGATAGGCATCGCTGCTGCCGTCCATCTCCATGCCAGGCGAGCCCATGGGCATGCCCGGTGCCGCAATGCCCAGCAAGTCGTCGCGCTTGTGCAGGGCCAAGACCTGGTCGGCTGGCACATGGCCTTCGACGAACTTGCCGTCGATCACGCCGGTATGGCAAGACGCCAGGCGTGGCGCCACGCCCAGGCGCTGCTTGACCTCGCTCATGTTGCTTTCCACATGGTCGTTGACCTTGAACCCGTTGCTTTCCAGGTGGGCAATCCACTTTTTGCAGCAACCGCAGTTGGCATCACGGTGCACGTCAATCGGGATCAGCTCGGCAGCCTGGGCCAGGGTGCTCATGAGCAGGGCCGACAGTGCGGCCAGTCGCAGGGTGGTTTTCATCGTCATCTCATCGGATAAAGGGCAACAGCGGGGCATTCTCCCTGCTTTTTGGAAAAGGGTTTCCCGGGTGTGTTACGAAGTTTTACGAAAAACCGACAGCACCAGAATAACCGCCTGGTGCTGTCGGAAAACTGAGAGGGATATGACGGTTTTGTCAGGCTGGCGGGGATTCCAGGCGCTGCTTGAGCTGATCAAGGGCCTGGTTGGACAGTGCGATCATGCGCTCATGCAGGGTGGTCAGTTGCAGTTCGGTTTCATAGGTGAGGATGCGCTTGAACAGCGTGCCGTTGCCCTGTACTTGCAGCAGATAATGAATACAGCCATCGACCGCCAATGAGGTGAACGCGGTCTTGAACTCCCGCGGTCGCTGCGCAATCTGCACGCGATAGCTCATGGGAACCCGCACACCCAGCAGGTCGATGGTTTCAGTGAAACGATGACCGGCAGGCAATGAGCCGGCGATACCGGTGTCGGCGCCCAGGGATGTCGGATGCCATTCATGCCAGCGATCCGGTTGGGTAACGTAGTCGTAAACATCGTCGATAGAGGCTTGTATATAGCGTTCCTGACTGATCCGCTCCAGACGGATCGGGTGCTCAACTGCGTGCATGACACACCTCCTGTGTGGCGGAGCGAACTGTCAGAATAGTCCGGCTCCCGCGCATTGCACGGGAGCTTTCAGGCTATTTTTTCAACGCACCTTGAAGCGACCCATCAATGCAATAACCCGGCCATTGGCATCCAGCAGGCTCTGGGTGTTGTGCTCCGTGGCGTGGCCGCTTTGCACCAGCTCTTCGACCATGTGGCGGATGTGCACCATGCTGCGGTTGATTTCCTCGGTCACCGCGCTTTGCTGTTCGGCGGCGGTGGCGATCTGGGTGCTGAGGTTGTTGATATGGCTGACGGAGCCGGCCATCTCGTCCAATCCCGTGTTCACCCGGGCCGTGGCGTCAGCCGCAGACTGGCAGCTGGCCTGGGTGGCTTCCATGGCCGTCACCGAGGAACTCACGCCCGTAGTCAGGCGCGCCAGCATCTCATTGATCTGCGAGGTGCTGGCCTGGGTGCGGGCGGCGAGGGCGCGGACTTCGTCGGCCACCACCGCAAAACCCCGGCCTTGTTCGCCGGCCCGGGCGGCTTCGATGGCCGCGTTGAGTGCCAGCAGGTTGGTCTGGCCGGCGATGGCGCCGATCACGCCGAGGGTTTCGGTGATGCGGGCGGCATCCTGGCGCATGTTTTCCACGGTGTGGGTGGCGCTGGAGACCTCGCCGATCAACGCGCTGACGCTGCGGGAAGCTTCGCCGACCACCACCCGCGAACGGTCGGCGTGCTCATTGGCGCGCTGGGTGAACGCAGCAGTTTCGGCGGCGTTCTCGGCCACGGTGTCGGCGGTGGAACTCATCTCGGTGATGGCCGTGACGGTCTGGTCGGTTTCCGAGGCATGGCGCACCAGGATCTGGTTGGTCTGGGCCGACGTCTGCTGCAATTGCGCCAGGCTCGACGACATGGCGCCGGTGGCCAGGGTCACTTCTCCAATCATGTTTTGCAGGTAGACGATAAAGCGGTTCACCGAATGGCCAATCGCCCCCAGTTCATCCTCGGCGCGGATGGTGATGCGCCGGGTCAGGTCGGCATCGCCGTTGGACAGTGCGTCGATATTGGTTTTCAGGGCGGTCATCCGGTGCACCAGCTGGCGGATGGCGTACACTGCCAACAGCACCAACAGCAGGATCATCGGGATTTGCAGCATCGCCAACGTGCCCAGTACGTCATCACGTTGGGCGGTGATCAGCGAGGTCGGCAGCGCAGTGGCGAGGAACCACGGGGTGCCTTCGATCGGGCGCATGAAGAAAGTGCTGGCCACGCCCTGGTTGTCGAACTCGCTGCGTTGCAGGGTTTGATCACGATGGGCCAGGCCGGCGCTGACCTGGGCGGCAAAGGCCGAGGTGCCGGCCAATTCGCTGATGTTCTTCAACACCACGGGGCCGCTGATGCGCGTGCTGTTGCTGATGATCTTGCCGTCGCCTTCGACGATCAGCATCTGCCCGCCGAGGTCTTTTTCCTTGCTGGCCACCAGGTCGTTGAAGAAGCCCAGGGTCACGTCGATGGTGGCGACGCCATAGGCTGCGCCGTCACGCTGGATCGCCATCGCGCAGTTGGTGCGTGGCTCCTGGCTGGCGTCATCCTTGTAGGCCGCCGCCCAGGCGCACTGGCCGCGGGGCGAAGCGAGGCCGCCCTTGTACCAGCTCTGGTCGTAGTAGTTGGGGGCCGCGTCGCTGTTCCAGAAGGTGTTCACCGCCAGCTTGCCCGAGGCATCGCGGTGCCAGAAGGTGCTGTGCTTGTTGCGCCCCGGCGTGCGCTGGTTGGGCAAGGGCCAGATGCCGCCGCCGAACACTTTCAATTCGCCGTACTGGTCCACCAGGCCTGGCAGCACCTTGTCGATGGCGTCGCTGTCCAGCAGCGGGATGGTTTGGGTGATGCTGCGTTGCTGGGCCTGAACCTTGTTCAGTTCGCCCTGGATCTGCTCGGCCACTTCGGCAATGCGATTGAGAGCCACCTGTTCTTCGGTGTGGCGCAGCTTGGGGGCCACCAACTGTCCGATGCCCACCACCGTCAAGACGAATAACAACAGGACGAACAGCACCAGGAACAGGGTGTAGCGGGCTTGGATAGAGCGCAATGAGGGCATGGGGTCGTCCTTACGAAGCGTTTATTGTGCGACGCGGCTTTGTTAGAGCTTCGAAGGGCTATCGGCTTGGGACGGGCGAGCTTGAGGCACTATCGTGCAAGAACGTGCAATGAATAAAAAAGCCTGCACAAGGCTTCTATTTTGGGGGGCTGCGGTGTTTGATACGGGCCAGAGTTTCTAATGGATTCCACCGTAAAGCATGGACGAGATCATCTACCAGGTCGTCAAGTGGCTGGGCATCCAGCATCACACGGTCAGAGGTACGACCTACAACTTCATGGCGTTTGTTTACCTGGCGTTGGCGATTGGCAGCGTCGTGGTTGCCAAGGAACTGGCCGCCAAGCGCAAAGCCCTGAGGGCACGAACCACCCAAGCGTTAACTGCGGCGCCATTGACCGCCACCTCGTTCACCGAGGAAGGCGGCCAACCGGTCACGAGCACTGGCACCCTGCGCCAGGACGCCGACGGCTACACCGTCAGCGTCACGCGAAACAGCGTTGAGTCCCACAGCGAGCCATTGCGCTCGCTGGATGAGGTTGATACCTGGCTCAGGACTCACACTCCGTTCATCCTGTCGGACTTTCGCCAGCGCAATTGAGTGGGGCTATTTGTCCAGCATCTGCATAACCGCTTCCGGGTAACGCAGCCCTGCCGTTGCATTGGCCGGGAAGATCGCCTCCAGCGCCGCCAACTCGGTCGGGCTGAGCTTGACCTCCAATGCCGCGACGTTCTCTTCCAGGTACTTGCGTTGCTTGGTCCCCGGGATCGGGATCAGGTAATCCCCTTGCGCCAGCACCCAGGCCAACGCCAGTTGCCCGGCGGTCACGCCCTTGTCGGCGGCCAGGGCTTGTACCTGGTCCACCAGCAGCAGGTTCTTCGCAAAGTTCTGGCCCTGGAAACGCGGGCTGAAGCGGCGGTAATCATCCGCCGCAAAATCATCCGGGCTTTTCAGCGCGCCGGTCAGGAAGCCACGACCCAGTGGGCTGTAAGGCACAAATGCGATCCCCAGGCGTTCGCAGGCGGCGAGGCAACCGTTGTCCTCCTGATCACGGCTCCACAGCGAATATTCGCTTTGCAGGGCGCTGATGGGATGCACTTTATGAGCGCGCTCGAGGGTGGCCGCCGACGCTTCACTCAGGCCCAGGTAACGCACCTTGCCTTGCTTGACCAACTCGGCCATGGCGCCGACGGTTTCTTCAATCGCCACTTCAGGGTCGATGCGGTGCTGGTAGTAGAGGTCCAGGGTTTCTACGCCGAGGCGTTTCAGGGTGCCGTCGATGGCGTCGCGAATGTACTCGGGACGGCCATTCACCCCACGCAGCGCGGGGTTTGCCGGGTCACGCACGATGCCGAACTTGCTGGCGAGGAACACCTGGTCGCGCTTGCCGGCGATGGCCTTGCCAATCAGTTCTTCGTTGGTATGGGGGCCGTACATGTCGGCGGTGTCCAGCAGGTTGATCCCCAGTTCCAGGGCGCGGTGCAGAGTGGCGATGGCTTCGGTGGTGTCGGTGCCGGTGGTGTAGAAATCGGTCATGCCCATGCAGCCGAGGCCGATGGCGGACACCTGGGGACCGTTTTTACCGAGTTGACGTGTGTGCATGGGTCCAGCTCCTGTGTGGGAAGGCCTCCATTGTTGCCCTCGACAAAAGCGGGATAAACCGGCTAAAACCGCTATCACTATTATGAAATTCTAAATAATCCCTGAAGGAAACCGGCCCGTGGACCGTTTTAATGCGATGCGAGTGTTCGTGCGGATTGTCGAACTGGGCGGGTTTGCCAAGGCGGCTGACAGCCTGCAACTGCCGCGTGCCTCGGTGACCATCCTGATCAAGCAACTGGAGGCGCACCTGGGGGTGCAACTGTTGCAGCGCACCACGCGCCAGGTCAGCCCGACCCTGGACGGCGCCGCTTACTACCAGCGTTGCGTGAGCCTGTTGGCGGACCTTGAGGAAACCGAGGCGGTGTTCTCCACCAGCCGGCGCAACCCGCGCGGCACGTTGCGCATTGATATGCCGTCGGGGATCGGGCGCTTCCTGGTAATTCCGGCAATGCCCGAGTTCACCACGCGTTACCCGCAGATCGATCTGGAAATCGGCCTCAATGACCGCCCGGTGGACCTGATCCGCGAAGGCGTGGATTGCGTGTTGCGCGGCGGCCTGGCGCTGGACGAGTCGCTGGTGGCCCGGCCGCTGGCGATGATGGATCAGGTGACCTGCGCCAGCCCCGGCTACTTGCAGCAGTTCGGCGTGCCATCGACGCTGGATGAGTTGGCCGGCCATCAAGTGGTGGAGTATTTCTCCAGCACCAGCGGCAAACGCTATGGCCTGGAGTTTCAGATCGGCAGCGACATCCGCTTGGTCGACCTGCCCAAGCAAGTGGCGGTCAACAGTGCCGATGGTTACCTGGCGGCCTGTGAGGCGGGTTACGGCCTGGTACAGACGCCGTACTACCACGCCGTTCGCCAGTTGGAAGCGGGCACGCTGGTGGAGGTGCTGGCGCATCAGCCGCCGCCCAGGTTACCGCTGACGGCGCTGTACCCGCCGCATCGCCAGCTGTCGCAACGGGTGCGGGTGTTTGTCGATTGGCTGGTGGAGTTGTGTGCCCGGCCGGGCAATGGGTTGCTGCGTCAACCTTGAGCCTTGCGGTAGGCGCCGGGCTGGAAGCCGGTGACCTTATGGAAGGCCCGGGTAAACGCCGCCACCGATTGATATCCCACGGCGAGGGACACGTCCGCCACCGTCTGGTCCTGCTTGAACAGCTGGCAGGCGTGGCGCACGCGCATCATCAACAGCACTTGCCCCGGCGACTGCCCGCACAGTTCATTGAAGCGCTTGAAGAACGCCGAGCGCGACAGGCCGGTGCAGGCCGCCATGCTTTCCAGGGTCCAGGGCTCGGCCGGGCGCGCGATCAACTGCTCCAGCAGGTTGGCAAATGCCGGTTGCCGAGCCAGCGCCGCCAGGCCGCCGAGGTCGGTGTTGTCCAGCACCTGTTGGCGCAGCACATACAGGAACAGCAGGTGGCACAGGCGCTCCAGCAGGGCGGGCGAGGGCGCCGGCGTGCGCTCGCATTCCTGCAGGATCAGTTCGAACAGGTTGCGCGCGGCGGTCAGCGATGGATCACCGGCCCGCAGGATGATCCAGGCGGGCAGGGTGTCGACAATCATCGCCGACAGCCCGGACTGGAAGTGAAAGAACCCGCACACCAGGCCCACGCCGTCACTGGCCTGGCTGTCCAGTGGCAGCATCGGTTTGCGCGGGCATTCCTGGGCGCCGGTGGCGGTGCCATCGCTGGACAAGCGGTACGCCAGGTCTCGCAGCAGGAAGACTGCATCGCCGTTGTTCAATGGGTAAGGGGTCGAGTCGCCGTCGATGTGCATCCAGCACTGCCCTTGCACCACCAGATGAAAACTCGCGCTTGCCAGGCCATGGGTGCTGGCGTGCCAGTCGCCGCAGTAACGCCCGACGTGAAACAGGCTGGTGTTGAGTTCAAGGCTATCTAATAACCAATCGACGAGTGAACTGGACGAATTCATCTAACGGAAAGACTCTAGAGCAAGTAATCGCTACTTTAGACTATTGAGCGGATTTTTTATAACCAACAGACTTGGTACACGAATCCATGAGGAGACCACTCCATGTCCCGCGTACCGATGCTAACCCTGGAAACCGCTCCTGAGGCGGCCAAGCCCTTTCTGGAAAATGCCCTGAAGGGTTCCGGGTTCATCCCCAATCTGTTGGCGGTGCTGGCCAACGCCCCGGCAGCCCTGGAAACCTACATCACCGTGTCGGGCCTGAACGCCAAGTCTGACCTGAGCCTGGCCGACCGCGAAGTGGTGCAACTGATTGCCGCCACCAATCACGGTTGCGATTTCTGCGTCGCCGGGCACACTGCCGTAGCGCGCAACAAGGCCAAGCTGCCGGAAGACGTGATCGACGCCCTGCGCCAGCGCGGTGAACTGCCCAACGAGCGTTATGAGACACTGGCCGCGTTCACCCGTGAAGTGATCGCCACCCGCGGTGATGTCAGCGACGCCGGCTACACCGCGTTCCGTGAGGCAGGCTACACCGACGGTCATGCCCTTGAGGTTATTCTGGGTGTGAGCCTGGCCACCCTGTGTAACTTCGCCAACGTGTTTGCCCGTACCCCGTTGAACCCGGAACTGGCGCAATACCGTTGGGAAAAACCGGCTAGCTGAAGGCGCGCAAGCGTTCGCGATGGTAAACATGCTGCAACAAGGAGAAACATGAATGCTTGACCCAATCTTGAGCCGTTGGCTCGATGTTCAAGCGCAGGCCCTGGATGTGGGCAGTTGCGATCCGCAGGAAGTGCTGCCACGGCTGGCAGAGGCCAATGTATTACGTATCGGTGTGCCCAAGGACCTCGGTGGCCTGGGCGGCGATGTCACCGGCGCGGTGGAAGCTATCGCCGATGTGGCGAGCCATTCCCTGGCGTCGGCATTTGTATGCTGGGGCCAACGCTCGTTTATCGAATACCTGCTGCAAAGCCCGAACCAGCGCCTGCGCGAGCAACTGCTGCCGGACCTGCTGAGCGGCAAGCTGGCCGGGGCGACCGGGCTGTCCAACGCGATGAAGTTTTTGTCTGGCATCGAGTCGCTGCAAATCAGCGCCGAGCCGACCGACGACGGCTGGAATCTCAATGGCCGCCTGCACTGGGTGACCAACCTGCGCAAGAATGGGTTTGTGGTGGCCGCCGCCATCGAGCATGCCCAGGGCGGCGCGCCGTTTATCCTGGCGATCCCGGACTCGGTGTCCGGGCTGCAACGTTCCCGTGACCTGGAACTGTTGGGTCTGCAATCGAGCAATACCGCAGCCCTCGGCTTTGAAGCCGTGGAACTGAGCCGCGACTGGTTGTTGCATGAGGATGCACGCAAGTTCCTGCCGGCCGTGCGCCCGGCGTTTCTGGGCTTGCAATGCGGCATGTCCATCGGCCTGGCGCGGCGCTCGCTGGCGGAGGTGGCCAATCACCTGGGCTCCAGCCGCACCGTATTGCGTGAAGAGCTGGAAGTGTTGCGTACCTCCTTGGAACAGGCGGTCAACGACCTGAAGAAAGGCCTGCTGGCCGGCCGCTTCGGCACTGAGCCGGTACCGTTGTTCCGCCTGCGCATCGCCCTCGCGGAAATCGCTGCCAGCGCTGTGCAACTGGAGCTGCAAGCCAGCGGCGGCAAGGCCTACCTGACGGCCCACGGCAGCGGTTTTGCCCGGCGCTGGCGCGAGTCGGCGTTTGTGCCGATCGTGACCCCGAGCCTGGTGCAGTTGCGCACCGAGTTGAACCGTCAGGCCAATCTATGAGCCAGGCGGTATTGCACGCCCAGGGAATTTGCCTGGGCTATGCGGGCAACCCGGTGCTGGAAGGTTTCGACCTGCAATTGCAGCCCGGCGAAGTGGTGTCGATCCTCGGCCCCAGCGGCGTTGGCAAGTCCAGCCTGCTGCGGGTGCTCGCCGGTTTGCAAGCGCCCCAGGGCGGCAGCATCCGCCTGTTGGGCGAGCCGTTGAATGGCCCGCACCCGCGCGTGGCGGTGGCGTTCCAGGACCCCAGCCTGCTGCCGTGGCTGAGCCTGGAAAAGAACGTCGCCTTCGGCCTGGACTTTGCCCGCCAGCCGTACCTCAGCCCTGAAGAACGTCGCAGCCGCGTCGACCATGCGATCCACGCCGTAGGCCTGGAACACGCCCGCCAGCAATTCCCGGCGGCGCTGTCCGGCGGCATGGCCCAGCGCACGGCGCTGGCCCGTTGCCTGGCACGCCAGCCGCAGGTATTGCTGCTGGACGAGCCCTTCGGTGCCCTGGATGAAGTGACCCGTGCCGACATGCAGCACCTGCTGCTCAAGGTCAATCGCGAGCAAGGTTCGGCGGCGGTGCTGATCACCCACGATATCGACGAAGCGCTGCTGTTGTCCGACCGGATTCTGCTACTGGGTAACCGCCCGGCGCGGACCCTCGGCGAATGGCGCATCGACTTGCCGCAACCGCGGGAAGAACAGGTGGAAGCCATCGGTACCCTGCGCATCGAGATTCTCAAAACCCTACGGCGGGCGAGCCGCACTGACCCCCAACCCCCTGAACTGCTGGAGCCTTGCCATGTGTCTGGATGACCTCACTCACTCGCGCCGTGACTTTCTCAAACTCTCGGCCGTGCTCAGTGCCGCCGGAGCCTTGCCACTGCTGAGCAGCTTGCAGGCCCGGGCGGCCAGTGAGCCGGACGCACCGGTACGCATCGGCTATTTGCCGATCACCGACGCCACGCCGTTGCTGGTGGCCCACAACAATGGCCTGTTCGAGGCCGAAGGCATCAAGGCCGAGCGCCCGGTGCTGCTGCGCAGTTGGGCGCAGGTGATCGAGGCGTTCATTTCCGGGCAGGTCAACGTGATTCACCTGCTGTCGCCGATGACCGTATGGGCGCGGTATGGCAGCAAGGTCCCGGCCAAGGTCGTGGCCTGGAACCATGTGGGTGGCTCGGGCTTGACCGTGTCGCCGGGCATTACCGACGTGAAGCAACTGGGCGGCAAGTCGGTGGCGATTCCGTTCTGGTACTCGATTCACAACGTGGTGGTGCAGCAGTTGTTCCGCGACAACGGCCTGACCCCGGTGGCCCGTGCCGCCGGCAGTGCGATTGCCGCCAACGAGGTCAACCTGATCGTGTTGCCGCCCTCGGACATGCCGCCGGCCCTGGCCAGCAAGCGCATCGACGGCTACATCGTCGCCGAGCCGTTCAACGCCCTGGCGGAAAACCTCAATGTGGGTCGCGTACAGCGCTTTACCGGCGACGTGTGGCGCAACCATGCGTGCTGCGTGGTGTTCATGCACGAGCATGACCTGACCAACCGCCCGGAATGGTCGCAGAAGGTGGTGAATGCGATCGTCAAGGCCCAGGTCTGGACCCGCGACAACCGTGAAGAGGCGGTGAAGCTGCTGTCCAAGGACGGCGAGAACCGCTACACCCCGCATGCCGAACCAGTGCTGCGCAAAGTCCTGGCGCCGGCTGCCAGCGACCGTGCGGCTTACCTGGCTGACGGCGCGATCCAGCACGCCAACTGGGACGAGCATCGCATCGACTTCCAGCCGTATCCATTCCCCAGCTACACCGAGGAACTGGTACGCCGCCTGAAAGACACGCTGATCGAGGGCGACAAGAAATTCCTCGCCGACCTGGACCCGGCGTTTGTCGCCAAGGACCTGGTGGACGACCGCTTCGTGCGCAATGCGATCGCGGCGGTGGGCGGCATGAAGACCTTCGGCTTGCCTGAGGGCTTTGAGCGAAACGAGGAGATTGGCGTTTGAACAACGGCAAAACCTTGGGGTTGCCGGGCTGGTTGCTTGGCTTGAGCGGTTTGGCGGGGTTGTTGTTGCTCTGGTGGCTGGGGGTGAAGGTCTTTGGCAGCGCGGACGGTTTGTCTGCGCGGTTTTCGCTGTCGGCGACCCTCGCCAGCCTGTGGGAGTTGCTGGGCCGCAGCGAGCTGTACCTGAACATAGCCGTGAGCCTCAAGCGGATCTTCGTCGGGCTGTTCCTGGCATTGTTGATTGGTGTACCGCTGGGCTTGCTGGTGGGCAGTTCGCGCAAGCTGGAGGCGGCAACCACGCCGGCGTTCCAGTTTCTGCGGATGATCTCGCCGCTGTCGTGGATGCCCATCGTGGTGATGTTGATGGGCGTGGGCGACCAGCCGATCTACTTCCTGCTGGCGTTCGCAGCGGTGTGGCCGATTCTGCTGAATACGGCGGCGGGTGTGCGTCAGCTCGATCCGCGCTGGTTGCAACTGAGCAAAAGCCTGAGCGCCACGCGTTGGGAAACCTTGCGCCGGGTGATTATTCCCGGGGTCATGGGGCACGTGCTGACCGGCGTGCGCCTGGCCATCGGGATCCTGTGGATCGTGCTGGTGCCGTGCGAGATGCTCGGGGTCAGTGCCGGGCTGGGTTATTACATCCTCGACACTCGCGACCGGCTGGCCTACTCGGAGCTGATGGCGATGGTGCTGCTGATCGGCTTGTTGGGCTTTGCCCTGGATGCGTTTGCGCGCTGGTTGCATCAGCGCTGGGTGCATGGAGGGTGAACACCTCATGCAAAGGCTCGGAGGCTTTCCGGGCCTTTGCGATGTGCTCAGGGTTTCACGTAGATGCGCAGGTCGCCTGGAATATCGTTGGGCTGTAATGGCCGGTTCGGGTCTGGCGCAGGGTTTTTTGCTTTAAGCCCGATGCTGCTGTGGGTCATGTTCCTGTTGTCAAAAACCCCGATGCCGATGCTTTCCGTCAGTTCCGCCAAGCCCGGAACACCTTCGGAGGTGTTCATGTGTGCGCTTCCCACTAACGCGACCCACTTTTCGGTGCCGGAGTTTGCCTGGATGGTTTCCGCAGCGTAGTAGTTGAACTCCTTGAGCCGCTTTTCAGAGTTGACGCCAGTGCGGGTGCGATCACGGGATTTGTCGTGTCTATGTCGCGTCAGGTAATAGTGATCGAGGGGTAAAAGCTCTATTCCATTGTCTTCAAATTTTTTCTTGAGTTGCTCCAGTGTTGGATTCGTGCGGCGAGTGTTGCTGTTTCCGAGCATTCCGATTCCATCATCAGCGGGGCCACCGATGTAGTCGATATACCCTTCGAAATAGACTTTTTTGACACCCTGGCTTTTTAGCGTATCGACGTTGTCGAACAGCATTTTAAAGCTGGCCATCTGCGAGTGAGACTCTCCAAACACCACGCCGTTTGATGCTTTCAATGCCTCCGTGATCAGATCGGCTGCGGGGATCGGTACGGGGATATCGGGGATTGTAGGGCGCGGCGGAAGGCCTCCATCCTTGATCGCCTCATAATAGTCCTCCATTTCCACCCGAAACTTATCCAGCGTTGCCTGGCGGGTGTCGAGCTTGAAATGGTCGACTTCGAGCCTTCCTTTCAAACTTTCCACGTATTGGCCCTCGGGTAACGGCTTCCTGATTCGAGGTGGGCGGTTGACGGTGTTTGTCGGGTTAAACCGGTGAGTGCTCTTGCTCGAAGCGGCATAGGCGTTGGGGGAGGGCTCCAGCGTATCAGCGCTACTGAACGCTTGCAGGGGGCTGCCGTACGGCTGGTGCTTTTGTGCGTCGAAAGCGTACCACTTGCCCTTGATCTGCACCGCGCTGCCCTCGACCGTCTGCTCGCCCATCTGGAATGAGCCGGTAGCGGCTGCGTCATATCGAGTGCCGGCGGCGGCAAGCTCGCTGTTGCTCGCTGTACCCTTGAGCGTTTTCAAGCCCTGGGTGGCTGCGTTTGCGCCGTCGATGGCGAGTTTTCCCGCGCCGACTACCAGGTCGCCAAGTCCGCTCAGCGGATTGAGTTCCGAGAGTGCGGTAACCCCGAAAATCTTGCTCAGCTTGAGGGCTTTGCTGGCCGCGCTGCTGGCAGTGCTCAGGGTTTTTCCGACCTTCGCGGCGACGCCTGCACCTGCCGTGAGAAAGCCGAACACATCAAATGCCAGGTCAGAGAACCCATCTTTATAGTTGCCATTACTGAAGTTGACGATGGCCGACCTGAGCGGAACAAGGTCGAGAAAAAAGTTGCCGATGGTGCTGGCGACCGTCCTTCTATGCTCATCCGGCGTACTTCCGGCCGCTTGTTGCCTGAAGGTTTCCAGATCGAGCCCCTCGACGATTGAATCCGCAAGGTACTCCGCCCGGAAATTCCTGAACAGGTTGGGATTGGATCCCTCGAGCGGGTTCTCTTGCTTTATATAGTCGCGCTTGGCATCGAAGGTGGAGAACTCTTCTATTCGGGTTACTTCGTTGGCGATCTTCTGGTCCTGGCGAGTGATAATTGCGTTGCTGACTTTCCTGATGCTGCCTTTTTCGGTATCGAACTCATAGGTGGACGGCTTGTTCTGGTGTTTTGTGGTGACCAGTATTTTTTTGCTTGTATGGAAGAGGGTTTCTCCCGCGAATGGTGTCCAGCTGACTCTGTAGGATTTTTCTTTGTAGAAGTTCAGCTTTCCTAACCGCAAGTTTTCTTTGTCCTCCGGTGGAAGGTTGGCGAGGGCATTCAAGATGGAATATTTCTTGACGGTTTTATAGTCGCTTATGGTCTGGCTAATGGCTTTGTCAAAGGTGTCGGGGACTTTAAAGCCGGGGCCATGGGTAAAGGCGGCGAAGGCATCAAGATCGACGCCATGCGTTCCAGGTTTGAGCTCCCAGTCTGATGCCGTTATTTTCTCGCCTTGCATGGTCAGGTCCAGCATGGAATAAGGGCCGCGAGTGGGGATCGTCTTGTTGGCGGTTTTGTTGGGCTTGAGCAACACCTTCTCTTCAAAGGGGACGCCTTCGCCAAATTTTTCCTTGAGCAGGTCCAGCGCCATCTGCTTGCGGCTGGGCATCGGGGTGTCAAGCAAGCCGGAGGCGTGTTTCAGCTTGCCCAATTGATAGTTGAACGCGTCCATGGCGGTATCAATGTCTGGTTTTTCGTAAAGCGTGTCGTCTTTCGCCTCAAGCACCCCATTGACCACGGCCCAGTCCAACAATGCCGCAGTTTGGGCAGCTTCGGGCGCGGGCCCACTTGAGTCGGCGGCGATCATCACTTCGGCAAAACTCATGTTCGCTACGCTGCCAGGGGACCTGGCTTCGATGGCGGCCGCCGCGATGCACAGGTTGGCCCAGGCCAGGCTGCCGTAGACCACGCTGTCGGGAATATCCTTGATCAGCAACTGCGGCGCCGCCCGCATCAACAGCAGATGCGTACCCAGCGAGGCGTTGGCAGGTGAGGTTTTGCCGGTATCACTCAAGTGCTCGCGCAGGCCGGCGACGATCGCCGAGGTGGGTTTGCCCCAATATTGTTTATGTGACAGGTCGAATCCGGCCACTTTGTTGCGATGCGGTTGGGTGATGGATTCCTGATCCAGATCGAGGTTGATGGCTGCCAGTACGTGATCATTCACACTGCTATCAGTCGGAATGCTCTCCAGTTTGGTCTGCAAGGCCTCTCCCAGCGCCTGGCCTCGGGGGGAACGGATGAGGGCTTCCAGCGCTTTGGCCGGATCGCTCGAGGCGTCGCTGGAGAGCGGCAGGTTACCGTTCAGAAACTCCAGGAGCCCCCGCTGCTGGCTTGCTTGCTGAACATCCGGAGCGCCAGCGGCATGTTCTCTGGCGGCGGTGAGCAGTTCGTTCTGCTGAGGTGTGCTCAAGGGCAGGGGCCAGGACAAGGCGCCGCCCAGATTTCCCCATGGATGGGGGTGGGAGCGTGTCAGCGATGTGCGCGCCAGGGTCATCAGCTCATCATGGGTGGTTGGCTCGGGCAGGCCCATAGCCTTGAGAAAGTTTGCAAGACTCACGGCGTTAGCACTATTTGGGGGGTAAGAAGAGTTGGGCGCGAGGTCCATCAGCGTGCTTCCCAGCGCAGATCGCACCACCAGAAACGGCGCGTTCGGTCCTGCCAACGTGGCGACATGAGTGAGCTGCTGCGCCAGTGCCTGCCAGTTTTTTCGGTCAGCCAGCGCGGTCTCCAAGGCTTTCGGGCCATTGGGGGGCGGTGTGTCAGCCGCGGGGTCCGGAATGTCCGTTGCGCTTTGCAATATTTCATCGGGGTATGACGGTATATCGGGGAGTGGTATCGGAGGAGGGGGCGGTGGTGGGTATGCAGTGGAGGAAGGAACCGAGTTGCTGACTATCATCGTGAACACCTTTAGGCACGCTCATTCAGGAATGCGCCTTTCAGGAAAACCTCCCTGCTTCCTGGACGCTCTTGCTGAGTGTCGGAAGCAGGGGGAATGGCTCCGCCTGTAAAGTGTTCAAGATGTCAGAAAATGTACGGATGACCGATCAGCGATGGTAATACCCCGGTCCGCCTTCGCTGTAGCGATGGTCATGCCAACCGCCGCCGCCGTGGGGGAAAATAATGCAGCCGCTCATGCTCAACATGATCAGCAAGGGAATCAGCAGTGTGATTCGACGAAGCATTTCAAAATCCTCTAGGGGGCTCTCAGGTTCAATCAGGCGTTGGGCAAGCCAAAGTTTTTCATCGCCTGTAACATGAGACCCCGCCGACCCCAATCCATCCCCGCTAACAGGTATGTGCTTGGTGTGGTAGTCGATACAAAGTGGACACAATTTTTTAGCTTCAGGAACCTGTCATGACCCAAAAGCAACGTTTGAAATACTCGATTCTGATCTCCCTGCTGGTGCTGGGGACGATGTTTGGCCTGTCCTACTTGCAGAACAACGGGGTCATCAGCGAAAAGACGTTCCAGTACATCGCGATTGCGGTTGCGGTAACCGTGGTGGTGATCAACGGTGTGATGCGTCGCAAGGTCAAGCCTAACCTTTGAGTCAGGCCCGGCCTTCCAGGACTTTGGCAGCCTGCTCGTGCAGGCTGTAGCTCTTGTCGGCGTTGAGGGTGATCACGCCTTCGGTGCACAGGCGCTTGAGCACCTCGCGCACGCTGAGAAACGACAACGGGATGCCCAGCTCCAGCAAATGGCTGTGCACGCCGCGCACGCCGAGGGTGCGCTGGTTGTCGGCGGCGGTCAGCAGGGCGTCGATGACCTTCAGCCGGATCAGGCTGGTGCGCAGGCCAAAGCATTTGAGCAAATGACGAATACGCTGGTTGCCATGTTCCGGCGCCTTGCCGAACGCCTGGTTGCCGGTGGCAAAACCTCCGTCATGCATGGGTGAGTGTCCTTCCGTGGGCAGTTGCGAGTTGTACATGCAGAAACTCCTTATCAGAGCCTGATCAGGAAAATGATGGCGCTCTTAGTTAATAAGACGTACGAGCTGCACAAATCATGAAGCGGGGGATGTAGAAATTTTGTCGGTAACATCCTGGAGACATACCGACCTGTCCGAATAAACGCCTGCGGCTGCTAAAATTATTCCCGGTATTTACGTCTTAACTGAGGTGTTGGCGAAGCTGTCCCTCGTCGCGGTGTTTAATTTGGCTGTGGAGTCTGCGTGATTATTTCCAACGGGTTGTTCAGGGTGTGTGTGGCAGGGGCG
Organism: Pseudomonas sp. F9001; assembly: GCF_013385435.1. NCBI lineage: Bacteria > Pseudomonadati > Pseudomonadota > Gammaproteobacteria > Pseudomonadales > Pseudomonadaceae > Pseudomonas > Pseudomonas sp. F9001. Next base: position 390,684 of record NZ_JACAPX010000011.1, read on the forward strand.
TTGCTGGGGCTGAGTCTTTCGGCCACGGCGCGGGTGCAGGAGCAACAGGCCACCGCCGAGATCCGTCGCACCAGCTTTGGTGTCCCGCATATCCGGGCCAACGATGAGCGTGGGCTGGGGTTCGGCATCGGTTATGCCTATGCCCAGGACAACCTGTGCCTGCTGGCCAATGAGGTGGTAACGGTCAATGGCGAGCGTGCCAGGTACTTTGGTCCCGAGCAGGCGACCCTGGAAGGGCGTAACAACCTTGCCAACGACGTGTTCTTCACCTGGCTGAACACCCCCCAGGCCGTTGCGGCATTCTGGAAGGCCCAGCCCCCGGCGATGCAGCAGCGCATTGAAGGGTATGTTGCCGGTTACAACCACTACCTCAAGGAGCGCACTGCCCAGGGTTTGCCGGCGCAGTGCCAGGCGGCCTGGGTACGGCCGATCACGGCCGAAGACCTGGTCAAGCTGACCCGCCGGCTGCTGGTGGAAGGTGGCGTCGGGCAATTTGCCGAGGCCCTGGTGGGGGCCACGCCGCCCAACACCGTCGCCCAGGTGGACAGCAAGGCGTTTGAGGTTGCGGCGGCCAACCAGCAACGTTTCGCCCTGGACCGTGGCAGCAACGCGGTGGCGGTGGGGCGTGACCGTTCGTTCAACGGCCGCGGCATGCTGCTGGCCAACCCGCATTTTCCGTGGGTGGGCGGCATGCGTTTCTACGAGATGCACCTGACCATCCCCGGCCAGCTGGATGTGATGGGCGCTGCGTTGCCGGGCCTGCCGGTGATCAATATCGGCTTCAACCAGCACGTTGCATGGACGCACACCGTTGATACATCCAAGCACTTCACCCTGTATCGCCTGACTCTGGACCCCAAGGACCCGACTCGCTATTTGCTGGACGGCAAGTCCGTGCCCATGGATAAAACCACGATCAAGGTAGCGGTAAAAACTGCCGACGGCGGTACCCGGGAACAGTCCCGCACGGTCTACAGCTCGCAGTTCGGCCCCATCGTGCAATGGCCGGGCAAACTCGACTGGGACGCCAAATATGCCTTCAGCCTGCGGGATGCCAACCTGGGCAACGACCGTGTGCTGCAACAGTGGTATGCGATGAACCGCGCGGCGAACCTCAAGGAACTGCAAACCTCGGTACACACCCTGCAAGGTATCCCGTGGGTCAACACGGTGGCAGCGGATGACCAGGGTCAAAGCCTGTACATGAACCTGTCGGTGGTGCCGAACGTCAGCGCGAAAAAACTCGCACAGTGCAGTGACCCACGGGTCGGGCTGCAATTCATCATGCTCGACGGCTCTCGCAGCGCCTGCGCCTGGGACGTGGACCCGCGTGCCGCCCAGGCCGGGATCTTCCCCGCCGAGCAACTGCCGCAACTGGAGCGCACCGACTACGTGCAGCACTCCAACGACTCGGCCTGGCTGGTCAACCCCAAGGCACCCTTGACCGGGTTCTCGCCCGTTATCAGCCAGGACAAGATCGGCTTGGGCCCGCGTGCGCGCTTTGCCTTGCAACGCTTGCAGGAGCTCGACAAGCAACCGATCAAGGTCGCCGACCTGCAGAATATGGTCATGGACAACCAGGTGTATCTTGCCAGCCAGGTGATGCCGGACTTGCTGAAGTTCTGCGCGGGTGCCGATGCCAGCGTGAAATCGGTGTGCGACAGCCTGAAAAACTGGGACCAGCGCGCCAACCTCGACAGCGGCCTGGGCCTGGTGCACTTCATCAACCTGGCGGAGCAACTGGCGCAAGCGCCGGACGCGTGGAAGGTGGGTTTCGATCCGGCACAACCCCTGACCACACCACGTGGGCTGGCGGTCGATCGGGCAAACGTGGCCAAGGCACTGCATGAAGCGATGCTCGCGTCAGCCGCCGACGTGGCCAAGCGCGGGCTGACGGCGGACAGCCGCTGGGGGGATATTCAGGTCTCGGGCCAGACACCGATCCACGGCGGCCCGCAAGAGCTGGGCGTTTATAACGCCATGCAAAGCGTGCCTCGGGCCGATGGCAAGCGCGAGGTAGTCAGCGGCAGCAGCTACTTGCAGATCGTGACGTTCGACGAGAAGGGGCCCAATGCCGAAGGTGTGCTGGCATTCTCCTTGTCCAGCGACCCCGCGTCGAAATACTTCAAGGACCAGACCCAGGCGTTTTCCGAGAAAAAACTCAGCCCGCTGCCGTTTACCGAACAGCAGATCAAGGCGGACCCGCAGTATCAATTGCAGGTTATCCGTGACAAGGAAGAAGCCGGGCGGTAGGGTAGCCCACCAGGAATGCCTGCCCCTTGAGAGAATATTTTTTGAAATCAAGGGGTTGCAAGCCCTGGCAAATGAGTACATAATTGCGCCCATCGAACGCACTGAAGCATTAAAAACTTCAATGTTTTCAATGAGATAGAGTAGAGGCAAGCTTCACATAGCCCACTCAAGTTTGTATGCGGTGAATGTCGGTTGTAGGGCATTGATCGTTTGAGGCCGAGTAGCAAAATGGTTATGCAGCGGATTGCAAATCCGCCTACGCCGGTTCGATTCCGACCTCGGCCTCCACTCTTAGAAACCCCGTAGATTAACGTCTACGGGGTTTTTTATTGAGCTCGAAAAAAAGAGCCGCCCCCCCAGATCTTTTCCATTTTGCCGTTTAGCGATAGCTCCAACGCAGGCATCAATCTTCTTTGCGGTCTTCGGCCGGAGTTCATGAATTGACCCCGGTGATTCCTTCCACGACTACGGTACTAGCGCCCTGGCTCCCCAGCCAATCTCGGTCAGACGCTGTTCCTGAACCTTCTTTCTGAGGCATGTGAATACCCTTGTGCCCATAAAAAAGGAGTGTGCGGATGGGTTCTTACTGGAGTGAGGTTGCTGACAGGCCTTCGCGCTTCATCAGCTTCAGCTCCCGACGAATCTACTGGGTAGTACATGGCTCGATGTGGAGTCGGAGCCACTCGGTGCAGAATCAGTCGCCCTCATTCAATCTCGCGGCCTGAGCCGCGGCCGAAACCTCCTCAAGGGCGAATCTTCAGTGTTCCGCACCTCCTCATGTTGAAACGCCAAAATGTAGCCAAATGTACCCGACGGTAAATGTTTCGAAATGTGAAAAAAATGTCCGACATAACTTGGTAATTGAGTTAGATTCCTATTAGCATTCTCGAAATGTTAACGCGCTTGACCCACTCGTCGTAGGAATCCTCGTTTTGAAACATCACTTTTCTGCCAGTCTGTTGCTTGCTGGCGCTTGCAGCGCTGCGTCCCTCGTTCACGCCACCGAAGACTTGACGTTGCCGACTACCCAGATCGAAGCGAGTAGTGAACCTATTGACGGTCCAACCGTGGGCTACAAAAGCAACCCGTCGTCCAGCACTACCCGTCTGGGCTTGACGGACAAGGAAACCCCGCAGGCCGTGACCACCATCACTCGGCAAGCCCTGGATGACTTCAAGATTACGGGCATCAAGGATGCGCTGCGTGCTGCGCCCTCGGTGACCGTGGAGCAAACCGAAACCGATCGTACGGAATTCACCTCGCGCGGCTTCGATATCAACAATTTTCAATACGATGGCGTGGGCATGCCCTTCGTGGGAACCGTATTGGTCGGTGATCAGGACTTGGCCGAGTTCGAGCAGATCGACATCCTGCATGGCGCCAATGGTTTGATGAGCGGGGCTGGCAACCCGTCGGCCACGGTCAATTTCGTACGCAAACGTCCGACCGAGACCTTCCAGGCGCAAATCGATACCAGCGTCAGCTCATGGGATGGCCGTCGTGTGGACGTGGACGTTTCCGGCCCGTTGACGGATACCGGCAACGTACGCGGCCGCTTCATTTACTCCCACGACAAGGGCAACTCGTGGATGGATCGATACAGCCATGAGCGCAACGTCGCTGCCGGGTTGTTGGCGTTCGATGTGTCCGATGCCGACACCGTAACCGTGGGTTTCTCCCAGCACGACAGCAATTCAAACGGCAGCACCTGGGGTAACTTGCCGTTGGTGGATAACGATGGCAACGCCATTCACTATGGCAGCCGCAGCTCCAGCATCGGCCAGCCATGGACCTATTGGAACCTGCGTACCCAGCGCACATTCGCTGAGCTCAAGCATGATTTTGGCAACGGCTGGAACGCTACGGTCACCGCCACGGGCATCACCGAAAAGCAAGACACCAACATGATGTATGTCGCCGGGGTCAGCGGTGATGACGCCTCAGTGTTTGCTGCCAATACCACCAGCGAGGCTCATCAGTTGCTGGGCGAGGCCAAGGTCTCCGGCCCGTTCAGCCTGTTTGGCCGAGAGCATGAGTTGACCCTCGGTGCCGCCTATGGCCGCACCCATCAGAAGGCCCGGGAATACGATGCGGCTGCAGATGGCTACTACGACGTTTCATTCTCGGATGTGCTGGCGGGCAATCTGGCGCATCCGTCGTTCCTGTTTACCAGCGACGCCAATACCCAGAATTTCACGGACACTCAGAAAAGCGTGTACGCCGGTGCCCGATTCAGTCTGGCCGATGATCTTCACTGGATCGCCGGCGCGCGGATGATCAGCCTGGACGCTTCCGGCGACAGCTATGGTTCCGACTACTACACCCGCGCACATGGCAAGGTGACGCCTTACACCGGCCTGGTCTACGACCTGGACAAGCAGTGGAGCGTGTATGGCAGCTGGACGAAAATCTACAGCGCTCAGTACAACCTGGGCAGGGACGGCAAACTGCTTGCTCCGCTTGAAGGCAAAAGCATGGAAGCCGGTGTGAAGGGCAGCTTGCTGGATGACCGCCTCAACGTCACCGCCGCGGCGTTCAAGACCGAACAGCAGAATGTCGCGGAGTATGTCGGCCTGGTGGGTGGCCGGTCCGTTTACGACCCCATGGATTACAAGAGTCACGGAGTAGAGCTGCAAGCCTCTGGCGAAGCGCTACCCGGCCTGGACGTGCTCGCCGGGTATACCTACGTGCGCATCGACAACGACGATGGCGACAAGGCACGTAAGTATGTGCCAACTCATAGCGTGCGCGGCATGCTCACCTATCGCTTGCCAAGTTTGCCCCAAGCCAAGATCGGTACACGGGTAAGCTGGCAGAGTGCAGTGGAAAACGACACGAACAGTGCCATCCACCAGAACGCCTACGCGTTGCTCGATTTCATGGCCAGCTATGACATCGACAGCAACTGGAGCACGTCGCTGAACCTGAACAACGTCACCGATCGCAAATACCTGCTATCGCTGTACAACAGTGCCACGACCGCCAGCTACGGCGCCCCGCGTAACCTGGTAGCGTCTGTTACCTGGAAATACTGATACCGCCTGGGGGCTCGCCGTGCCTCGTGACGCGCGGCGAGCCTGGCGCTTTAAGGAAAACCACCGAGCATGACTGCACGCACCTTGCGTATCTGGTTTCTGGTCCACAAATGGACCAGCCTGATCGCTACCGTTTTCCTGTTGTTGCTGTGCCTGACGGGGCTGCCACTGATCTTTCATGAAGAGATTGAGCACTACTTCGAGCCGCCGCCGCCCCTGCGCCCGCTGACCGCCGATACACCACGAATCGACTACGACACCGTCATTGCCAGAGCATTGGTGGCGCAGCCGGGGGAGGTCGTGCGTTTTGTCGGTTTCGATCCGGAAAGTCCGCTCGGTACGGTGTACACGGCAACGAGCATTATGCCGCCACCGATCGAGGGGCATTCGCAGTCGTTCGATACACGCACTGGCGAGTTATTTCCCGCGGTGCCGCCAGACGAAGGGTTCATGAACCTGATGTTGCGCCTGCATACCGATTTATTCATGGGGTTGCCCGGTTATCTGTTCCTCGGTTTCATGGGGCTGCTGTTGGTCGCGGCGCTGGTGTCCGGCGTGGTGGTGTACACACCGTTCATGCGCAAGCTGGACTTTGCCACCGTGCGCAACGGGCGCAGTTCACGCTTGAAGTGGCTGGACCTGCATAACGTGCTCGGCATCGTCACCCTCGCCTGGGTGTTGGTGGTGGGGCTGACAGGCGTGATCAATACGCTGGCATTGCCCATTTTCGACTTTTGGCAGAGTGACCAGTTGGCGCAGATGACCGCGCCCTACAAGGATGCGCCGCCGCTGGAGCGCCTCGGGTCGTTGCAAAAAGCGCTGGATACCGCGCGTAAGGCGGCGCCAGGCATGGAGCCCAGCTTCATCGCCTTTCCCGGTACTCAGTTCAGCAGCCAGCACCATTACGCAGTGTTCATGCGCGGCACCACGCCGCTCACTGCGCGATTGCTCAAGCCGGCCCTGGTGGATGCGAGTACCGGCGAGCTGACCGACATGCGTGAGATGCCGTTGTACGTGAAAACCTTGCTGGTTTCGCAGCCGCTGCATTTTGGTGATTACGGTGGTGTGCCGCTGAAAATCATCTGGACGCTGCTCGATCTCATCAGCATCGTCATCCTCGGCAGTGGGCTCTACCTGTGGCTGAGCCGTCGCAAGGTACCGTTGCAAAAACGCTTGGATGAATTGCATGCCAGCGGGCCGGAAATGGGGGGCCGATCATGAGGCGCGGACTGTGGATGATCTTTCGCTGGCCGCTGTTGCTCTTTGTTTTAAGCCTGTTCGGATTGCTCTCGGCGCTGATCGGTGACGGCGTCTATGATCTGCTTTCATGGCTCAGCCTGGGGGTGCCGTTGGGGCTGGTCGGGGTGGTTTGGCTGCGTTTGCGTTCAGCCAAACGATGAATGGCGCGATCCTCAGCGCCGTCATCAACAGCGTCAGCTTCCACTCGGTTGCAGGTCGATTTTCTCCCAGCGGCAACTCACCCACGGAGTTCGGCAGGGCATTGGGCATGCTCAGCGCCGCGACGAAGTCGTGAATGGCGCTGTACTGGGAAAGTCTTCCGCACATGGCCAAGCCCTCAACCTGAAACCTGAGCTTAGACGATGGTTTTCGGGTGAGACATCAGTTCGTTCAGCACACTGCGCAGCCTCTCGGCCTCGCGGGTGCTGAGTCGATCTGAAGTGGTGAGGTTGGCGATCTGCTTCCTCATCGCTGCAGCTTCGGCACCGCGCAGCCTGAGGTATCCGGCAAACTCTTCGTTCTTTGCCTGTGCTTCTGTCAGCATCGCGACCAGGCCGAAGATATCCGCCCGGGCCTTGCGCAGTTGCAGGTTCAGTTCCTGGATCTCGTTCTCGAGCAGCCGGGCATGTTGTTTGTGCATTTCGAGAGGCGTGGGGATGCCAAGCCACCCGCAGGTGTCTTCGTCGATATTCATAGGAGGTATTTCGAGTGCTGTATGTGTATACAGTATTCGAGATTGGGTGAAGTGGAATGCTTGAGGCGACGAACTGCAGGGTTACCCGACGATCAGTCGGGCGCGGGCCTCCCACTCTTTACTATTTACCGGCGGTGATACGCGCCATGAACTGACGCGTCAGGCTGGCGATCTGCTCGGTTTTTTCATCGAGCGCGAAATGCCCCGCGTCCAGAATATGAACCTCGGCCCCCGGCACATCATCCTTGTAGCGCATGGCTCCCGGCACAATGAACGACGGGTCGTATTTTCCCCACATGACCAACATCGGCGGTTGGTTGTCTTTCAACCATTGCTGCCATTTTGGGTAAGAGGCCACGTTGTTCTGGTAGTCCAGCAACAACGCCGACTGTATCGCCCGCTGGCCCGGACGGGATAAGGCGGCAAACTCGTCCTCCCAGGCATCAGGGTTGTAACGCTCGGGATGAGGGCTGGTGCCCAGATGACGCTGCTTCGTGCCTTCGTACCCCGTGAACCCATCGACTTGTTCGGGATGCTCGGCGGGAGCCTTCCAGTACTTGGCGATGTTCGCCCACTTGGCACCCAGGCCTTCGTCATAGGCATTGGCGTTCTGGATGATGATGCCGTGCAGTTTTTGCGGCGCGTTGAGGATCATCCGAAAGCCTACCGGGCCGCCGTAGTCCTGCATAAACAGGGTGTATTCATGGATCTGCAATTGCGTGAGCAGCTTGCTCATGGTGTCGGCCAGATGGTCAAACGTGTAGGTGTAGGTCGCGGGCGAGGGCGCGTCGCTTCTGCCGAACCCGGGGTAGTCGGGTGCGATCACGTGATACCGGTCAGCAAGCAGCGGGATCAGCGAATCCCACATGCGCGAAGACGAAGGGTAGCCATGGAGCAGCACCAGGGTCGGCGCGTCCCTGGGGCCGGCCTCGCGATAGAAAACCCTCACGCCGTCCACACTGGACCAATGATAGCCAGTGGACTCGGTGGTATAGGGGACGGACGGCACCGGTTCGCTGGCGTGTGCCGGTGCGGTCATCGAAAGAGTGGTCATAAGTGCTCCCAGCGTGCAAAAGGTGGCGATGTTCATTGAGGCCCTGAGCTCTGATTTGCGCATTTCCCGGTGAAATGCAGCTGCGATCAGAGTGAACGCATCCGGGAACTCACACCATTGGCCCAATGACCATTTTTCATTAGAATCGGGCCAATCTCGATCAGGCCCGCCCTATGAAAAAAAGTGTGAAAGTTGCAGTCATCGCTTTTAACGGCATCAGCCCCTTTCACCTTTCTGTGCCGTGCCTCGTATTTGGTAAAGATCGCCGAGTGGGGGATTCGCCCTGGTTTGAATTGGTGGTCTGCGCGGGCGAAGAGGGGGCGCTGGTTACCAACGCCGGTTTCGCGATCCACTGTGACCATGGTTTGGACCAGGTTGCAGGAGCTGACATCGTCATCATTCCCAGCTGGCGGGACGTCACCGAAAGGCCGCCGTGCGCACTCCTCGAAACGCTTCAGGCAGCCCATGAACGGGGCGCGCTGGTGGTCGGCCTGTGCCTGGGGGCGTTCGTGCTTGCCCATGCGGGCCTGCTGTGCGACAAGCGGGCAACCACGCACTGGGCGTGGGCGGCGCATCTGGCGCGAGATTTCCCACGCATTGAAGTGGACCCCAAAGTGCTCTATGTCGAGGCGCAGCAAATCCTGACCTCTGCAGGCGTGGCCGCAGGGCTCGATTGCTGTATTCATATCGTCAGGCGGATCTATGGGCGGGGGGTTGCCAACGCGTTGGCGCGTCAACTGCTGGTTTCCCCCCATCGCGAAGGAGGCCAGGCCCAGTTCATCAGCCAGCCTGTTCCTCAAGGCGCAAGCGACCAGCGTCTCGGCCAGTTGCTGGACTGGCTTCGGGCAAACCTGGGACAACCGTTGTCAATCGATCAGGTGGCGACGAGGCTGGCGATGAGTCGACGCAGTTTCACTCGGCACTTCAAGCAACTGACCGGCTCGACGTTTGGAAAGTGGCTCACGAATGAGCGAATCAAGGCCGTCCAACTGCAACTTGAAACCACCGACCATAGCGTCGAGTCGATCGCTGACGCTTGCGGGTTTGGTACAAGCCTGTCGTTACGTCAGCACTTTTTCTCGATCGTGGGCGTGAGCCCCACAACTTACCGGAAGGCTTATCATCGATAGGGGAGGTACCTGTAATTTCCGGGTTTCCACACCCGATTGCTGATGTGCAGCGACCAGGCAAAGACTGGCCAGTGATTACTGCGGGTACAAGGCCGAAAAGCTCTCCAGGCAACCTCCCGCAAGTGAAAGCGATTGGCCTCGGGCTGGCAGTTTCCTTTTGACTGACTAACCTTCTACGCAACGGCCATCCTTGTACAAGTGTCAAGGGTCTACCTCAGGGACCTGAACCGGCGCGCTGGGTTGGCAAGTCATAAGGAGAGCTTCATGAATGGACTTATCTCAAGAGTCTTACTGGCGTTGACGACACTGGCCTGGATGTCCGGCTCCCAGGCCGCGACCACTGTCACCGGTCAAATCAGTGCGTCGCTGATATTGATCAACAGTTGCCTGGTCAACGGCGTGGGAGGCACCACAGGCTTGAATTTCGGTGCGTTGAACTTTGGTACCGCCAACACCCTGTATACCGAGGCTGATGGGCAAGTGCTGGGCGGCGGCGGGGCGCCTTTGTCTATTCAATGCTCGGCGGGTACTTCGCCGGTATTGACCATCACGTCCGGCGCCAATGATGGCAAATCCACCGGTGGAACGCGTGCCCTGGCAGACGGTGCCGGCCACTTTGCGCCCTATGACATCTACACCGACGCCGCCCACACGCAAATTCTTGCCAACAACGGCACTATCAATCTCACGGCCAGCACCGGGGTTGCGCAAACCGTGAATATTTACGGTAAATCCCCAGGCAAGGTGGGTTTGCCGGCCGGCACTTATACCGACACGATTGCGGTCACGCTGACGTTTTGAATATGAGGTATATCGCTTGCGGCAATCTTCGGATGCCAAGGGAAATAATTTATTTGCTGTTCCATTTTGAACTCCGTCTTCCATTTTTGAGCGGGAGACGGCATAGATTTATTGATTTTTAAATTGATCTCTACCTGTATCGCATTCACACCCCTAAAGCCATCTACGGGATGACAGGAGTTGGATGATCAGGTGCATGCATCATGTTAATATCGCCACCCCTCGTGACCGAGGGGCCTCTGGCGGGCAGGCTGGTCGAGAGAAAATCCACTTGTTTCCTGAGATTTATAGCTTGATGTGCCATTTTTAACGTCCATGGCATGATTTCATGGGCGTTAATCAGCCGATATTCATTTTTCCATTTAAAGCTGCGCTTGCTATGGCAGCAGTTCAGAAACTATACGCCTCAAAAGGAAGAGTCATGGCCGTACCACGCATTATTTTCCCAATAGCCATTGCTGTTGTCGTGCTCGGAGCCGGCACGCTGATCTATCAGGGCCTCAACGGCACAAGCAGCTCGCTGAGCTGCGCAGATGATTTCTCGCAAGCCACGGTTATCGAGGGTGTTAAAGGTACAGTTGCCGGCGACACTACACTAGCCACCAGCCAGGCTGGTGAGTCTGGACATATTCCTTTTGCCAAGCCTTACCATTCGGTCTGGTGCAAATGGACTTCCCCAGAAGACGCAAGCTTCACATTTGATACCACAGGCTCAAAATTCGACACCGTGCTTGCCGTTTATAAAAGCACGAGCCTGAATTCGATGCCGGTGGCCGGCACGAACAATAACCAGTCGGAAAATGATGTAACCAGTGCTGTGACTTTTTCAGCCAAGAAGGGTGAAACCTATTCGATTGCCGTCGATGGGTTTGAAGGTGCTTACGGTAAGTACATCCTCAACTGGGCCAAGAAATAAGCGAACATGGCAGCTGTCGGTGGCCATTGGCTAAGGTGAAGGGGGACGACAATCCTCCACACCAGAAAACCCCGTAGATTAACGTCTACGGGGTTTTTTATTGTCTGCCGGTAAGTACGATGGGCGAAAAAACCGCAATCGCGGGCCTTCTCGCAGGGCAGCCCGACTTACTTGAACAAGCCGCCAATTGCGTTGATCGCATCCGCAGCCTTGTTCACGTTTTGCTGGCGCTGAGGGTTAGTGTCCACTTGTGCCTGAGTGTTGTAGGTACTGTTGCTGCAGCTCTTGTTGGTTTGTGTCAGTGCTGCCTGGAACGCGGTCGCGCGCAACGTATCGCCCTTGGCATTGGCCGCATTGATATTGGTCTGCAGGTCGCGGATCTGTTGCTGGCAGGAGGCACTGTTGGCGTTGACGGTGTTGTTACTGTTGCCGGCACCCCCCAAGGCAGATGACAGGGCGCCGGTGAGGGCAGACAGGTCGGCGGCGTGGGCGGGCAAAGTGAACAGGCTGAACAGGGCGGCGGCTGGGGCGAGTTTGGAAAGACGCATGGCAAACCTCAATGTTTTATTGCCTGCGCATCTCCGGGGGCCCGAGCAGGCGCAGAACAATATCCGTATAGAGGTGAGCGCTCGGGTGGGGCGAAATATATTTGGTCAAATTTTGACCTTCAACCGTGAAACTTCATAAATGTGAGTTGTTTCACGTTGTTTTCTGGCATTGACGACGTATCAAGGTGAGGGCACGAGCCCGAGTGATGCGCGATGCAAGCTGAAACGCCTGGGTGCTTCACTTGGCGCAACAAACACCCGATAGCTTCACCAGCAGTGTCAGCGCGACGATTGCCCAGCCAAAGTTGAGTGCGACAAACATCCATTCCGGCGGATTTGTACCCAGGAAAATCGTCGAGGTAATCGTCAAGAAAACCATCAAAAGACCAATTGGGAGCCAGAACCAGAGGTGTTTCTGGCGCTGGCACACCTCTATGTGCAGCGGGCTATCTTGATGGAGCGTCATGTGTTGTCGGCCTCGGTAACCTGCTGCTTCCCTGCCGATGTTCAGCTCAAGAGCGCTATCCTGAGCAATGAGTCCAGGTGATGCAAGGCTCATTCGCCGTTAGTGTCCATCAATCAGGCGAAGTGCCAGTTCGGCACTGAAGGTGCCTGCCGCCGGGCCTTCATGACAATCGGTTTTCGTCGAAGACGCACCGTCCGAATTGCCCGGGAGTTTGATCCATAGGGCAACCAACCGTGGCGAAAGCACTTGCGGTGGCATGCCCAGTCTGCGCCCCACCGGGTTGCACCAGTCTCCAGGATTCGCACCATTGCCGTTGCGGCTGGTATCCACCGCCACGGCTTTTGTATAGGCGTATTCGCTTAACAACCTGGCATTGATGGCATCACCATAACTGCGCACCTGGGCGAGGGTGTAGAAGTTGGCGATATTCAGGGCAAACCCCCGAATCTGTTTCACCCCGGCTGCATTCAACGCATCGGCCATGGCGCCTGGGGATTTCCAGCCTGGATTGCCAGCGTCCAGATAAACATCGACATGGCGTGCGCGCTGGTTGAACCCCGATACGGCGTAATTGATTAGCCCCAGCCGCTCGGCGCGCTTGTCCTTGTCCAGGCACTGCAGGTCTGCCAGTGCGTCCGGCTCCAAGATAACCAGCGCCGGCTGGTCTCCAATGCCTTTGATCAGTTGGTCTATCCAGCCCCGGTACTCCGCCGCTGCCGGTGCGCCACCCTTCGAGGCGCCACCGCTGCAGTCGCGGTGGGGCAGGTTATAGGCCACCAAAATCGGTGTTTTATCAGCACTGGCGGCAGAGGTTACATAGCGATTGACGCGCTCGGCCAGCGTTCCTATGGCCTGGCTGGTGCCGGTCAGCCACAGGGCACTGGGCACCTCGGCAATGGTTGAGCGGATGCTTGCAGTGGCAGGCGTATCGGGGTGCTGCTGGACCCACTGTGCGGCGGTGGACTGCGGGTTGACGTAGAACCCATCACTCGCCTGGGCAGCAGGCAGCATCGACAGGCAGATAAAGCCGGCGGCAAGGGTGGCGATCTTTAGCACGCTCTACACCAGTAAGAGGGGCGGGTGGCCAAGGTAAGTCGGCTCGCCGCTGACGTCACGTGAAGCTGCATGAAGCTTGCCGGCTAGCCGCGTAGACCGTGCCCATGGCATGCTCCCACGCTCAGCATCCAGTCAAGGAAGAACGATGTCGACCTATGTAATCACCGTCCCTTGCTTTGCGCAGATGTTGCGCTCGCTCAAGGGGCTTTTGTCCAAAGGCGAGGCGCATGCCGGCGAGTTGGGCTATGACCCGCGAAACCTGCTGAGCGCGCGGCTGGCGCCCGACATGCACACCCTCGCAACGCAAATCCGGTTTGCGTGCACCCAGGCCCAGGAATCGGTCCAGCGTCTCACCCATCAACCGCTGCCGGTTCTGAGCACACCCGCAACCCTGAGCGAGGCGCGTGGGTTGATCGAGCAAACCCTGCAAGCCCTCGCCTCGGCAGATCGCGAACTCATCGACAGCAGCGAGCGCGCTATCTCGATAGAACTTCCCGACGGTACTATTTTCGACATGACTGCCTACGAATACGCGGTCAATTGGGCCATTCCACAGTTCTATTTTCACCTGATGACCGCCTATAACATCCTTCGCCATAACGGTGTGCCGCTCGGCAAGGCCGATTACGTGCCGCATATGTTCGCCTTCGTGCGCACGCAATAGGTAGCCACCCGAATGAATAGACCCCGCTCCTGCGCATAAGCGTATGGTGGGTGTTAAACACGTTTATTGAGGTACCCGCCATGGACGATAAACTCGGCATCCGCCTGAAAGAGGAACGCAAGATCCTGGGGCTCTCCCAACAGGAGTTTGGTGCGATTGGCGGTGTGGGTGCGAATGCTCAGGTGCACTACGAAAGTGGCGCGCGGGCGCCCAAGTCCGATTACCTGATTGCCATCCGGCATAAAGGCGTGGACGTGCTTTACGTGTTGACGGGGGAAAGGGCGGTTATCAACCAGGCCACCCTGAGTGACAAGGAGACGTTGATCATCAACCACTACCGCACGCTGGACGGGCTGGATCAGGATGCGATTGCGCAGATCACTTCCTCGTTGTCTGACAGCTAGCAACGAGGAAGTCCCGGATTTGCTTCGCGCCAGGCTAGAAGCTGTCGGTCGTCCTGAAGCTGCCGCCGCCTGTACTGCCTGACGTCGAAAAGCTGGCCGTGTTGTTATTGCTGCTTTCGACGGTGGCGACGCCAAGGACGACAGGGCTGATCGATGCGCTGACATAGCCTCGCGTCGCCCCTGCCGCTACCTGACTGCGGCGCACGATTTTAAGGCCCCGGCTAAGCACATCCACAACCTGGCCAAGGGTTGCACCCTGGGTCATGTAGCTCTCTACCAGACGCTCGAAGTCAGTCGACAGGTCAAAATAAACATCGCGGCCGGTAAACGCATCGTTGCGAACTTTGCGCTCCAGGTCTTTGGCACGCTGGTAGCTGTTCTGGTGTACCACGGCCTCTTCCTGGGTATCCGCCAGTTGCTGTACCACCGCTTTCAAGCGCAGGTTCAGGGTTTGCAGTTGCTCGACGATCAGGTCGTCGGCGTCGTCCGGGGTGTGGCTGGCCAGGTCGATCAATTCGCCGATGCTGCGGGTTTTCAACTGGTCAGTGAGCAACTGGCGTGCGCGCTGGTACTGCGGGTCTTCGTTGCGTGAGTAGCTGCCGAGTTTTTCCTGGATGGCATTGGCCTGGCGCTTGGCGTTGTCGACTACGCGTTGCAGGGTGTCGAGCTCGGGTTGAATTGAGGCCTGTCCCAACTGGTCACGTGCCTGAGCCAGTTGCGCATCGACGCTGGCACTCAAGGTACTGATCAGGGCGATGCGCTCGGCCTGCAAGGCCTCGTTTCGCTCACCAAGGGCGATCAGGCTCAGCTCGTTCTTGCGGTTGGCGAGGTAGTTCACCTTGGTCGCCAGCCAGTTGTCCATCCAGCGGTTCAGGCGGTTGCGCCGGTATTGGTCGGTGCCGAAGGCGTGTCCGCGCAGGTAGACGTAGACCAGGTTGGTATCAAAGGTCGGACGCTTCAGTGCGCACTCCTGGCGCAAGTCTTCATAACCGCTGACGTGTTCTCGGTGGGCGGCCTGGGCCAGGTCCAGTTGCTCGACCTGGCGGGCGTAGTCGGGGTTTTGTTCCAGGGATTGCCGGGCTTGCTGGTCGAGGGTTTCGGCTCGCGCTTGCAGTTTTTCCTTGCCCGCCAGCGCCTGGGCCACGGTCTGCTCAGCGTCGCGCAGTTGCTGGTGGAGCAGATCCTGGGACTGTTGGCGCAGGTTCAGGGCGGCGGCGACTTGCTCGTTCTGCGTGTTGCCCTGGTCCAGGTGCAGGGCCGCGATTTTACCCAGGCGCTGGGTAATGTCCTGCTCCAGCGCCAGTTGCTCGCCGAGCAGTTCAGACAGGTGTTGCTCGGCCGTGCGAATCCTCAGCTCGGCGTTGCGGGAGTTACGTTCGGTGATGCCGATCAGGGTGTCAGGCGTCATGTCTTCACCACTCCAATATCGTTTCGAGCGGGTCGGTGGTCCGTTGGCTCAAGTAGGTGACTTCCATCCTGCCGGCTGGCTTGCGGCCGACTACACGGTTGGTCAGGTGGCCGTCGTCGAGTTTGTCGGCCTTGACCTTCAGGTATTCGGCCTGCGGTACCCGCACGGCGAACTGGCTGGCCCACGCGCCGGTGCCGGTCTCACTGCTGACGGTGGGCAGTAGAACCGGTCTGTCCGACAGGTCGACGGCTTCGACAACCAAATACCAGCTCTTGCCCTGGGTCGAACCAGGATTGGAATTACACAGCGCCTTGTCGTAGCAGCGCTCGACACCGGACGGCGTGCCGGGCCGGTCGACAACCCGAATGGTCACCTCCTTGGGGATCAGTTCGGTGTTGGCACGCAGGGCCCTGAGTTGGCCGCCGGCTTTTTCGATCTCGAATTTCCCGATGAGGTCTTTGATCATGACCAGTTCGGCCTGCATGCCCCGCGTCGCTTTACTGTCGGCGGCGGGCAGGTGAATGTCGGCGACTTTGCGGGTCAACTCGTTGAGCTGGTCGGTCATCGGCTGGACTGCCTTGACCTTGGCTAAAAACGCCTCCAGCACGCCGATCTGCTCACTGGCGTAATCGACCCCGGAGGTATCGACCATGGCCAGGGCATGTTCGGCCTTGGTATTCAGGCGGGGCAGGGCACTGAACAGGTCGCCGCCCTCAATATAGGCCGGGTCCTGCTGCACGGCGCTCAGCCGAGCCTTCAGGTGGGCGATGTCTGATTGTTTTTGTGCCGCGTTCGTCTCGACGGCGATGGCCGCTCTTTGAGCCTCTTGGATTTCGTGTCTGGCGACCATCACCCGGCTGCATTGCACCACCAGCAAGGTGACCGCGATGAGCTGGATGACGAGTATGCCGCGATGCCGCCTGAGCAGTACTTTGCTCCAGAAGCGGTCAAGCGCACTCAGTTCCGGGGCCTCGAACACCAGGCGTTTGGAAAAGAATTCGCGCACGCCCTGATCGATCTGCGCTTCGGTAAATTGAATGCCGTTGTTCTGGTAATACTCGCGGATGCGCGCCGCCACTTCTGCGCGGCGTTGGGGCAGGCTCAAGTCCTTTTCCACCGCCATCTGCTGGTGGCGCAGTTGATCCACCAGCGCCATCGCGCCGAGTTGTTCGGAGAGAAGAATGTCGCTCATCAAGCGGCCTTGGTCAGCAATGCGGCGAACTTGCGTTTGGCCTCTTCGACGGCTTCGGCGATGTCACGGGACGCGTTGCTGGATTCAGCGCGGTAGGTTTCCGTCAGGCCGTGCATGTCCGTCTGGAAACTCAGGGTGGCGTCGGCCAGGGCGCGCACCGAGTCGACCTTGATGGTGGAGCCATAGCTGGCCTTGACCGCCGCTTCCAATTGGGTGTTGCCGGTGCTGCCCAGGGCTTCAAGGCCCTTGCTGATGCCGTCGGTGGTGGCATTCAGCGTGTTGGTGGCTTCGGCCAGTCCACTGTTGCTGGTGAACGACACCGCGAGGCCGGTCAACACCACTTCGTTGGTAGAGAAGAACGAGACCATGCGCTGGTACTGGCGCTCCTTGATCACATGCACCTGGTTGATCCGGGCGAAGACCATTTCGGCCGTGTTGTAGCCGACCTTCAGGTCATCGGCGATGTCCTTGACGATCTGGTAGCGCTTGTCTTCGTCCTGCAGCGCGCGTACGGCTTCGTCACGGCGCAATTCCAAGGCCGCGCGTTCGGCCGGCGCCAGGGTTTCGGCAGCCGTGACTTGGGCGTTGGCCTCGTTCAAGGCCTGGGTACGCTGCTCCAGGACCTGGCCGGCCAGGGCGAGCACTTGTTGGGCATCGACCTCGGCCGCTTTCATGGCCATGCGAAAATCCAGGTAGGCCTCCAGAATCACCGTTTCCCGGGAGATCTGGTCATTGGCCGACTTGCACACCTGCAAGTAGTTTTCACGGATCTCGTTGAAGCGGCTGGGGATCGAGCCACGACGCAGGTTCATCCAGCTCAGCTTGAGCTTCTCCAGCGTATCCAGGCGCCCATCATCCATCCAGCCCGCCATGGCCGCAGCGTCTTCGCGAATCGAGGTGAAGCTCTGGGTGATGTCCATGAAGCGCGTGGAGATATCCATGCCGGCGATCTGCTCGCGAACCACGCTGTTGAAGGTGGTCGACTGTTGCAGCACGGCAGCGATAGCGGTGACTTTGGCGGTGTCGTACTGGGCCACGCGGTCCAGCAATACCAGTACCGGTGCATCTGGAACCGGCTGCAGAAGATTGATGCCCAGGGTCCGCAGGCCCGTCAGCGCGCGGTCGAGGTAGTTGCTCATCGAGTGTCCTTTCAGGATGTGTTCAGCACAGTGTGCAGTGCAGAGAAGGGCGCAAGTATACCGATCAATGAAGGCAAACCAATGGCAGTTTGGTTGGAGGGCGCTTGTTGGCAGGCCTGACGAAGTGTATGACCGTATCTACCGCTAGCTGTACGGGGCGCAGGCTGGCGCAACGTTCTACTGTCACGGTCACAGTACTCGTTCGGATGTCGCGCCATGCTCATGTCTTCAAGCCTGCTTTCAGCTTTCGCGCTGTTCGCCTTTGTGTCCTCAATCACCCCAGGTCCCAATAACACCATGTTGCTGGCGTCCGGGGTGAACTTCGGTTTTATTCGCTCGATCCCCCATGCACTGGGCATCAGCATTGGCTTCATGTTGTTGGTGATCGCCGTGGGCCTGGGCCTGGGAGAAGTGTTCAAGGCGTTGCCGTGGGCCTACACCGTATTGCGCTATGTGGGGGCGGCGTATTTGCTGTACCTCGCCTGGAAGATTGCAACCTCCAGCGCGATGTCCGATGACACCGATGACAAGCGCAAACCCATGACGTTTCTCGGCGCGGCGGCCTTCCAGTGGGTCAACCCCAAGGCCTGGGTCATGGCGCTGGGCGCGATCACCACCTACACGCCTGCCGAGGGTTATGTCACCAACGTGCTGTTGATTGCCGCCGTGTTTGCCCTGGTGAACTTGCCCAGTGTTTGCGTATGGGCCGGCTGTGGCAGCGGCTTGCGCAATGTACTGCGCGAGCCACGCTGGTTGCGGGTGTTCAACTGGTCGATGGCGGGGCTGTTGGTGCTGTCGTTGTATCCGATGTTTTTTGCCGGCTGACACGCCCCCTGACCTCCAGCGGGTTGCGTCAGCAGGCCATGGATCCTAGACCGGTGAGATGGTGGCCAGCAGACCAATTGCGATGGTCAGCGCAAGAAAACCGAACAGGAAAAATGCCATCTTAGCCATTAGGCCTCCGAAATGAACGGGCCGGCAGGACGGTTCCTGCCGGGCTCCACGGGCGTGTCGGGAGTGGGAGTATTGTCAGGGCAGGGCGGTTTTCGATACAGGGGCAGATGCAGAAGAAAAAAGCGTATCAGATGGGCCGGGGCGCCGCAGGAGCAGGAAAGCCGGGGACGATCATTTTGGGGTATCAGGGAATAAACAGCGGCTCAGTAACTTGTGGGCGGGACTGCTGAAGGAACTAACCTTTTGCGTGGAGTATCGTATCCACGATTTTCGTGGGAGGTTGAAGGCGAACTGCGTCGTGCGTGGCTATTCTCAAGCGGCGCTGGGAGGGTTCCTTGAAGTGATTTCATCGGGGCGAGTAGGCAAATGGGCAAGACATTGGCTGCGCTGTCGTTTTTGATGACCCTGGTTTGGGTTTCAGTGGTTATTGCGGTAATGACTTATTTTTCCTGATGCACGTGGGGCACGGGTGCGACACCTGGTGAAGCGGTCGGTATCGCCATTGCCCACTCCCGCCTGCAAAATCTGTAGATGACTGATCTGGCGAGCTTTTTTGTTTGCCAGGGCGCCGCTTGATTGTTTGAAAAAGCCCGCACCCGACCTTGCATCGAGGGGGCTGGATCTATATATTCCCTAGCCTGCTGCAACGCTCAAGGGCTTTTAACGCTGCTTGGCCTGCTGCATAGCGCTACCGCCCGAATGGCGAAACTGGTAGACGCATGGGACTTAAAATCCCCCGCTCGTAAGGGCGTGCCGGTTCGATTCCGGCTTCGGGCACCATCATATTCAAGGGTTTGCTGGGTTTTAGAACTTGGCTGGCTCTTTGTTTTTTTCCGCAATATTCTTCTCCTTTCCGCAATTCACTTCGTCGGCGTAACTTTTTTGCCGATACGTTTGCGGATGTAGTTCTCTGTCATCACCACGGTCGTGTGTCCAAGCTGATCTCTGGCTTGCAGAATATCTCCGCTTGATTCCGCCTTATCGGTACCAGCTTTTGCGCGCAGGTCCCGCATCTGAAAGTCTGCCTTTTTTACGCCGGCAGCTTCTCTCGCAGCATCAAATCTCCCCCGTAACATACTGCTGGTCATGGGCTGCCCGTTGTCCATTACGATGAGTCTGCTGGACCGGATTTTATGGCTGTCTTTCCTGGCCAGTATTCGGTCGATCACAACCTTCAACTCCCCAACGATTTCAATTCGTCGCTTGGCCTTGGTTTTTCCCTGCTGCACCGCCAGGCGATCCTCCCTGATATCGCGCTCATCCATTTTTAGGGTGTCAGCGATACGCTGACCTGTCAGGTAGAACAGATCGAGCGCGTCTTTTAGCGGCTGGTCTGCGTGCAAATACACCATCGCGAGCATTTCATCTTCGACGTAGATGTCACGTCCGCTTTCCTTATTGCCTTTAACACCGGCGCAGGGATTGGCCAAGGACGTGTAGCCGCTGGTCCTGGCGAAGTTCCAGATCGAGCTGAGCAACGCTTTCTCGCGATTTGCACGAACAGGTGCGGTCTTTCCTCGATGCCTCAAGTACTGGGCAACGTGCTGGGGCTCAATAGCTTCCAGCGGGGCGGGTGGGTCATTGAAAAAGGCAAGTAGCTGCTTCAGCTCTCTGGCGTTGTCTTTCTGCGTCGCCGGCGCTTTAGTTGGAACAACTTCCAGCATGTATTTTTCAGCGACATAGGCGAAAGTCAGTACATCCTGCGCCATGGCCTGGGATACACGGCTTTTTTCGAGCTTTGCATACTCCAAAATTGCCAGCCCGTAGTCCATGCCCAATGGTATTTCTTTGCGTGGCGTCCCGCCTGTGTCGTAAAGGTAATACGTCGTGTCGCCACGCTTCCTTTCGCGTAGCCGGGGAATGCTCCCAGGCCGGGTTGGTTTTCGTCCCATCTACCCCACCAGCCGCGGTTGCCATTTCAGTTTTTCCATCACGCCGGCTGCCTCGCCAGTGAGTGCAGATGCGATGACGCAAGGCCACCCGCTGCGTTTGATGGTGTGGCGAATGCCGTTTCTTTTGAGAACTTGCACCTGGCCCGCTTTCGTTTTCGCGCCGGTAAGCGTGCAAACCTCTTCATGCGACAGGAAGTGAATACCGTCCATAACTACCTCCCACCGGCCGCCGTGGGCCGGGCTGTCTTGATGATGTGAATGACCAGGCTGAAGGTGATCAGCATCCAGCCGCAGGTGCCGGCGAAGGCGTAGAGGATGTCGGCAGTTTCGCCGTCGTCCAGAAGGCGTGGGCCGAGCCAAAAGAACCAGCAGCCACTGCCGACCAAGTACAGCAAAGCGCCCAGCAGGATCAGGGTGAGTTTGATTGCGAACATGTGGTGTCCTTGCCGCGCCGGGCGGCTGCAGGTGTAGCCCTCGGTTCCAAGGGCGTTTCGTTTAATGGTGTGGGAAACGTCCTCATCGTTTAAACGCGGATGAACATTCCTTGTGCTTGGGCTTTACTGCGGGCCTCAGCTAAAGGAGTAGGAACATGCGGGAAGTGATGAGGACGTTTGTAAGGCTGGTTTTGTTTACGTGTACGGCGCTGGTGTTGATCACCGGAAGCGCTTCGCATGTCGCGGGTGTGCCGCATGTTCTGGAGGCGATGGCCTATGCGGCGGTGCCTGCGGTAATGGTTGCGGGCGCGATTGAGGCTGTGGTGTTGACCAGGGACGCGGGTTAAGACTGCCGCGCTGGGCGGCAGAAGGTGGGTTAATCGGTACGGAAGACTTCGGCGCGAATGGCTCGCCAGTCTTGTTTAGTGCTCACCGGCTCGCGACCGAACCAGCTCTCTGCCTCTTTCGCCAGGTCCTCGCGGGCCTGACTCCAGCCGCCGCCACGACGAAGCGCGCACACTCGCACTTGGTCGCCGAGCGATTTGCACTTCCCGATCTTCGTTTCTGCGCAAATAAACATGCGTGCATACCTCGCCCGCCGCTCACCGGCAGGCATGTAGGGGGATTGGGGTTAGGCTGCTGGGTGTTGCGCTGTGTCGCGGAAGACATCCATCTGCGCCGCGCCGTCGAGCCAGGCTGCTGCGATACGCCGCTCAGCCATTGCGGCATATTCCGGGTTCAGTTCGCACAGGATTGATCTGCGGCCTTCCTGCATGGCGACCACCGCCGTCGTACCGGCACCGCCGAAAGGGTCAAGCACGATGCCGCCGAGTGGCGCGCCGGCCAGGACGCATGGGCGAATCAGGTCAGGCGGGAAGGTGGCGAAGTGTGCGCCCTTGAAACTGTGCGTCGGCACAGTCCATACGCTGCGTTTATTTCGCTCGGTGGGCATAACGGCGAGGGCTGAGTTCATCGAATCGTTGTCCTTGATTCGCCCCCGCGCTCTTTCTTCACTGTCGGTACCGTGACCCCAGCCCACGCCGTTTGACTTCCTGGCCACCGCCTTCATGTTACCGTTGCTCTTGGCCCCGCCGTTGGCGCGCTCACTCCCGATCTGCGAGAGAACGTCTTGTGAGAGGCGGTTGTGGGTGTTGGGTGAGCATGGTTCAAGGATTGGCGCCTGGTCGTAGTAGTACTTCGCCGACTTGCTCAGCAAAAAAATGTACTCGTGGGCCTTAGTGCAGCGGTCGCGGACACTCTCCGGCATTGGATTTGGCTTATGCCAAATGATGTCTTGGCGCAGATACCAGCCATCGTCCTGCAGGGCAAAGGCCAAGCGCCAGGGCATTCCCATCATGTCCTTGGGCTTGAACCCAGGTACGGCGTAGTCACTGCGCGGAACGCTTTCATTATCCCTACGGCGGGAGGCAACGGTGCGGCGGGCCTTGGCGGCTGTAACGCTTTCATCGCGCCCGACGCCGGTAATTGACTGACTGTTGCCACCGCAGCGGGAGCCGGCATAGCTATCACCCATATTCACCCAGGCCGTACCATCGTCGCGGAGTACTCGGCGCACCTCGCGGAACACTTCGACCAGGCGCCCGATGAACTCGGCCGGCGTTTCCTCCAGGCCTATCTGGCCCTCCACGCCGTAATCCCGCAGGCCGTAGTAGGGCGGGCTGGTCACGCACATCTGAACTGACTTGTCTGGCAGCGTCCGCATCGACTCAATGCAGTCGCCGATCAAAACGCGATGCTGTTTCATGGCCTGGGCCCCTTGTAGATGAAGACGTAGGCGAACCAGAGGGTGGCGATCATGGAGCCCCCTCTTTGCGGTACCCGGCGTCGTGGATTGCTGCGGCTGCGCTTTCAGTGATGTAGGGGCCGCAATTCACGACGCTAGCTGCTTGAATATGCTTGATTGCTGCGCGGCGCTCATCTGCTGCGATCTGCTTGGGCGAGCGAAACTCTGTGGCCCACTGCAATTCCTCTTGGTCGAGGAAACTAACTACCGCCATTCCGTTGCGGTGGGCCAGAACTGTGCATTGCCGAAACGTCGCTGTCCGAGCGCTGAACGCTTCGCTGGTTGTTCCAACAGGCGGCAATCCTTCGCCGTTCCAGGGCTTTCCATTTTCTTCAGGCATGACTTCGTCCTTGCCGCTGTAGCGGCTTAGTTTGATGGGGGGAGGGGTGTAGCTGGTCATGGCTACATCGAATATGATTCGGGTCTTGATAAAAAACAGCATGAGGGATGTATGCGTAACAAGCTTGCTTGGATTGGTACTATATTTACTGCGATTTATTTATTTGCTTTTACCGCATTCATCTTTGGACGTTTGCCACAGCTTCAGACCATGGAGTTGAATGCGGTAGGTGATTTTTTGGCAGGCGCGTTTGGTCCGATCGCTTTTTTCTGGTTGATTCTGGGTTTTATGCAGCAGGGGACGGAACTTCGTGTTAGTGCCGATGCGCTCCGAATGCAGGCTGATGAGCTAAAAGCTTCGGTGCAGCAGCAAACAGCTTTGGTAGCTGCTCAGCAACTCAGTTTAGAAAATCACGAGCGTTCGCTGGAACCGTTGCTTCAGTTAAAATATACAGGTGGTCATGAGGATGATGATGGCGATTATTACTCCGGCTTCTTACTTACAAATCTCGGGAGTTATTGCGAGGGTGTTAACGTTGTTTTATGCGTGGAGGGGGTTAATAATCCCCCAATATCTTTGGAGCCGCTATATAACGGAGTAGGCAGAAGTTTTTTCCTCGACGATGTATTTGGTGGGAGGGGGAAATCACTCCTTAGTATTAGCTATATGAAGTCAAGTGGGCTGTATAATAGTCAAGGCTTTGAGCTTTATAATTACCATGATGAGAGTGGTGAAGGTATAGGTATCAAAAAGGTTTTAAACAAAGATTCCAAGCGTCTTGCGTGAGTGCGCTCTACTCTTATATCTAAATAGCCACAAGATCATGGGCATTCACAACCGTCATGCCGAGGCGTTCGGCGATCAGGACTTCCAGGCGGGAACCCTTTGAATGCTCCCAGCCGGGCAGGGTGGCCACGGTGTCGCAGTCCATCAGGGCGGCAATGTCGCGGCGCATGCAGTCGTTCCAGGTGCCGCCGTCGGAGTTGAGTTCGGCGGGGTTGGTGACGGTGTGGCCGCCGGCGCGCAGGCTGTTGGTCATGGCGTGCAAGGCGGCGAAGTTGAGGCCTTGCAGGCCGGTCATGGGGCCGCTGAGGTAGATGCGCTTCATGCGGCCACCTGCTGCTGTTCCTGGCGCAGCGCGTCCTGAACGGCCTCAACGACACGACGCAGGTATGTGAATTCGTGGTTTTCCTCGATCGCCTTGTCGTCGACCGGGTAATGCCGTTCATCTCCGAACAGTTCCGTCAGCAGCTTGCTGTGATGCCAGCACTCGTTTGGCGACTCCACACTGGTCAGAGCCTCGATGTCCTGCCATAGCTCGCGGGCCTCGCTCTTGCTCAGCTCGCCAAGCTCCCAGTCGTGTCGCCCGGTCTGCTGCCGGCGGCGCTGGACGATGCACTTCTTGGCGAAGGCATGGAGCGCGGCCCCGCTGAATCGCGTGCTACTGATCCCGCGATCCAGGCAGTTCAGAACATAGGGCCAATCGTACTTGGCCACGAACTCGGCAACCGTGCGAGGTCCCATTCCACCCCAGTACGCGTTCCAGCTCTTGTCCCAGCAGTTGATCGTGATCTTGCCCTGGGCAGTCTGGTAGTTCTGGTCGGATTCAATCGGGCAGTCGCGCCGGCCGAAGTCCTCGAGGAAAACCGTTATCGGGTCGAGCCGTGGCGCTCCGGTGATCACCAGCTTCGTGACGGTCGAGCGTTCCACCTGCAGCGGCGCGGTCGGTTTGTGTTCTGTAGGCATGGGGAGTCCTTGCCGGGCCATGCCCGGGCGGTGGGATTGAGGGAATCGTGTGATTGAAGGCTTCGCGCTTTAAATTTGCAGTGTCATAATGAAAGCTGACTACACGGAAATTTTGTTAGGGAAAACGATGGCAAATATAAGCGTTCATGATCTGCTAAGTGCTAAAGTTGGATCGGTAGTTTCAAAAAAAGAGCTATATGAGTTGATCCAGTATTCAAAAGTAGAGGGGTCCAAATATTGGGGTGGCGAAAATTTCGTTATAAATAATACTCCGCAACAGGGTATTAACTGGATTGGTTCACTTCCTGCTCTTGCAGGCGTCCTAGTTAAAGTGTACCCGGGAAGTTATAGTCACGATGGCTGGGTAGATGCCGAAAGGAATTTTTATCGCTATTCCTTTAAAGCCAGAAAAGGGGTTGTATCACTTAAGGAAAAGGCGAATCTTTCGTTGCTGAATCAGCCTGAGTTCGGTTACCCAGTACTCCTTTATAGCGGGAAAAAGAAAGACTGGGTTTTTGAAGGGTTGTTTGGCTTGGTTGAATGCGCTGACGAATATGTTGTTCTTGGTCGCCAAGCTGAAACTCATGTGGTTACGAGCAAGATCGGGCAGGGCTTTATGGAGGGTGGAAAAAGTTATGTTACGCATCTTTTGTCCGAGAGGAATTCTCAAATAGTCAAGCTGCTAAAATCGTCCGGATCATGCGTCTGTGAAATTTGCAGTGATGATTTTAAGGTTAGGTACGGATTTGAATATATCGAGGCTCATCACAAAGTGCCAGTTTCTACGAAGGCCGCGAAGGTAGATGTGGTTTTAGAAGATTTAGCATTACTGTGTTCGAATTGTCATTCTGCCGTGCACGCTCATATGCGATCGGGCACCGAGGACTACTCGGTAATCAAAGATGTGATCGTGAGACGCTTAGCTCAACAAACTTGACGATTCTCCCGCCTATCCAGTTAACCACCGCGATGGCCTTGCTGTTGCCGATTGCCTTGTAGCGGGCCCCGTCAGGACATTCACCTACAGGTTTGCCGCGCCAAGGAATTTGCGTGTAGTTATCGGGAAAACCTTGGCAGCGCTCCCACTCGATCACACTGGTCCGGCGGACGCCTTCGGCTTCCAGCACATATGCCTCTCGGTCATCGAGAGAGCCCCCTCCTTGTGCCGTGAGAGTAGGGTGAAGTGCAAGCTTCGCCGGCCATCCCGGCGGGCTATCCCGGCGAGCGCCTTCTCGCTCAAAAAGTACCTCAGTGGGATCGAACCCGTCTCGAGCACTTGCGACAACGAACACACGACGGCGTCGTTGGGCCAGGCCGAAATATTGGGCGTCCAGGACCCGCCACGCGATTGTTCTTTTGGGTCCATACACACAACCAGCGTCCTGCCACTTCTTCCCTGGAGGCTGCAGCTCGCAGTCTTCCCCAGCAAGCGCGCCAAGAAAGCATCCGAAGGCGTTCCCTTTGTCGCTGAGGACGCCGGGGACGTTCTCCCAGGTAAGGACGCACTCGGCTTCTCCTCTTGCAGTTCGAACATGGTCAATTGCATCTGCTAACTCCACGAATTTAATTGTCAGTTGACCTCGCTCACCACCGAGACCGGCACGCATACCGGCAACGCTGAAGTCTTGGCATGGGGTACCGCCGACCAGCACGTCCGGCGCCGGGATCTTGCCGGCTAGGACTAGGGCGGCCAGCTTGGTCATGTCGCCGTGGTTCGGCACGTCGGGGTAGTGGTGGGCCAGGACCGCCGATGGGAAAGCCTCAATCTCTGCGAACCAGGCGGCGCGCATGCCCAGCGGGTGCCAGGCCTGTGTCGCGGCTTCGATGCCGCTGCACACGCTTCCGTAAGTGATGGGCATACTTAAACCTCGCTGGTATATTTCGCCGATTCTTAAAATTTGGTGAGTAGCATGGAACGCTTGAGAAAATCGGTGTGTAGCTTTTGGTTTTTATTGGTCTGCATCGTGTTTGTGAGCGCTTTTTTTGCTTCTTATTACTATTGGAAAATATTTGGCAGCCAACTATCTACGAATGCGTCAGATTGGTCGGCATTCGGTAGTTATTTTGGAGGGGTATTTGGCCCGCTAATATCTTTTTGTACTCTTCTGGCCGTTCTTAAAACGGTTTACTTGCAGAGAGAATTGCTTGATGCGCAGAGGGAAGAATTTCGTGCTCTAAATAAGCTTCAATCTGAGACTCTCACGGCACAGTCAGAACAGTTGGATCTTGGTAAGGCGGAATCAAAGCATGCCGAGATACAGGCCTACCAGACGTCTCAGATTAATTTGCTTGAGATGTTCATTGAGCACCGTAGGCGAATTGTTGACAGCTTGGAAGCACATATATCTTCAACTAAGAATTCGGAAATTCCTATCGCCCAAAAAAAGGCAGCGCTCTCAAATCTTCAAGCAAGACAGGTTAAAGCCCATAATGCAGCGAATGACCTATTGATTCTGGCTTTTGAAATTTCTGTAACGCAGTTTTCAGAAGTGAGCAAAATTAAGATGCTTCTTGCTGAAAAGCTGCCAGATATTCTAAATTTAGAAATGCCATCCTCCGAGGGGTAAAGGCTTTGCGGAGTCTCCTTCGCTGGCTGGCGTGATTCGTTGATATGGGGTATTACGGGTGACCGGCATGGAGCGGGAAAGGATAGATATGAAGCGACTTGTGCAAAAAAAAGATTTGCCCGCCTACCTGAGAGGCCTCGCTGCGGCGTCAATGCTCGTTGTGAGCATGAGTTCCCCCGTTATGGAGATAGCGTCGACCGTCAAATCTACCTATGAGATGGCTTACCTTGTTGAAAACTACGGTCAGTACATCGGCGAGGGCCCTTACATGATCGAAAGCAAGGACGGCCATGAGTGGAAGGATGCGCCCATCCCTGATCCAGTAATTACAGGTTATGCGTTTGCTTTTACTGTTCGCGCGAGGCTGGCGCGCTCCGGCAAGCAGATTGGCGGACACGAAACGCTCCGCGATGCGTTAGCGCCGTATGAATATTTGCAAATGTTCGCTCCAAGCGAAGACGAAATGGTCACGTCCATACTCATAAAACTACCTACAGATCCTGTAGAGTTGCAAGAACTTCGCAGCTTGCTCGCTGAAACGACCATCATGTATTCAATAGATGATGGGTCCGGCTTTTTCCACCTTGGAAACACGATGATGGGCAATGGCTTATCCCACGCTTGATAACAAGTGGATTCGCGGTAGGACGGATTAAGGCGCGTTGTTTGCTCCGCAGTTTCGGCAGTCTTCGCGATAGCGTTGAGCGTCACTGATAAACCGGCCGCAGCCGTAACAATTGAACATCATCATTTTGGGCTTCTTCGGCTTGGCCAGCTTAATGCCGGTGCCGCGTAGGGCGTCTTTGATGTTCACGTCGTCGCGTTCGACCAGCCGACGGCTATGCGCGTCGATGTAGGGCTTGGGCCAGACCACCGCACCTGATTGGCCGAGCTTGCCGATCCAGGTGATGGTTTGAGCCCTCGGCACCACGACAGCCTTCGACAGATCGCTGGAGAATACTCCTTCCTCACAAAGCCAAATCAGGTTGTTGCCGTTCCAGCACTGCGGCTTCTGGATGTAAAACTCGGTTGCGTCGGGGTGTTGGTCCAGCGCTTCGCTCAGCGTCACATGCTGGCAGTCGACACCAATACGCGCCCGAGCATCGACGTAGGCCTTGGGCCACGGGATGTCAGTGTCGCGGTGATCGCAAGCTCCGTCCCGGGTGAATACCTGAGCCTTGGCCAGATCGGTGACGTATCCAGATCCGCCAAAGCCCCAAAACGACAACCCGTCTCCGACGTAGGCGTGGCTGCGACTGTCTTGCAGGTAGAACTGATCATCCATGGAATATCTCCAGTCAGGCGCCGCCCTCCGTTACCGGATTCAGCGAGTAGGGTGATGGCAAGATGCTTCCAAGTGACTTCAGTAACATCTAATATCTCGCGTTCATTCGATGGAGCGAGCGATGAAGGTCAGATCAGAAATCTTAGGTGGGTTGGTTACCGGCGTTTATCTAGTAGGTGTAGCCACACTTGTTTATTGGAAGCACACAACTATTCCAGATCTAGAACTCAATGAGATAGGGGATTTTCTCGCAGGAGTTTTTGGTCCGGTGGCCTTTTTGTGGTTGGTGCTGGGCTATTTACAACAAGGTCGGGAGCTTAAGCTCAGTTCTGAAGCCTTACAGCTTCAAGCACAAGAATTAAAAAACTCAGTCGAACAGCAGAAAGAACTTGTTGATATAACGAGGCTACAAGTTGAGTCGGAGATGAACAGGTTGAGGTCAATACAGGAGCGTAGAGAAAAGGATATTATGCCTGAGCTGTTTGCAAGAGTAGATGGTACAGTTCGCATGGGGCAGCAGTGCTTTTTAGAACTGAACATTGGGAATGATGGAGCCACGATATTTAAGGTGGCGATTGATTTTGGTGGTGATCTAAGTGGGTTGAATATTTTTATCCCTGAATGGCCAAAAGGGAAGTTTCAACAGTTTTCTATAAAATTTGACCTAGATAATCCGGCAATTGAGGAAACTATCACAATTGCCTACAGGGACGCGGATCACAATACCAAGGCAGCCTATTTTGATATCAGGCGTGTTGATATCTCTGGTGAAAGCGAACTTCCTCAGTTTGAGGTGCAACCCCTGGCGAAGTGATTATTCATCATCGTCATTCATCTGGCGCGATTCGGCGTAGCCCGCGTGCCGTAGTTTGCACGCCACGTTTTCACATATCTCGAAACCGTGGCGCGGAATTGCGAAGTAATCGGCGGAATTAAAGGCGCCCAGCGAGTGGGCGTGGGCGATCAGTCGCCAGATGGTAGCCCGGTCCTTCGTCTCGTCCAGCTCGGCGGTGAGCGCTGCCAACCGGTCACGCATTCCTTGGCGGAAGTAGTGGCGGATGCTGTCGGACGGCCCTTTAACCTTTGGTGGCGCCGGCGGCAGATCCTCAACCCGCGCATTCAGTACCAGCAGCTGCACCGCCTCGCTCACTTCCTCGATATCATGCCAGAGCATCAGCTCGTCGAGCATCCGCCGGGTGCCGTACGGGACCGTGTGCCGCAATTCCTGCTCGCCCAGTTGCTGCCGTTTCTCGGCAAGCTTGGCTGTGCGCTCCTTCTGTTCGGCAGCCATGGCCTACCTCTTCTATTCCGCTGGCCGGCAGTGCGAGCCAGGTTTGACGTTTGCGTTGCTGGATGCGGGCTATGCGGCGCATCGAGTGGCCCTCCGGACCAGCTTTGGATAGTCGATCCCGTGCGCCGCGATGATCCGCTCGAATGCCTTGCTGCCGATCGCCAGCTTCCCGCAGCACTGCCGGCGGGAAATCCCCAGTTCCTTGAAGGCCTTGATGCGCTCGGCGAAATTCGCGTCGCGCTCCTTATCGACCGTGTTGTGCACCAAGTTCCGGGCGCCGCCTCTCGTTGGCGCCTTGAACGTGATGTCGTACCGGGCGGCGTAGTTGTAGATGAGACGACGGCTGACACCGAGTGCAGCAGCTACTTCGGTTTGGGTGTGCGTAACGCCAAGCTGGCGTATCTGCTCAGCCAGCTTGAGTCGCTCCTGGGTGCGGATATCGTCTTTATCGAGCGGCAGGGGAGTTGCCTCAACCCGACGCCGAACAAACGGCTTCGGCGCCGGCGGCATCTGGTTGCTGTAGGTGATTGGCTTGGGCTTGTAGCCGATGGGCGCCGCTTCTTCGATCTGGCCGCCGCTGGCCAGGAACTGGGCGACCTGGGCCGCCAGTTCATCCGATGCCGGACGCAGCGCCTCGACCAGGCTGAGGTGGTTGCTGATCATGCTGCCGCCTTGGCCAGCGTCACCCCGGCCATGCTGAAGGTGGATCCCTGCGCTGCGACCATCGCGTCGAGCACTTCCCAGTTGACCGAGAGCAGCGTGATCGGCGCCTGACCATATGCCACGGCTTTCACCAGGGCCTCGAAGTCCGTCACGTTGGCCTGCAGCGCTACCTGCTCCACGGTGTGGCTCGCCACAGGCTTTGTGGCCTGGCCGACGGGTGCCGCCTGGACTGGAGCGGTGCGGGCAGGCCCTGGTGTCGCCACCTTCTCCACGACCGGCTCTGGCTTGATGGCCGCCAGGCGCTGGGCTTCCTGTTCTTCAGCAATGCGCTTCGCGTCGGTCCTTTCCTTCTCCGCCTTCTGGTGTTCGGAGATTCGGAATTTGATCAGCGTCACCAAGTCATCGTTGGCCTTGGTCACCAGCTGCTGCACGTCGCTGAACAGGAAGGCGTAATCAGCTGCGAGCTCCGCCAGGCTGGTCAGGTTCAAGCGAATACCGTCCGCTGCCTGACTTGCGTCGATCTTTGCCCGGGCCAGTTCGGTATCAACAGCGTCCTGGAGGCTGGCGATGGTGCGCTTGCTCTTCATGGCGCCGGCGAAGTCGACGTGCACCTGAGGCAGCGCCACCTGGCCCAAGGTCCTGTTGATCCCCGCGATGTGCTCCGCAAGCGCTAGCTCGGCCTTTTGCTTGATGGTCGTCTTTACCAGCAGTTCCTGGGCCTGCACGAGCTTATTGACCTTCAGGCGAGTCTCGCGGGCATGGGCGCTAATGCGATCCAGCGACGAAAACAGTTCGTCGATGCTTTGGGTCTGCGACAGGGCCTGTTTCTTGGCGACCGCGACAGCCTCTTCAACCTCGCCGCACCACTTGACCGCCTTCTTCGCGTCGGCGAAGTCCTGGTCGGTGGAGAGCGTGGTTTTCACCGTGTCGATGACAGCCAGGGCTGAGTCTTCGAACACCTTCAGGTTGCTGGCGGTGACCATTCCGGTCAGTTCGATTCGCAGCGCTGGCAGCTCGTCAGGCGCCTTGCCGACTACGATTGAAGGAGCATCGGCCATTTCGAAGTTGGCCAGGTCTGCCTCGAACTGTTTCCAGCCCTCTATCAACTGGGCCGCGCGCCCGGCTACGGGCCGGTATTCCATGTGCACGAAGCTCTCCGGCGTGCCGTCCGAGCAAACAAAGATGACGCGCTCAGCGCCGCTCACCAGCAGTTGCTGCTCAAGCTGCCAGTAATAGTGCGGAGCCAGGTCACCGGCTTTCACCTGGGCCACGACTGACTCATTCCACAGTTTGTGCTCGAACAGTGTCTCGCCGAGCATCGTGGCGCCGTCCATGGAGGCGAGCAGGTTGCCCTCGGTAGCAACGATCGGATAAAGCTCTTCGCCGATCAGTGCTTCGGCCAGTGGGCGTGCCAGGGCCTCGGTCGCGTGCCCTTTGTCGAAGATGAACTGCTGAGACGGCGTGACATCGGGCGTGATGCCAGTCTTTTTGGCGGCGAGCAGGTCGGTGCGGGTTTGGTACTTCGAAGCGCCCATCATTGCAGGTGCTTCTGAGGCGGTACGGTGCTGAGCGCGAAGGGCAAGCCACTCGGCGGAGCCTTGAGCTACGTTGTGAATTTTCATGCTGCGTCTCCATCGAGGGCTTTGAGGTTGGTGATTTTTTCAATCTGCGCCGGGCTCAGCGTGTACTTGCTGCTGATGGTCGCAATGAGGTGTTCAGGGCTGGTGCGGTTCGAGTCGATTAGTGGCTGCCACTTCACGATGTTCTCGGTCAGCAAATCGTCGGAGTAGGCGGGCAACGCTTCCGGTTCAGGCTGGGCTTGCTGTCGTGGGCTGACATCGCGCGCCGGCTCCTCGAATGCTTTGCCTTCCATCTCGTCGGCCGTTGGCGCTGATCCGACTTCAGGAAAAGCTTTGCGCAGGGCCTGGGCCTCGGCGCATTTGGCGAGCTGGGCAAATGCCCGGCGCTTCCACATGGCGTTGGGCGCCGCAGTTTCCTTGCTCGACGTCGCGTAGTTTTCGAGCCAGCGTTCATTGGCCGTGTATTCGGCAACCAGGCCGTTGCTCATCTGCCGCTTGACCGTCACGCGGCACCATTCGGGATACGTGACTTCGACGCCGCTCAGCTTCGCCGTTACTGGAGGACCATATTCAGGCTCGCTGATTCCGGCGTACTGGCCGGTGCGTGCCGCTTGGATGCGGTACAGGCCGATGCCAGGCATCACCGTGTCCTGCATCTTTTTCGTCTTCGAGTTCCAGATCGGAACGATGTGCACCGGCTTCAGCATTGGGTCCAGGTGCGCGGCCTGGCAGTAAGCCAACACCATCACGACTGAGTTCTTTTCGGCGCCGGGGTAGAGGCTGCTGCTCAGCACTTCAACAAGCGCGGCCTCCGACATCGCAGGCGCGTTTTCGTCCTGCTTCATTACTGCGGACATGGGGATTCCTTGCCGCGATGCTCGCAGCGATGAAAGGTGTTGGTTATTGAGTGATTCGATCAGCGAGAGCGCTGAGCAACATCAGGAAGGTGAAGAGGGCGAGGACAGGGAAGGAACCGCGCCAGATGAGTAGGCGCCGGGTGCGCTGGTGGGTGGTCACGGCCGAACCCTCACCGCGATCCGCCCGCCCTTCATGGTTGCTGTAAGGCGCTTCGGCAAGGTGGCCACGGCACGCTCACGCGGCTGGCCGATCACTTCATTGAAGGGGAGGCCGAAGCCCAGCATGATCAGCTTGGACTCAACGTCGTCGAGCTGCTCGTCGATCAGCGATTTAACCGGTGCGGTGGTCATGCGGCTCTCCCTAACCGGCGCTCGTAATCACGGCGCAGGCTCTCGGTGTAGTTGGCGTCTTCCTGCGCGCTGATGATGCCCAGCGTGCGGAGAATAAGGATCGCGGTGCTGGACGAAGCCTTGACTGCGGAAGGATTGCAAAGCGGATCACTCATCGCCCTGACGTACCCTTCAAGCATTCCGATTGCCACGTCGTGGTGTTCGCTCATGCGGCCCACCGTTGCCGGCGCTTTAGAGCGTCGATCTCGATCCACAACGCGCTCTCGATCTGCGCGCCGTACTGGCGGGCCAGCAGGTACAGCAGGTGCCGTTCTACATCCATCCGGGCGCCGCTTTCGTCGTAGCAAATCGCCGAGTGAATCTTGAACTCGATTTCCCGGTCACCCTGGGCGTCCCAGTCGCTGTTCGAGCTGCCCGGGCTCGGCGGCTCATTTACGCAATGGGTCACCTCCACCTGGAGGACAAAGCCCTCAACAATCACTTCGTGTTCCATGGTCACCTCCAGGGTGGCGGGTTGTTCACCTGTATTCGTCAACACTCATGCCTCCCGCTGGTTGCCGATGGGCGCGGGGGAGGAGTGCTGACGGGTAGAGGTGGGAATCCGAAAAATCGGATTGATATGAGAGGACAGGGAGTCCTCAATGCATTGCTGTAAGAATGGTGGAGCTGAGGCCCTGTCCAGAGCAGTCAGCCACCACTAGGGGAGGTGCGATTACTGGTGAATGCTGGTCTTGCTGATGGCAATCCAAGAAATAGCGAATATGCCAGCAACAAATATCACCGGACTGCCGAAAACTTTGTAGTAAAGCCACAAATCAAATGGCGTGGAAAAAGCGACCGCAACGTTCAACACTGCCATAGTTGCGAGAAGCAACGCCAGTGAAAGTGCACACATGCGCCATTGTGGTTTTGACAGGTTTAAACGTTTTCCGAAAATGCATTGAAGTAGATTGAGCTTGAATCCGGCTTCAGCGATAACTACTACCAGAGCTAATGATCCGTACAAAATTGTAGGCTTAATCAATATGACGAATGAGCTCGGCAGTAGGAGTTTTCCAAGCAGTACACCAAATACCAAACCGAAAATTTGGAACAATAGAAACGCGCGCCACAAAAGCGCAAAGGACAGCCTCAGCCAATTTTTTGTCACACTCATTCTACGAGACCTTAAGATGTTCATCATGTAGCGGCGGTATGCCATTTCACGTTTAGAATTTCAGTTCTAAGCTACTAGATTGTATTGGCTCCATAAAGTACGAAATTTTGTCATGCAGGTGACCGGGCATTTAACGACAGGCTGTCGTGGCGCTGGTTGATCAGTCGGCGGGCTGCAGCGCAGAAGTGCGTGGGTAATAAATCTTTGCCTTGGCTTGGCTCCCTTCTGGTGGTGGAACCGTAACTTCATAGCGCTCGGGTTCCCCGCGGGAGCTTTTGTACACATGAGTGACGACGCCCAGCTTCGTTTTCCAACTCCCATTGGCTGCGCTTGACCAGGTCACCTTGTCGCCTTTCTTGAATGCCATGCTGCTATCTCCGGTTGTTTTCCCAATGCACCCGTCACCAGGTGCATCAGTGAAAACTTCCGCCGTGACCCGCTACTGGCGTCGGTCACTGGCTTGAATCAATTGTTCTTCCAGCCACGGGCCTTTCGGCTTGTTCTCCCGCTGGATAACTGTTCTTGGCGCTTTACGCTGCACGCCCGGGTCAGTTGCCAACCCTCTGAACCGTTTAGGCCGGTTCATCGCTGCCTTTGAATCTGGGCCGGTTGTGATCCGGCAAGGGGTATCGCTAAAGAGCGGCGCAGGTTTAGCTGCTGGCCGGCGTTCTTCGTTGCTGGCTTGAGGCGATAATCACAGAGTGTGTTTATGGTGTCAACACGCAATGTGTTTGTATTTTTCATGATTGAATCACGCTGTGTGGTTTTTATAGGGGAATTGAGAAGGACGGGGTGGTGAGCCCGCCTGCTGGCGTGCTCATTTAGGAATCGCAGTATTCGCGCCAGCCGATCCTGACGGCACCGTCATCCAGATGTTCGATCCTGATGCCGGCGGTGTCGCCGATGTCTTGGATGACCTGGTGCCAGGCTTCAGGGCTTTCATCGTCGCGCCTGGATACCTCCACCAACTGAATTCTCTGGACCCGGGGAGATGCGATCAAGCGTTGCAGGCGATGGCCCACAAGCTCGTAGGAATTTCTCGGTTTCGATGTGGGGTAGGGTGCCTGGATCATGCGTCGCTCCTTGCGAATACTGTATGCATACACAGTATTGATGCTGACATATCTTGGCAAGAGGGCGGTACGAAGTTTCATGCATAAATGCATATTTTTAAGGGAGCATTTTTGACAGGCAAAAAAAAGCCCGCTTATGGGCGGGCCTAAAGGGAATTCTTCAAAGGAGTAAGGGGAGTTTGGCCCCGGTGCTGTAAATGCCAGGTGAAAAGGATGTCGCAAAAGCAGAAAGCCCGTGGTGTGTTGGCTGCTGCGATTGGTCCTTGTCGTTTGCAACACAAAGCTTACCAAGTCGCTACACGAAAAATATGACGTAACCCATTCTGCAGCTGTCATAAATCACGTGAATCAACTGTTCCTGAATAGAGAGCGTAGTTATGACTTTAAATCGATTGGTCAAGGTTGCAGCAGTTGTTGCTCTGCTGTCTTCTCTGTCGGGATGCTGGATTTTTATGCCGCCAGGAGGTGGTGGCGATCGTGGTCACGGTGGCCACGATCAAGGTGGCGGGCCTGGTGGGGGCCCTGGCGGTGGTCCCGGTAGCGGTCCGCGATAACGGATCAGGATCTGAAGGCAGTCGAGAGGAGTAGAGGCGATCATGAAGGTCGCCTTCTCCGCGCGGGCTGATCTAATCATGCTGAGCGGGCCAGGGTAGCCAGCATCTTGAAGCGGGTAGCGAATGGCCGAGACAAGAAACCCCGACAGAGGTCACGCTTCACACGATCAAATTTCAGTCAAAGAAAAGCCCGCTCTGTGGCGGGCTCTCTGTAAACTTTTTGGGCGCCGACCCTTCAGCAGATCCAGTGTGCAGTCACGCGGTTTGCCAGCTCAATGGTGGCACGACAAAGGGCAGAAACAAGAAGCCCGGCGCTGGGCCGGGCTGCATGCTGGTGCAAAAAGAAGCAGAACTGGTCATCCTACGCCGGCCTTTTCGGTCGACTAGTTTATAGGCTAACGATCACCTTCCTCGAGGTCGAGCATTTGGTTGTCGCCAAACCTGGGATGAAGTCGGTTCATTTTGGTAACGAAGTCCTGATAGTCATTGGAGAGCTTCATCGCGGTCACGACTGAAGCAAGGTGCTCTCGCAAACGAGGGTGGCCAACCTCCTGAGTAAGCCTTCTGTGCAAATGTTTTTTCTTTTCATCTTTCGCAGCCTGCTTTTTCAGTTCGTCCAAGAGTCCCGGAGCTAAGCGCTCATAAACGATGTCATTGGTCAGTAGGCCGAAATACTGAGGGCGAAACTTAGGATTCTCAGGCGGATATTTCAGACCTCGCAGACGAAAAAGCTCCTCGTAATATTCAGCCGGGAATGCGCGCACATAAGGTTGGAGTTCTTTGGCAACCCAAGCTTCGAGAATCTTGGCCAACGCGTCTTTAGCTCGATCGCGTTGATAGCCTGTTGCCTCATCAATAAGGGCGATGATGCCAACGCGGGCAAATCCTCGGACAAGGATCTCAGCGTGATCGGCAATGTGTAATTGTTGCTTCTGCAAGATTTTTTCTGATCGCGCCGCGAGGATAATGTCGCACAAGTCAGCAAGAACTGTTGCTTCATACCCAAAGGCAACTGTGCCAACGCGCGGTACTCGGAAACGAATTGGTTGTTTGAGGCGATCGGCGAGCGCAGTGCTGCGCGCTTGTAACTCGCTGTTTTCATGAGATTTAACTGATAAAGAAAGCGCGAAATTGGCAAGTCGCTGCTCGCCAGAAGAACCGCCACTTGTCGACATCCCGATCCCAACCTGCATACCGCGCTGAGAGAGAACTCGCGTTCCGTCTTCTAAGACGTAGCACGTCAACTCCACATCCCCAATTTTTAGAGGATGGTCACCAGATTCATGAGTAGCTACAGGAAGCTTTGCAATCTCAGCCTTTGCGAGCGCAGCTTTTCGTGAGTTTTCGCGGCGTTGCTCGGGGGATAGAGCTGCTTGACGCGCGGCGCCGCCTTTGGCACGGCCGACAGGTTTTTTGCTGGAATCGTCTGACATTGGGAATACCAAGACTGATGTTTGAGTCCTAACAATATTGGTATTGCTAGGAGCATGCAAGCAATATTGATGTTGCTCGAAGATTTTCCATTAATTATAAAGTCGGCGCTTTGCCTTTTTGCGCCAGCAATAAAAAAGCTCAACGCGTGAGAGTCGAGCTTTCTTGCTAGCTATAGGAGATACCAGCCCCCCCATGGCGCTGATCACGGGAGCGTACACGCACAATTTTTCCCGTATTCACCTCATCCTCGCACACCATAGAAGTGGTTCAGCGCTATCAGCTCAACCACAGCCACGAAAACGCAGAGCACAACGAAGCCTGGGCTGAAGACTCGCTTGCGATGAGATGAACTGCCGTCCGGCCAAATGCCAGCTTCGGTTGTGAAAACCACCATGAGTGCCAGCAGAGCATAGGTCCACACCTTGTTCCAAAAGCTCTGCTCTCGCCATGAGGTCGATGGCTTTCCAAGGGCGGATGGCATCAGTAAAACTTCTGCAGCGCCTGGACAACCACGCCCACGATCCGACAGTTCTCGTCGACTGCCTCAATCGGGTAGCTTGGGTTCAGTGGCTTCAGGAACAGCCGTCCGCCATCGCTGACCAGCTTTTTGAATGTGGCTTCGTTGCTGTCCGGCAGTTTGGCCACGACCAGCTTACCTGGTGCAACTTCAGCCTCAGTGTCCACAAGGATCAGCGTGCCCTCGGTGATGCTCTGGCCGGCGGGCGCTGTCATCGAGTCCCCTTTGACTGTCAGCCAGAACGCAGGACCTTTGGAGTCGTACTCCGAAAATTCGTAGGTGTCCGAGATTCCAGCCGGGTAGGGCTCCACGGCTTCCGACCAGGCGCCGGCGGCAACCCAGCTCACAACCGGGTAGCGGAATGATTTGGTGGGCTGGGCGGCGATTGAAATATTCGAGGGGCTTTCGCCAGGCAAAAGTAACGCTGCCGGATCGACTTTCAGCTCATGGGCAATCTTGGCGATATCTTCAAGGTTTGGCTCCCGAGCATCTTTCTCATAGTTTCCTATGCGCGATTGGGATTTCCATCCGCACGCCTTTGCCAAGGCAGCCTGAGAAAGCCCTGCTTTTTCTCTGTAGTGCGCGATGCGCGATCCGAGTGTCTTCATGGATCGAATTTTAATCACGGAGTGAAATAAAATCCGCCCACTTATTGTGTTTGCCAATAACACGATATGTGTTTATCCTTGGTTTATTGACCGCAGGAGCAACGCAATGAATCTCATAGCAGAGTTTCGTGAGGAGGCCGGAATCACGCAGGCAGCCTTACACCGAAAGCTCAACTGGAAGCAGTCGCGGCTCGCTAACTACGAGTCGGGGGCTCGCCCATTGAAGCTTGAAGACGCCCGGAAGATCGTCCAGGCGCTGAATGAATTGGGTGCGAAATGCACTTTGGATCGCGTTTTTCCGCAGCAATCTTCTGCGGATGTTCAGGCCGCCTAAGCGACACCCCTGTCCGCCGTTCCATTGAAGCCAGATTAGAAGAGAGCAGTCCCCATGCAAACGTCCAGTTCCAGACACACCGTACAAACCCGTGATCAGGTGCTGGTCGCCCACGCTGCAAACCAGATCGCGCGCACCAGCCTGAGCCAGGACGACTTCGCCCAGGCGCTGAGCCGCGAGCTGCATCTGTCGTGCCCAGAGAAGGCTGTCGCCAAAGAGGTCCCGGACTTCGCCGCGCTGACGTTGCAGAACGATGTCGGTGACTTTGTGAAGGCGACCGGCCGCTGGCTCAAGCGTGTTCAGCGCTGGTTGTCCGGCGATCAAGAAATGCCGTCCTGGCTGGAAGAGTCGTGGGTCAACGCCCTTGAGCCTGAATTCCGCGACCACTGCGTAAACGAGCTCGCAAGCCGCCACGGACTGACCGGTGCCCGCCAAATGACCAGCGACCAATGCGCAAACAAGAGCTTCGGCGCACTGATCCGAGCCCTGGGCGATGTGATCGACACCGGCAGCGAAGTGTTCGACGACCAGGTGATGTGCGAACTGGATCTGCCGCACCTACCGGCGTTCGCCAAACAGTGCCGCCAGGTTGAAGCGAAGGCGGGGGAGTTGGGGCGTAGAGCAGAGCAACTGCTCGCGTCGGCTCGCCCACTGAAATCCATAGCCTGAATTGCAGGCACAAAAAAGCCGACGTTCGAGGTCGGCTTTTTCTACAGCGGTAAACAACTGGAGCGAATCATGCACCAACATACAGAATCGATCAATAGCCCCAACAATCTCGCGCCACGTTTTTCGCAATCGCAAAATGTGGCGCGGACTATGTCGTCACGCGAAATTGCGAATGTCACCGGAAAGCGCCACAACAATGTGAAGCGGGATATCGTATCCATGCTTACCGACCTTGAAGAAGATGTGCTCAGTTTTGAGCACATCTATTTGGACGGGTACAAGCGGGAGCAGGTCGAGTATCTGCTTGATCGCGAGCTGACAGATACACTGCTCACCGGTTACAGCGCCAAGATGCGTCGCGCTGTTATTCGTCGCTGGGCTGAACTGGAGGGGCACAACGCAGCACGTCAGGCTGTGATCGCCAACGGCACGAAGGTCGTCGGCGAACTCGCAATCCTGGAATGCTTCACGCGCATGCTGAAGCCTGCGCCATCCAGCCAAGTGATGATGCTCGCCCAGATCGCCACCAACAACGGCTTAGATGCCAAATTCCTTCCAGGCTATGCGGTGGACGCCGCCCCTGATGCCGCTGGTGGCTCTTCGATGCCCACTAAGGCAATCACCGCTCTGATCAAAGATCACTCCATTGCCAGCACGCCACGCGCCTTCAACCTTGCACTTGAAGCCCACGGCTTCCTCAAGGTCCTCCAGCGCAAAAACTCTAAGCAGGAAATGGTGGACTTCTGGTCTGTGACCGAGAAGGGCATGGCCTACGGCAAGAACCTCACCAGCCCTCAATGCCCCCGCGAGACGCAGCCTCACTGGTACGTGGATCGCTTCCTTGAATTGGCCGCAAAGGTCGGGAAGGCCTGACATGCAATACACCGTCACGATTAACCAGGTGAAGGCGCTGGAGTGGGGGCTGAATTCTCAGCAGGCCCTGCTGTTCGCCTTCGTATACGGCTGCCCGAGTTGGACCAAGCCAATCAAGACTGATGACGGGATTTTCTTCGCGCTGAGCAAGGCCAAGATCATCGAGGAGCTACCGCTGCTCACTGACAAGCCAGACACCGCTTATCGCATGTTGAAGGCCCTGGAAGAGGCTAGCTTGATTGAGCTTTCCAGCACTTCGAACATCACGCTTTTCCGTCTCACAGAGAAGGCGATCGAGTGGAACCAGAAGCTCGACGGGTCGGAAAAATATCCGACCCCACCAAAAAACAAGGGTCGGAAAAATATCCGATCTACCTCGGATAAATCTCCGAGCAAGGTCGGAAAAAAATCCGGGCAAGGGTCGGATAAATCTCCGACAAATCAGGATACCAATCATCAGGGTACCAATCAGGACACCAGTGAGGACTTGCAGGACGCCACCGGCAAGCCGGCTCAGTCCCGCGGCTTGGTGCTGGTGGTTGATCGCACCGATGCCCCACGGGTTGAGATCCCCGCCGATATGCCGGGCCCCAAAGACCAGACCTGCAAAACCTTCAAGGTCTGGGCGAATTACGCCATGGCCTACCGCAAACGTTACCTCGGTGCATGGCCTGTTTGGAACGCCAAGGTTGGCGGTCAACTCGGCCAATTGGTCGACCGCCTCGGCGCTGACGTTGCTCACCACGTTGCCGCGCATTACCTGAAATCCAACGACGCCGCTGTGCTGCGCAAGTGCCACAGCCTCAACGAGCTGCTGGCCAACGCCGAGAGCTATCACACCCAGTGGGTGACCGGGCAGCGCATCAACGGCACCACCGCCCGCCAGATGGAGCGAACTGAGGCGAACCACTCCGCAGCGGAGCAGGCCGCCCAGATGGTTCTGGCCAAACGCCAAGCAGGTGACCGCAATGAATACCTCTGAAATGAACGACCATCAGGTTGCCGGACTGGCCGCCGCCATCTGCGCTACAGCCGAGGCCATGGGTCAGGAGATGAACCCGGGCACTGCCGCGATGATGGCCGAAGACCTCTGCGCCTACCCGGTGCCCGTCGTCAAAGCCGCCTTGAAGGCCTGCCGCTTCGAAGTGAAGGGCAAACTGGCAATGGCTGACATCCTGCAACGCGTCCAGTCCTCTGACGGGCGCCCGGGCAAGGACGAGGCCTGGGCAATCGCCATGACCACCAACGATGAATTCGAAACCGTGGTGCTGACCGACGAGATCCAGCTGGCCCTGGCTGCTGCGAAACCCATCTTGGATGGCGGCGACAAAATCGGTGCGCGCATGGCGTTCATCGACGCCTACCAAAGGTTCGTGGGCCAGGCCCGCGAGGATGCGAAACCGGTCAACTGGCACGTGTCCGTGGGCTTCGACGCCAACCGTCGTATCCAGGCCGTCGCTAAGGCGGTGGAGTTGAAGCGTATCCCCCAAGAACACGGCCAAAAGTACTTGGCTGACCTGAGCATTGTTCCAGTTACCGAGGATGGCCGCGCCATTGCCGGTTTGCTCACCGGCG
This sequence comes from Pseudomonas sp. F9001, assembly GCF_013385435.1. Lineage (NCBI taxonomy): Bacteria > Pseudomonadati > Pseudomonadota > Gammaproteobacteria > Pseudomonadales > Pseudomonadaceae > Pseudomonas > Pseudomonas sp. F9001. The sequence continues at coordinate 433,240 of NZ_JACAPX010000011.1, forward strand.
CCGTCACCCAGCCCGCGCCAGTTCTGCGACAGAAGCTGGAACTGGTCAAAAACTCGATGTTGGAGATGCGCAAGGCCAGCGCCGAACGAAAAACCGAAATGCGGATTGAAGCGGCCAATGAGTTGGCGGATCGCCGGGCGCTGCTGGTCAAGCAGGCCCAGGAACTGGAAGCGAAGAGGGCAGCGCAATGACCGACAAGATCAGCGTCAACTGCCAGGCCAGGCTCTCTGAAGTCATCACCAAAATCAGCGCCATGTACAAAGACAAGAAGTTTGTGGTGGTGACCCTGCGCCCAGGCAAGGACCGCACGCTCGACCAGAACCGGCTGTGGTTCGGGATGTACAAGCGCATTGCCGAGATGACCCAGATCGGTGACGCAGCTGACGCCCGCCGCTACTGCAAGCTGCACTTCGGCGTGCAGATCCTGCTGAACGAGGATGCCGGCTTTCAGGCCGAGTGGTATCGCGTCATGCGTCATCTGCCCTATGAAACGAAGTTGGCCATGATGGGGGAGTGCCACTTGTTCGGCCCTGACGGTTTCCCGGTGACCAGCCTGTTCAACCGCGCCCAGGGCATCAATTACACCGACCGCATCGCCGCCTATTTCACGGGCCTAGGTGTGGTTTTCACTGATCTACTCAGCAAGGAGGCTGCATGATCGCCAAGCAACCCAAACCGAAGAAGTGCAAGAACCCGGCATGCGGCATCAGCTTCCCGCCGCAGCGACTGGGCCAGGCGGTATGTAGCCCGAAGTGCGGCCTGGCCATCAAGGACGTGAACCAGGCCAAAGCGCGCAAGTCGCTTGCCCAGGTTGAGCGCCGCGAGATAAAGGTCCGCAAGGAGAAGTTGAAGAGCCGCGGCGAACACATTCGTGAGGCTCAGCAGGCGTTCAACGAGTACGTTCGCACCCGGGACCAGGCCGCCGGCCACCTCTGCATCTCCAGCGGCAAGCCGTTGGACTGGAGTGGTAACGCAGTCGATGCCGGCCACTACCGCAGCGTTGGCTCCGCGCCGCACCTGCGCTTCGACGAACGCAATTGTCACGCCCAGAGCAAGCAGGACAACCGATTCCTTTCGGGCAACGCCGTGGACTACCGGATCGGCCTGATTGCGCGAATCGGCCAGGAGGCTGTCGACGCTCTAGAAGCTGACCAGAGTGTGCGTAAGTACTCCGTCGAGCAGATCAAGGGCATCAAAGCCTACTACCGGGCAAGGACCAGAGAACTGAAGAGGGCTGCAGCATGACCTATCGCAACGTTGTTTCAGCAGTAGTTCGAGCCCTCGCGGCCGAGACCATCAGTTCCGCCGGCGGCTGTGACTTTGAGCCGAAGGTGCAGTGCGCCAAGCAGAAGGGGGAGATCGTCGGTAAGGAGGCGGCGTTTCTCCAAGACTGCTGGGTATTCGGTCGGCTGCACAAGGCGCTCACTCCGGCGCACTGGCGCGCGCTGGTGGCGAAATACTCGACGCACCAGGAGCGAAAGCATGGCGCCATTTTGGAGCTCCTGAATTCGGTGAAGACCCCGGCGCCGAAGCGCTTCCGGGAATGCGCGGTGCTGACCTGGGCCATTCCGCAAGTTGCCGGTGCCGACGGAAAGCGTTCTGCCGCTGTGCTGCCGGCCGCTTGGTACGACATCACCAACTGGGATAACGACGGCAAGCCTGAATCTACTCGGTACCGGTGGCGCTCAGGGATTCGCAAGACGCTGGATGACCAGGTGAACGAGGCGCTCACTGCCGCTCAGGAACTGCTAGATGCGGAAGGATTAATCGAAAGTTGTGCGGCGTAGCAAAAAGCCATTGCACTGAGTGAGAAAGTGAGAGAGTATTTACCCATCCTGTCGATCTTGCGCGTTAGGGATTGACACTGAAAAACCCAGCCATTGTGTTGGGTTTTTTTATTTCTGGGCTGTTTTCTAGCTGATACGCTCTTGTTGTCCCTCTACCTCTCGAAGGATAATTGCTTCCCAGAAGAAAGAGAGAGAATGAGCATGTCTGGTAAATGTGATGAATGTGGTGAAGAAGATCAGGATCTGAGTTCCCGTAACCTTTGTGAGTCCTGCGAAGAAGTTGCTGACCCACGACCGGGGACCCAATGTGATTTTTGTGAGAAGGATGCGACCACGCATATTGGTGGTCACCCTCTGTGTGAAGACTGTGCTGAAAACTGATATTTGACGCGAAGAGAGCCTCGCCAAGTGCGGGGCTTTTTATTGCCCACGGAAGGGCGATTCAGCAAAAGGAATTTGCAGATGTTGAAAGAAATCAGATGCGGTAACTGCAACCGACTTCTCGCCCGTACGGGTGGGTTTACAGAGCTCCAGATCAAATGTTCCCGATGCGGGACGTTGAATCATGTGAAGGCCGCGAGCCTCGAGCAATCGCCGATGAGCGCCATACGCCCAATACAGAGGCCTGAACTTAAATCAGCTAAGTAACGGAGTTTAAAATGGAAAACGCAAATTCGGCGTCTCAAACCTTGCAAGATCTTTGGACCCAAGTGCAACCGGTGGATAACACCGGCATGCTTAGGCGCGTGGTTTTTGGGGACGGCAAGTTTTATGCGGCTGGTGGCAACGGTCTTCCCACAACCACTCAGCTTGTCAGCGGAGGCGCGACTGGTACAACTTGGACCAGGTTTAAGGACGTCGTCACCTCTGATAGCGGAAAGGTCCTCAACGATCTGTACTGGAACGGTATTGGGACACAGCTTCAAGCCCTCTCTCAATCCGGCAATGTGGCCTACGGCAGCACAGCACGCCCTGAAAGGGCTTGGACAAACATTACGGCAACTGTTCGCGTGTCCGGAGACTTGCAAGGCATTGCATATTATCAGCCAATTTCCGGCAGCGACGCGACCTGGATACTGGTTGGTTCTAACGGTAAAGTCTTTTCCCGTTATGGCGATTGGTCAGGCCAGGTGGAGCGCACTACGACCTTCACTTCTGACGAGACTGTGTACTGCGTCAACGTCATTGGCGTTTTTGTGTTGGTTGCGGGATCGAATGGGAAGCTGCTTAGGGCTGTGAAGATGGCGACGGGTAATCCGCAATCATTCTCGACCGTAACTAGCACCTTCGGCACTAGCACCATCCTTTCCATGAAGCTTTGCAACGGGAAAATGTTTATCGTTGGTGCGGATGGCAAGATGGCACATTCACCCGATGGGCTTAACTGGACTGCTGTTGCAGATACCAGTTTCGGTGGAACCATCATCCGCGACATTGCTTACGGTAATGGCAAGTATGTAGCTGTCGGCGACGGCGGCAAGACAGCCGTTTCCGAGGACGGGATCGGCTGGGTTCAGCAAGCCAACACTTTCGCAGGAACCGATATCCGGAGCGTCGCCTACGGCAACGGCAATTTTGTAGCTGTTGGTGCGGGCGGCAAGATTGCTTACTGGACTCCATGATCTTCTATCTGCTTGCGTAATAGAGCCCAGCCATCGAGCTGGGCTTTTTCATTTTCGGCCCCGCCACACCCTTCGCTCTAAGCAGGGAGTGCCGTCGGGGCTGACCTATTTCAAACATGCCCCACGGAGTCGAGCGCATGGAGTATCTACAGCGCCTGCTCGACAAGATCGACAGGTTCGAATTACTGATTGCGGGCCTCGTTGGGGCAGTGATCGCCAGTTGGTGGCACAAGGACGACTTGAACGATTGGCGTGCCTGGATGATCTTCCTCATCACCGGCATGGCCTGCTCGATCTACCTCACGAGCATGGTCAGCACCAACCTGGGCGTGACCGAGCCGAAGATCGTTGCCGGTATCGGCTTCCTGCTGGGGGCATTCGGCGGCTCGCTCCTGGCGGCCATCAATCGAGCCATCAAATCCGCTGACCTCTGGGCGCTCATTCGCCAACGGTTCGGGGGAGGCAATCCACCATGAATCTTGAACTGATCAACTCCATCGCCTGCGGCCTTATCGCGCTGTGGGCAGCCTGGTGCGTACTGAGTGGGAAAGTGAGGGACGGCATTCTCGGGAAGCTGATCTACTCGGCGATCGCCATCAGCGGTTTCGTCGTTATGGCACGCAGCCAGAACATCTTCTTTGGCCCGAGCAGTGCCGGCCTGACCCTGCATGTGTCCCTGGCCCTGGCCGGCGCCCGCCACATCTTCATGGTCACGTACTGGCAGCGGGTGAAGGTCTGGCTTTGCCGGACGCTGAATTGCGAGCACTGCCTGCACAACGAGCGTCAACATTCAACCGACATAAAATCACCCAAATGATATCGCTTATCGTGGTGCCTTAAATCAATAGGGTTCGCGGCCCATGGTGGCGAAATGCTTGTACCCAGCCCCGTGAATTCTATAGTCTCGAGCCTCAGTCAAAAAGGGAGCTTCATTTTGAAAGTAGTTAGCGTGGTTAATGGATATTCAATCGAGTTGCGTCATGGCGAGTATTTCGTCGTAAATGCTGATGGCGAAGATGTAGCGGGTCCATTTGGCACCCTTGAGGAGGCTGAGGAGTATGCGGGTAATCTCCCACCATGCCCGCCGCCAAAGCCAATAGTTGGGCCGAAGCCTGGGTCAAAACCAAAACCAACGCCAAAACCTAAAGGTTACGGCTCTGATGGTCCCGGCATGTAACGGTAATTACCTGTAGTAGTTTTTTAGCCCTGCCGATGCAGGGCTTTTTCTTTGGGGGATTAATTTGCATAGGCCAACTCCTACGGCGACCCTGCTTGAGTTGTCCGAACTCTCCGACTACGGCATCCGCCTGACCCCAGCCCCTGAGGTGTGGGAATGGCTCCAGACCGAGATCCTTGCCGAAAGCGGTAGCATCCACAACGAAGACCATGCCCACTTACTGGATGCAGACATCCAGGTCATGTGGGCGTCGTCGAGCTTCGAGAAGCAGGGCAGGACAGTACTGGGCCAGGCCGAGCAGGTAGCGTTCCGCGCCGGTGGCTGGCAGAAAGCACGGATGGAGCAACAGATGCGTGATTGGTTCGGCGATGTGCCGGCCTTCATCATCACGCTTGCTGCTGACTACTGCTCCCAGTGCAGCGACATCGACTTCTGTGCCTTGGTGGAGCATGAGCTCTATCACATCGCCCAGGCGACCGATAAGTACGGTCAGCCAGCCTTCACCCAAGACGGCTTACCCAAGCTTGAGATGCGCGGACACGACGTGGAAGAGTTCGTCGGTGTCGTCCGCCGCTATGGTGCAAGCCCTGACGTTCAAGCGTTGGTGGATGCTGCAAACAGTCCTGCTGAGGTGGGGAAATTGAACATTGCGAGGGCCTGCGGAACCTGTCTGCTCAAGTCGGCCTGATTCCATGACAGGTATTGACGGATGACAACCATATGGCAGTACTACGAAGCGAGGTCAAAGCCTTCATCGTTCAGGCTCTGGCCTGCTTCGATACGCCATCCCAGGTGGTAGCAGCGGTCAAGACAGAATTCGGGATTGAGATCACCCGCCAGCAATGTGAAACGCACGATCCGACAAAGTTTGCCGGGCAGAAGCTCGGCAAGACCTGGGTGGACCTGTTCCACGCTGCTCGCAAGCGATTCCGTGAAGAGACAACCGATATCCCCATTGCCAATCGTGCGTACCGACTTCGCGGCCTTGGGCGGCTGGCCGAGAAGGCCGAGAACATGCGCAACCTGGCGCTGACTGCCCAGCTTTACGAGCAAGCAGCCAAAGAGACGGGTGACGTCTATGTCAATCGCCGCGTTGAGCCGGACAAGTCGCTGGATGAAGAAATCAAACTGCTTGAGATCGAGAAGCGTAAGGCCGAGCTCAAGCTGATAGAGAAGGGCGGCGGCAACTCCAACGCCCAACTGCTGGCCGATCTAATCGCGAGGCTGCCGTCATGATCGCGAACACCGGCAACCTGATGCTTGATCGCCAACTGTCCCGCTGGTACCCACTGAAGGATCACCCGGTGCAACTCGCCCTGGTGGCCGCTGTGTCAGAAGGCATTCGCTTCCCGCTGGTGCCTGCTGGTCGTCGTAGCGGCAAGACTGAGCGTTTCAAGCGCTTCGTGGTGAAGCAGGCGTCGGCGTACACCGGCATGTACTTCGCCGCCGCACCAACGCATGCCCAGGCGAAGAAAATCTTCTGGGATGACCTCAAGGCCTTCACGCTGTGCTGCATGCACAGTCGCCGGCCGTCCGAGTCGGACCTGATCATCTACCTGGACAACGGTAGCGAGATTCACGTCATCGGCCTGGACAAGCCGCAGCGTATTGAGGGTATCCCGTGGACTGGCGGGGGAATTGACGAATTCGCCGACATTAAGCCGGACGCCTGGGAGGCAAACATTCTCCCGGCGCTGAACACCGTCAACCCAACCATGCCGGATTACCGAGCCTGGTGCTGGTTGCTCGGGGTGCCGGACGGCCTGAACCACTATTACGACCTCTGCATGCAGGCTGAGTCGGGCAATGACCCGAACTTTCGCGTGTTCCACTGGAAGTCGGCCGAGATTCTGCCGGCTGACGTAATGGACGCAATGAAGCGGGCCATGTCGGCCAAGCAGTTCAAGCAGGAATTCGAAGCGTCGTTCGAAACAGCGTCTGGCCGGATCTACGAGGACTACAGCAAGGCGAACACCACGAATGCAGCCATTGAGCCTCATGAGCAGCTGATGTGGATGCACGACCAGAACTTCACGCCGCTCTCGTCCGCGATCGGTGTCCGGCGCAATGACGGCAAAGACCTTTATCTGCTGGATGAAATCGTGCTGATCAGCGCGGTATCGAAGCAGTCAGCCGCTGAGTTCGTGGACAAGTTCAAGGATCACAAGAACAAGCACGTTCTGATTTATGGCGATCCGGCGGGTAAGGCTGGTGAGAAACACGGCCACGCCTCTGACTACACCGACATCGAGGGCGTGCTGAAGGCCAATGGTTGGACGTACACGCGCAAGGTCAAGCCGGCTCATCCGTCCATCAAGGATCGGCAGAACGCAGTCCGGGCGAAGATCCTGACCGCTTCGGGCGAGACCAGCCTGTTCATCAACCCGGTCACCGCTCCCTGGTGCCACAAGGGCCTGAGTACGGTCCAGCTTCAAATGGGCTCGACCTTCCAGGAAGACCAGAAAAACGACTACCAGCACATCACCACGGCGATTGGCTATTGCATCGACGTTGAGTGGCCGTGCATCAAACGCACAGGCGGAACACGCCGAATTGGAGGCTTGGCCTGATGCCAGTGCAATCGACAAACCCCGACTACGACGCGCACATCGCTGAGTGGGAAATGATGGACGACGCGCTCGAGGGTGAGTGCGCCGTAAAGCGCAAAGAGCGCAACCTGCCAAAGCCGAGCGGCATGGTTGAGGCCGAGAAGATCGACGCCACCGGCAACAAGTACCTGTACCAGAACTACACCGATCGCGCCCAGTACGAGCACTGGGTGCGCGACTCGCTCCGGTCGATGATGGGCCTGGTGTCGCGTCTGATCCCGGAAATCGAGTTGCCCGCCGGGCTGAAGGGACTGGAAGACAATGCAACGGCAGACGGCTTCGGCCTGAAGCAGTTGTTCTTCCGCATGGTACGCCAGGCTATCTCGCATGGCCGGGTGCCGCTGGTGGTGAATATCGATGAGCGCGGTGAACCGTACTTCTCGACGTACGCCACCCGCAACGCGATCAACTGGGACACGGCAGATCAAGGCGGTCGGCAGGACCTAGTTCTCTCGGTATTCCGCGAGTTTCGCAAGAAGGGCGGCGATCGCTACAGCCATGACTGCGACACGGTTTTCCGTGAGTTCTTCATGGAAGGCAACGTCTGCTACACGTCGGTGCGGAATGAAGGCGGTGAGCTGGTCGAGGACGAGAGACCGCTGGGCACCACCGGTACCGACAACCGCCTGGTGAAAGGCCTGCCATACCTGCCCGTGATCTACTGCGGTTCGACCGACAACTCCCCGGATGTCGATGAGGTGCCGCTGTTGACCATGGCGCGGGCCGCGCTGAAGTCCTACCAGTTGAGCGCTGACTACTTCACGTCGCTGCATCAGACCAGCCACCCGCAACCCTGGGTGTCCGGGATGGATGAATCGGTCGAACTGAGCGTCACAGGCCCATCAGCGGCTTGGGATCTTGGGCCTAGCGGGTCCTGTGGCTACCTGGAGTTCCAAGGCGCCGGCATCGAAGCCGTGCGCAAAGCCATGGATGACCAGAAGAACGCCGCGCTTGAGGCGGGCGCCAAGGTCATGGACGTCGGCGGTACCGAGTCGGGCGAGGCGCGGAAGACGCGCCAGAACGATCAGCACGCCACGCTGCACAGCATCGTTATCACGGTGGCCGAGGCGGTAGAGCAGGGCCTGCGGTACGCAGCCGAGTGGAAGGGCTACGACCCCAAGCAGGTCAAGTTCAAGGTGAACCCTGAGTTCGTCACCCCTGTGGTTGATGCCCAGGTTCTCGCCGAGCTGCTCAAGGGCGTAATGGCAGGCACGCTCAGCGCCGACACCTACTGGCAGTACCTCACCACCGGCAAGCTGCCGGACCGCCCATATGACGAAGAGGCCGAGCTGATCAGCGATGAGCGCGAGTCGGCCGGCATCAACCTGGACAACGACGATGCCAACGACAAGCCTGGCGCAGGCGGACAGCCAACTGCTGGAGCAGACGACCCGCCACTCGGTAATGCTGGAGCGGCTTAAGGCTGGCGAGGTCAAGAAGTTCGAGAAGTACCTGCGCCAGATCGACAAGCTGGTGCGGGATCAACTCACCCGCAAGGAACTGACCACCTACAGCCGGGACCGCCTTGAGCAGTTTCTGGCCCGGGTGGACGGCAAGCTGCTGGAGATCTACAAGGCCTACGGCGACCTGGTGCAGGCCGATCTGGTCGACATCGCGCTGTATGAGTCGAGCTTTGAGGCCAAAAGCCTGAGCAATGCGCTCTCTATCGACGCTGTGGTGCCGACCAACACGGTGATCCGCGCTGCGGTGTTCTCCTACCCGCTACAGGTGAAGGGCATCGACGGCGGCAAGCTGCTGAAGAGCTTCGTCAGCGGCTGGACGCGGACCGAGACGATGCGGGTTACGAACACGATCCGGCTCGGCTTCGGCCAGGGCCAGACCAATGCCCAGATTATCCAGGCGATTCGCGGTACCGCGGCGCAGAACTTCACGGACGGCGTCTTGGCGGTGAGTAACCGCAATGCTGCCTCTGTGGTGCAGACGGCAATCCAGCATGTGGCCACGACGGCACGGATGGAGACGCTAAAGGCCAACAGCGACGTGGTGCTAGGCTATCGCTGGGTGTCGACGCTCGACCGCAAGACCTCGCAGCAATGCAAGGGCCTGGACGGTATGCGCTTCGACTTGGGCAAGGGGCCGCTACCGCCGGCGCACATCAACTGCCGGTCAACCACGGTGCCGACCACCAGGCTTTCGGAGATGTTCGCCAAGGACGCCACGCGCGCTTCGGTGGGCGATAACGGCGGGGCCCAGGTCGACGCAGGCCTGAATTATTACGAGTGGCTGGCAACGCAACCGGCGAGCTTCCAGGATCATGCCCTCGGGCCTGTCCGTGGTAAGTTGTTCCGTGATGGTGGCCTGACGCCAGAGAAGTTCGCCAAGCTGCAGCTCGACAAGTCGTTCAAGCCGCTGACCCTGGCGCAGCTGAAGGAAGCCGAACCTGACATGTTCATCCGAGCAGGCGTTACACTCGGCGCTCAACCAGGTTGAGATAGCGCATGCAGATCATCGTTGAGGATGGGAAGGGTAGGCCGGACGCCAACAGCTTCGTGCCTCTGGAGAAGCTGACCTTTTACCGCGGCTACTACGGGTTCCGGATACCTGAAGCTGAGGCTGAGCAGGTAGAGTTGCTGCTGCGCGCTGCTGCCGACATCAACGCTCGGCAGTGGAAAGGGCGAAAGGCCAAGCCTGAACAGGCAATGGCCTGGCCTCGGCGTGACTGCAAGATCGAATACCAAACGCTTTCCGAGACATTCGTGCCCTTTGAGCTTGAATGGGGCCAGGTGCGGCTGGCGGTTGAGCTATACGCTGTGGAACAGGGCTTCCGGATCGAGGAACCGACGCATTGCAATGAGCCCAATGGGCGGCGCACGCGGCTCAATCGCGATACGCCCGGGTTTCGCATGCGTCCGCCACCATACGCTCCGAGCAGGACGCAATTCGCCGATTACCTAGTCATGCGCGGGTTGTTTGTGGTCGCTAACCCGCAATGACATTGGAAGTAATTCGCGCCGATTGGTATAAAGTTTTCCTGAGAAGGAGTGCTTTATGAAGTGGATTCTGTCCGGTGTCGTTATCGCTTTATGTGCTGTATCTGGCTTGTTAGGCCTGACAGCTGGAGTCAACCTAAATCCTGATTCCACAGTTAAATTTGTCCCAGTTTGGGGAAGTTTAGGTGACTGGGTGTCTGGTCTTGGCGCGCTTTTGGCTGTGTTGGTTACTTTGTGGCTGGCGGATAAGCAACGCCGAGAGGATGTCGCCGAGTTGTTGGTGGTCCCAAATATATCGGTCATCCAGGGCGAGGAGACTTGGCTATTAACGGTCAACGTGATTTCGAAAGGAAAGAGGCCTTCTTTAGCTACCTCAATCAGCATCTCGTCAAAGCACTCTAAAAAAGTGTTATGGCCTCAAAACCTGCATCGGTTCAGTGGCAGCCTACCTGCAAATCTTAGCTACGGTGATAAGGTAGATTTGATTTTTACAGTGAGGAACATCCAGCAACTCGCTGAGTTCGTCCTGGATCATTGTGATGGGAAAAAAGAAGGCCTGAAACTTAACATCCTCACCACACTAGAAACATTCAGTGCCCCGCTCGACGGAATCATTACGCATTTGCTTACCGATGTTATTGAAAGTCTGAAGGCTGGGCGTCCACCCCATTAGGGTGGGCGACGACGCTTCAACCAAATACAACCCCAATGCTTGGGGTTTTTTTATGTCCGGAGAAACCCATGAGCAACCAAGAAATCGAGCAAGAACTCCAAGAGAAGGGCCTGACTGCGCCGCGCATCACTCCGGCAGACCTGAAAGCCAACATCGTCGGCGAGTACTTCTTTACTGCTGCCGATGGTGTGCAGGCTGCCTTCCATTCACAGGATGAGCTGACCCGACTCACTGGCGCACACGGCGAATTGTCGCTGCTAACCTTCTGTGTTTTGGTGCTTCGCAACGGCTTCACCGTCACCGGTGAAAGCGCATGTGCCAGCCCGGAAAACTTCGACGCCGAGATTGGTCGCAAGATCGCCCGCCAAAATGCCGAGCAAAAGATATGGCCGCTGATGGGTTACGCGCTCAAACAGCAGCTTCACGACGCCAAATGACCAAGCGCCGAATTACAAGCCGCCCAATGGGCGGTTTTTTATTGCCTGCTGATCAGGTCAGCAGCCCAAAAGTCCCGAGGGGATACCCATGTTCAAGCTGAAACAACTCTTTCTTGATGCTGCTGGCGAAGGCGGCGAAGGCGGCGGCGGTCCGGCAATCACCCCTGAGATTCAGGCATTGATTGATCAACAAGTCGCTGGCCTCAAGACCAAAAACAGCGAATTGCTCGCCTCCCTCCGGACCACCAAAACAGAATTGGATGGTTTCAAGACCCAGTTCGAAGGCCTGGATATCAACGCGGTGAAGGCTTTGCTCACAAAGGTCGGCCAAGACGAAGAAACCCGCCTGCTGGCTGAGGGCAAGCTCGACGAGGTCATCACCAAACGCACCGAGCGCCTGCGCACCGACTATGACGCCAAACTGGCTGCTGAGAAGGGCCGCGCCGACAAGGCCGAAGCCTTCGCTGCCAAGTACAGCGACAAAGTGTTGGCCGATTCCATCCGCGCTGCTGCCATCAAGGCCGGCGCGCTCCCTGAGGCTGCCGAGGACATCATCCTGCGCGCCCGGGGCACTTTCAAACTCAGTGAAGACGGTGAGGCAATTGCCACCGACCGTGACGGCGAGGTCGTTTACGGGAAGGACGGGAAAACCCCGCTGTCGCCGCTCGAGTGGGCGGAATCTCTGCGTGAAACAGCAACACACCTGTGGCCAAGGGCTCAGGGTGCCGGGCAGACCGGCGACAACGGTGGCAAGGCCACGAAAAAGTGGGGTGAGTACACGGAAACCGAGCGCGCTGCGATCGCCCGTGACAACCCTGAGCTCTTCAAGAAAATCCAGGCCACTAAAGGAACCTAATCCATGGCAACTACCCAACTGACCGACATCTTCGTCGGCGACTACTACGCCTCCCTGGCACCGGTTAACAGCCCGGAAAAGACCGCTGTGTACGAGTCGGGCATTGTGACCCGATCGCCTGTGCTGGATGCGATCGCCTCCGGCAGCCAGGGCACCGCCGAAATCAGCTATTGGCAGGATCTCAACGCTGATGAGGCTCCGAACATCAGCAACGACGACCCGAACGACCAAGGCGAAGTCGGCAAGGTCACACAGGACAGCATGCGTGCACGGGTTCTGTACCTCAACAAAGGCTACGGCGTGACCGACCTGACTGCCGAGCTGGCCAACACTGAGCCTCAGCAGCAGATTCGCAACCGCTTCGGTACCTACTGGACCCGCCAGTGGCAGCGTTACACCCTGGGCGCGGCTCGCGGCATCATCGCCTCGAACATCGCGAACAATGGCGGTGACATGGTCATCGACGCAGGGGCGACCATCAGTGCGAACGCCTTCCAGGATGCTGCGTTCACCGCCGGCGATGCCGCCGACCAGTTCGGCGCGATCGGTGTGCACTCGGTGGTGATGAACCAGATGGTCAAGCAGGACCTCATCGAGTACCTGCGTGACTCCGACGGCAAGATCATCCTGGCGACCTACCTGGGTAAGCCAGTGTTCATGGACGACGCTCTGGTCTACGGTGCGGGCAAGTACCTGTCCGTGTTCTTCGGTCAGGGGGCTTTCGGCTACGGCGAAGGCACGCCGAAGGTGCCGGTAGAACTCGAGCGTAAGCCGGGCGGTGGTAACGGCGGCGGTGCCGAAGTGCTGTGGGAGCGGAAGACCTACATCCTCCAGCCTGCCGGATTCAGCTGGAAGGGCTCCGAGGCTCAGAACCTTAGCCCGACCGCGACTCAGTACGCCGCCGCTGGGAACTGGCAGCGTGTGTTCAGCCGCAAGCAGGTCCCGTTCGCCGCTGTGATCAGCGGTACCACCACGCCGTAATCCGGCCCACACAGCCTGGCGCCCTTATGGCGCCGGGATGCTTTTGAGGTGACTCATGAAAGTGATCTACACGGACAAGCCGGGCAAAGAGCGCGGCGTGTGCTACCGCCTGCTGAGCGAGTTTTTCGGCGTTATCGGCTCCGCGACCGAGGTGGTCGTTGATGGCGATGCACCGGATATCTTCGATGCTTACCAGGCCGCCGGCATCAAGGTTTCCGACGGCAAGGAGCAGGAAGCACCTGAAACCGACCCTCTCAAAATGAAGGTCCCCGAGCTGAAAGAGTGGCTGAGCGCGAAGGGCATTACCTTCGACGCGACCGCCAGGAAAGAAGACCTGCAGGCCTTGGTGCCAGCGGAATAAGGACAAGCACATGACCGACTTCATCACCGTTGCCGATGTTGATGCCTCGCTGGGTCCTGACTGGGCTGGCACCGGTGATCCGGTCCTTGCTGTGACCATGGCCAATGCCTGGCTCACGGCCAAGATTAAGCGGGCTGTTCCCGATCCGGTCCCGGCCGAGATCAAAACAGCCGGCGCCCAGGTTGCCAAAGAGGCGGCGGCGGGCAAGTTGTACACGGCCACGCAGAAGGAAGTGCAGAGCAAGACGGTCTCGGCTCAGCCCGGCACATCGGTGAGCAAGACCTACGTGGCGGGCTCTACCGATCAGTCGGCGGGCGTGAACTTCGCCCTGGCCTTACTGGAGCCGTGGATCAAGCGCTCCGGCGTGATGATGCTGAAGAGGATCTGACCGTGGGCATGCGTGAAGAGATCCAGGCCGAATTGGCCGAGGCGTTCGATGATCCCGATGGCCTGGCCGATGCGGTCAAGCCGGTGACAGGCGTGCGCAAGGTCGCTGGCGAGTATGACCCCGATCTGGGCGGCGAAACGCCGGAGATCACCGTGACGTACTCGGGGCGCGGCGTTCTTGGCAGCTACCTGTCCAAAGAAATAGACGGCTCCCTTATCCAGACCAGCGACAAGAAGCTGCTAGTGCTGCAAAACGAGCTGTTCGTATCGGAGGCTGGCGTTCCGACGGCGGTACCGGCTGCCCCGGCTATTGGCGATATCGTCAACGGGTTGCGGGTGATGAACTTGTCCGCCGACCCGGCTGATGCGACGTGGACGGCGCAACTGAGGAAATGACATGGCGACTCAATCCGGCAGCTTCGCCCTGAGCCTGGCCGAGTTCGCCGCCCAGACCAGCGAAGCCATCGATGCCAGCGTGCGTGAAATCATCATCGAGGTCGGAAGCAGCCTGATCCGCATGTCTCCCGTGGGTAACCCGGAGATCTGGGCGCAGAACGCAGTGGCCACCCAGTACAACAAGGCCGTCGACGATCACAACAGCGCGCTGCGTAGTGACCCGGCCAACCTCACGAAGGGCGGCAGGCTCAAGAAGGGCCGCAAGCTCAACGACGGCATGGACATCAAGGCGCCAGAGGGCTATGTCGGCGGCCGGTTCCGTGCGAACTGGCACATCTCGCTCGGCGTGGTCGAGAGCGTCACGTTCGATGAGGTTGACCCGAGCGGCACCGAGACAGTGGCTGCCCTGGTCGCTGCGATGAGCGATTTCACCGCCGGCCAGATGGCCTACATCATCAACAACTTGCCCTATGCGATTCCGCTGGAGTTCGGCCATTCCACTCAGGCCCCCGGCGGCATGGTCCGGGTAACTGTGGCTCGCTTCCAGCAGATCGTGCTGGAGGCCATCAGGAACAACCAGGTATGAGTCACGCAATCATCGCTTCGATCTACGAGGCCAAGCTCATCGCCTGGAACGCTGGCAGGTCGGAGAAGTTGAAGATCGTCTTCGAGAACACGGCCTACACACCGATGGCGGGCGAGACCTACCTGCGAGCCTTCACTATCCCGGGCGACACTGCGAGCAACACGCTCGGCGGTGATCACCGGCTGTTCACCGGCGTGTTCCAGGCCAGCATCATCGCACCGGCGGGCACGGGTAAGACCAAGACGAACCCTATAGCGGCTGAGCTGACCGATCTGTTTCCGCTATACGCCAGGGACACGAAGGGCTCGGTCACCGTGGTGACGATGTCGCCGGTCGACCAGGGCCCCGGCATCACCGGTGATTCCACCTACACCATCCCGGTCTCTTTCTTGTACCGAGCCGACACGAACTGATCCCGCCCATTGGGCAAACCCACGAACCCGCCACTGAGCGGGTTTTTTCACATCTGCAAAGAGGAAATACCCATGGGCTACAAAATTCCGGACGGCGGCACCTTCCAGCACGGTGCCACCTATGGCCCGGACATCCCGTTTTCGGCACTGAGCAACGCGGCTGAGGCTGTGGCCACTGTGACTGGCGGCACACTGTCGGCTGGCGACATCGTGATCGTCACATCCGGCTGGACTCGCCTGGGCAATCGGGTTGTGCGTGTGAAAGCTGCCACTGCCACCGCCATCACCCTCGAAGGGATCGACACCACCGATGTGCAGGTCTACCCGGCCGGCTCCGGCATCGGCTCGCTGAAGAAGGTGCTGACCTGGGTACAGATTCCGCAAATCACTGACGTGGCTTTCGCCGGCGGCACCCAGAACTATCTGGACGTAGTGTTCCTGGAAGACAAACAGGGCCGCCAGATGCCAACCGACAAAGCGGCGGCCAGCTTGGCGCTGACCATTGCAGATGACCCGGGCCAGGCGTTCAACGCCATCCTGCGTGCAGCGGATGCCAGCCAGACCATTCAGGCTGCGCGCCTGAACCTGCCGGGCAACGACACGCTGTTCTACGGCGCCTTCACCTCCTTCTCCAACCAGCCGACTGTGTCCCGCAGCAACTTGCTGACCCGCACCGTCAACCTGGCGCTGCAGGGCGAACCGACCCGTTACCTGACAGCGGTGGCGTAACCCATGGCAAAGATCAGAATCGCCCAAAACCCGACGTTCAAGGCCTTCGTGTCGATCCCTATCGTTGGGGGTGAGCCCGAGAAAATCGAGTTCACCTTTAAGTATCGGGATCGCCCGGGGCTTGCCGCGCTGTTTGATGAGTGGAACCTGAAGCGCGATGAAGCTCGGACCTCCCTGGGTGAAAGCCCAACGCTTTCCGAAATCGTTGCCGCTGACACTGAGCAGCAGTCGCAGCAGATCAAGGACTTGGTGGTCGGCTGGGGCTTCGATGACAAGTTCGACGACAAGAGCATTCGGGCGCTGGTGACATCATGCCAGGGCGCTGCTGAAGCGGTCGTGAATGCCTACCAGAGCGCATTCAATCAGGCGCGCTTGGGAAACTGACGGACGCCGCCCGCGCACTCTACGCGCCGGCGGCACCGGCTGAGCTGATGAGCATCTTCGGGCTTGCCCCGGGCGACCTCGAAGAGGTAACCGAGGTCTGGCCCTGCAACTGGCCGGCGTTCTACCTGTTCAACAGGATGTCGACTCAGTGGCGGGCAGGCGCCGGCGGTGCGATCGGTCTCGACTACACCTGCATCCGCGACGTGGCCAGCTTCCTCGGCATCAAGAAAAAGAAACTCGCTGAAATCTTCCCTGACCTTCAGGTGCTGGAAGGCGAAGCCCTGCGCGTCATGGCGGAGGAAAGGGAAAACAGCCCGTAACCACGGGCACTTATTCAAGGTGAGTCGATGAACATTGCAGAACTCGGCGTCAAGATCGACTCGGCCGATGCAATCCAGGCAAAAACGAGCCTGGATGAGATGGCGAAGGCCGGTGGCCGGGCCGAGCAATCCGCTGCCAGCCTGATGAACGAAATGCAGGCGCTGGAGAAATCGCTTTCCACCAGCGCCAAGACCACACAGGACCTGGCAAAGCAGCGTGATGCCCTGACGAAGCTGACCAAGACCGGCGCCTATGGCGAGGCTGAGGCCGCGAAGATCTCGGCGCAGCTCGATAAGCAGCAAATTGCCCTGGCGAAGTCTGCGATGGATGAGCAGAAAGCGCTGAACAGCCTGCTGGGGGCGATTGACCCGGCTCGCGGCGCGCTGGCCAAGCTGGACACACAGGTCGAGCAACTGGGCAAACATCTGGACGCCGGCCGCATCAGTCAGGATCAGTACAACACTGCCCTGAGCAAGATCGACAAGGACTACGCCAAGCTCGAAAAGACCACCAACGGCTTCGACAAGCTGCGCCTCGGCACCCGTCAGGCGCAGGAAAACGTAGTGCAGTTGGGCAATGCGCTTTCCTCTGGTGACTGGGGCAGCGGCGTGCGTGCTGTTGCTCAGTTGGGCGCCGGGGCTGGGGCAGGCGCTGCCGGGCTGCTCGCCATCCTGGGCCCACTGGCTCTGGCCACCGCAGCAGTGGGCGGCCTGGCGGTTGCCTACTACAAGGGCAGCGAAGAGCAGGACAAATACAACAAGTCGCTGATCCTCACCGGCAACTACGCGGGAGTAAGCGCTGGCCAACTGGGAGATATGGCGCGCCAGGTGAGCGCAACGGTCGGTACCACCGGTCAGGCCGCCGCCGTGCTGGCGCTGCTGGCTGACAACGGCAAGATCGCCGGGGACAGCTTCACCGGCATCACCCAGGCTGCTGTGTCGATGCAGGAAGCCACCGGCAAGGCCGTGAGCGAGACTGTCGCCGAGTTCTCCAAGCTGGCAGACGATCCGGTAAAGGCCTCTGCTGCGCTGAACGAGCAGTACCACTACCTGACGGCCTCGGTTTACTCGCAGATTGCCGCGCTGGAAGCGCAGGGCGATCATGCGGGCGCCGTGAAGCTGGCGACCGAATCCTATGCAGATGCAATCAACGAGCGCACGCCAAAGATTCTGGAGAACCTGAGCTTCTGGGAGCGAGGCTACAACGCCGTTGCGCGTGCTGCTGACAACCTCAAAAACATCGGCCGACCGGACATTGGTGCAGACATTGAGCAGGCTCGCCGCGACCTGACCGATGCGCAGAAGAGCAATATCGGCCTGTTCCAAAACCAGAAGGAAATGATCGAGTTCCGGCAGAACCGCCTGAACATGCTTGAGGACGAAAAGGCGGCCCAGGCTGATATCGCCAAGTGGGAAGGCGAGCAGGCGAAGGCGCAGGGTGATGCCGTTTCGTCGATGGCCAAGATCGATGCCCTGACCAAGTCGTCGTGGACGAACGAGCAAAAGCGCACTGAGGCGGTCAAGGAATATAGGCGGCAACTCGACGATATCCGCAAGGTTGACCCGAAGGACTCGCGGCTCGATCAGTCGGCGATCGACAAGAATATTTCCAATATCAACGATAAGTTCAAGGACCCGAAAACAGCCGGCACTCAGGTTGACCTGACGGGCTTCAATGATGCCAAGAACAACCTTGCAGCGATCGTTGATGAGTACAAAAACACCCAGAAGCGACTGGACGCCGCGGAGAAGGCCGGGCTCATTTCTCAGGCCGATTACGCGCTGAAGCGTGAAGCCCTGATCGGCAACCAGCGCGACGAGGTGACGGCAGCCTATGAGGCCGAGATTGCCGCGCTGGAGGCCGTCAAAGGTAAGAAGGCGACAACGGCAGCGCAAAGCATCCAGCTGGACCAGAAGATCGCTGACGCGCGCGCAGGGATGGTCAAGGCGCAGAAGGAGGCCGACAGCCAGCTTGAGGTGTTGGCCACCAACGAGACGGGGCGCTTGGCCAAGCAGGAACGGTCGATCACCACCTACGTGCAGGCCCTGGCTCAGCAACAGCGAGCCTTGGAACTTGCCGGCCAACGCGCAGTACTTGGCGTGGGCCAGGGGGACCGCCAGAACGCACTCAACGGCGAACTGAACGGCCAGCAAGACCGGTTCGCTCAGCAGTCGCTGGAGTTGGCCAACCAGAAATCCGACCCGTCGCGCAACATGTCGGAGGAGGAGTTCAAGCGAAAATCCCAGGCGCTCGCAGATGCGAACAAGGCCGCCACTGACCAGATCCGGCAGAACTATGCGGATGTGGAGAACGCCCAGGGCGATTGGACGAAGGGCGCGACGTCGGCCTGGGCCAATTATCTGGATTCGGCGAAGAACATCGCCGGCCAGACCAAGACCCTGTTCGGCAATGCCTTCAGCTCCATGGAAGATGCGGTGGTTAATTTCGCGCTGACTGGGAAGCTGTCGTTTGCTGACTTTGCCAAATCGATCCTTGCGGACATGGCGCGGATTGCCACTCGACAAGCGAGCTCACAGCTACTCAGCAGCTTGTTTGGCGCAGGTCTGAGCTATTTCGGCGGCAGCGGCTCTGGCGGGGCAAGTCAGGCTGGGTACACCGGTACCGACCTTTCAAACTTCACCCCAGGCAGCATTCAAGCCAAGGGTGGCGCCTGGTCGGGCGGTGTGCAGATGTTCGCCGACGGAGGTGCATTCACCAACACCATCGCCACGGGGCCAACATTGGCGCCCATGGCGCTGTTT
This sequence comes from Pseudomonas sp. F9001, assembly GCF_013385435.1. NCBI lineage: Bacteria > Pseudomonadati > Pseudomonadota > Gammaproteobacteria > Pseudomonadales > Pseudomonadaceae > Pseudomonas > Pseudomonas sp. F9001. The sequence goes on from NZ_JACAPX010000011.1 coordinate 452,672, forward strand.
GGTGAGGCCGGGCCAGAGGCAATCATGCCGCTCACCCGCACAGCCAACGGCAAGCTGGGTGTTTCTGCGGTTGGAGGCGGCGGTGGCGGGGTAAACCTCAGCCTCAGCATGCCGATCATCCTTACGGACCAAGAGGCCGGTCGCCCAGACGGGGCCGAGTTCGACGCCGAACTTTTCCAGCGCAACATGGAGACGCGCACCCGGCAAATCGCAACAGAAGAGATCGCCAAGTCTTGGCGCCAAGGCGGCGTGAGCAGCCGAAACGTAAAAGGATGATTTATGGCAATCGAGCGATTCACCTGGGCCACTGAAAAGGGCGTCGAGGGTGACATCAAGCAGCGCGTACGCACCACGCAGTTTGCCGACGGCTACGCGCAGTCGACCGAGGACGGGATCAACAACAAATCCCAGGCTTGGCCGGTCACCTTCACCGGCATGAAGGGCCGGATCAAGGACATCATGGACTTCATCGACCGGCACAAGGGTGCAAAGGGCTTCCTCTGGCAGCCGCCCCTGGGAGATCTGGGCCTCTACAAGTGCAACGGCTACAAGCCAGTGCACCGCGGCGGCCAGGTCTACGCGATCACCGCGACCTTTGAACAAACCTTTCACCCCTGAGATAACCACCCATGGCACTGATCACGGACATCCAGAAACTGGAGCCCGGCGCCGAAATTCGCCTGTTCGAAATTGACGGGACTGAATACGGCGCGGATTACCTGCGCTTCCACGGTCACGCGATCCCGCACACGCCCGAGGAACTGCTGGCCTACGAGCACTCGGAGGAGGACCTGCCGGCCAAGTCAATTTGGTGGCAGGGCGCTGAGTACGCGGCATGGCCAGTGCAGATTGAGGGTATCGGGTCCAATAGCGACGGCACGGCCACCAGGCCGACGTTCGCCGCCGGCAACATCAACGGGCGCGTCACTGCGTTGTGCCTGGCCTTCGAGGACATGCTGAAGTTCAAGCTGACTGTTCGCGAGACCCTGGCCCAGTACTTGGACGCGGCCAACTTTCCCGAAGGCAACCTAACTGCTGACCCGACTCAGGAAGGGCTGGAGATCTGGTACATCGACCAGAAAACCAGTGAGGACGGCGAGGCAGTGGTCTGGGAGCTGTCGTCCCCGGGCGAGATCGATAACCACGGACTGCCCGGGCGCCAGATGACTACGTTTTGCCACTGGGCCATGACCAATGGTTACCGGGGGCCGGACTGCGGCTACACCGGTGCGGCCATGTTCGACGATGAGGACAACCCCACGGATGACCCGGCCAAGGACCAGTGCAAGGGCTGCCTGTCGTCCTGCAAGTTGCGCTTCGGCGAGAACAACGAACTTTCCTTCGGCGGATTCCCCGCCGTGTCCCTCATTGCCAGGAGCTGACCATGCGCAAGCACATCATTGCGGCGATCCAGGCCCATGCGGCAGCGGAGTACCCGAAAGAGAGCTGCGGGCTGCTGCTGGCTGTAGGGCGGGCGCAGAAGTACTTCCCGTGCCGGAATATCGCCACTGAGCCGAACGAAGAGTTTCGGCTCGATCCTGAGGACTACGCCGCGGCGGAAGACCTGGGTGAGGTGATCGGCATTGTCCACTCGCACCCGGACGCCACCAGCCGGCCGTCACCGCACGACCTGGCCATGTGCGAGGCCACGGCCTTGCCATGGCACATCCTGTCGTGGCCTGAGGGCGACCTACGCACGATCACGCCAACGGGCAGCACGCCGCTGCTCAAGCGTCCGTTTGTTCACGGCGCCTGGGACTGCTGGCAGGTCTGTGCTGATTGGTATCAACGGGAATGGGGTCTTGAATTCGAAGCCTTCCAGCGCACTGATGGCTGGTGGGAGAGTGCGGAGAACGCGAGCCTGTACGAGCAGCACTACGAGGCTTCCGGCTTTGTGCGCGTCGACCGGCCAGAGCGTGGCGACCTGATCGTCATGCACGTCGGGCGGACGGTTCATCCCAACCACGCCGGGATTTACCTGGGCACTGATCCGACGTTACCAGAGGAAGAGTCGGGCACCTTCGGCCCCGGACCCTTCCTGCTGCACCATCTTTACGGCAGGCCGTCCGAAATTATCGTCTACGGGGGGCCCTGGCATGACCGAGCCCGCCTAATTCTTCGCCACCGTGACGCGCGGTGATACAGTCGCCACTTTCAGGGCGAGGATCAATCATGCGGATTTTGATAGCTGCGGCAGCGGTGGCGATGCTGGCGGGGTGTGCCTCAACGGCAATTTCAGTGCGCGACGCAAAGCCGGTGCCGGCGGATGAGGTTTATGCCTTTCAGTCCAAGCCATCTGGCGAAAGTGGGAAAATCACGGTTGTGCGCGACTCCGGCGCCGTCGGTTCGGGCTGCGATATCGTCGTCTATGTAGATGGGCGCAAGGCTGCGAAAATTGGTACTGGTCAGCGCGCCACCTTTTACCTTCCGCCGGGATCGCCAAATCTCGGCGCTGGCCTGGCAGGATCTGGTCTATGTGCTGGCGCGGCGATCCGAACTATTGCGGCGACCGTACAGCCTGGGAAGGAAAGTCTGTACAGGATCAGCGGTGATATAGGCGGCTTCTACATCGGCCCCTATGTCGACTACAACTGAAAAACGAAAATCCTAAAGCCGCCTCCGGGCGGTTTTTTATTGCCCGGAGAAATAAGATGCAGGCATCAGCGATCAACTACCAACCAATGACAACCATTCGACTGCACGGGCAGCTACGTCAGTTCGGAAAGTCCTTCAGGCTTGCGGTGAAATCGCCTGCCGAGGCCATTAAGGCTCTGTGCATTCAGATTCCCGGATTTGAACGCTTCCTGTCGAACGCCAAATCGCGAGGTCTGGAGTTCGCAGTCTTTCGCGATAAGCGCAACATCGGCGAGAAAGAGTTGAGCTACAGCGGCGCCGGCGACATTCGGATTGCTCCTGTAGTGGTGGGTAGCAAGCGCGGCGGGGTCCTTCAGACCATCGTTGGCGCGATCCTGATTGTTGTCGGGGTTATTTTCGCGGCAACTCCGTTCGGCACCCCGTTAATTGGAGCGGGCATCGGACTAGTCGCCGGCGGCGTAATCCAAATGCTCAGCCCCCAGGCCGGCGGACTAAAGACCAGTGCTGCGCCAGAGAACACGCCCGGCTACGCCTTCGGCAGCGCGAAGAACACAACGGCTTCCGGCAACCCGGTACCGCTCTGCATTGGCGAGCGACGCTGGGGCGGCGCAATCATCAGTGCCGCGATTTACGCAGAAGACCAGATGTAGCCAATACCTGAAACACAGCAGCCGCCCATGAGGCGGTTTTTTATTGCCTGGAGAAAAGCATGGGCGCAGCACTCAAGATTGATATCCACGGCGCCAAGGGCGGCGAAGACAAACCAAAAACGCCAACGGAAGCCCCGGACAGTCTGCGCTCGGTCGCTATTGCCAAGATGCTCATCGCTATCGGTGAGGGTGAATTCGAAGGCACGCCTACGGCGCGCGACATCGACCTTGACAACACCCCGCTGCAAGACCCTCAGGGCAACATGAACTTCCCGAACGTGAAGTGGGAATGGCGCACCGGTGCGGTGGACCAGACCTATATCCAGGGCATCCCGTCGATTGAGAACGAAACCACGATTGGCACTGAGTTGCGCAGCGGCACGCCATGGGTTAAGTCCATCAGCAACACCCAGCTTTCCGCCGTGCGCGTGCGCTTCGCTTGGCCGGCGCTCCAGTCTGTGGATGCCGGCGGGAACATCAATGGGTACCGGATCGAGTACAAGGTTGAACTGGCGACCGACGGCGGCGCGTATCGGCAGGTGCTGAGCGAAGCTGTCGACGGCAAGACCACCAGCGTGTACGAGCGCACCCGTCGCATCGATTTGCCGAAGGCTACTTCCGGCTGGCTGATGCGCATCACGCGCCTGACGATCAACCAGAACAACAACAAAATCTCCGACACGATGCAGATCGCTGGATTTACTGAGGTGATCGACGCCAAGATCCGCTACCCGAACACCGCATTGCTCTATATCGAATTCTCTGCTGAGCAATTTCGCAGCATCCCGGCTGTGACCGTGGGCTGCAAGGCTCGAAAATGGTCGGTACCGAGCAACTATGACCCGGCATCTCGGACATACAGCGGCGTGTGGGACGGTACCTTCAAGGAGTCCTACACCAACAATCCGACCTGGGCGACGCTCGGAATAACCACGAACGACCGCTTCGGCCTTGGCCGCCGCATCAAGCCGTGGATGGTCGATAAGTGGGAGCTCTACCGCATCTCGCAATACTGCGACCAGTTGGTGCCGGACGGCAAGGGAGGCATGGAACCTCGCTTTATCTGCAACCTAAACCTGCAGAGCAAGGCTGATGCTTGGTCGCTGCTACGCGACATCTCGGCGATCTACCGGGGGATGACCTATTGGGCCCAAGGCCAGGTCTTCACTCTGTCGGATATGCCGCGTGCCACGGACTTCGACTTTGCTTACACCCGGGCGAACGTCATTGATGGCAAGTTCACCTATTCCAGCGCATCGGAGCGCACCCGCTATTCCCGGGCATTGGTCAGCTACGACAACCCGCTGAACAACTACGACACCGACGTTACGGCCGTGACCGACCAAAAGCTGCAGCGGCGCTATGGCGACAACCCGCTGGAGATCAGCGCGATCGGCTGCACGCGTGAGTCGGAGGCGCAGCGCCGCGGCAAGTGGGCTCTGCTGACCAACTCCAAGGACAGGGCTGTTACCTTCAAGGTAGGCCTCGACGGGCGTATCCCGCTGCCTGGCTACGTAATCCCGATCGCTGACGAACTACTCGCTGGCCGACCTGTGGGCGGGCGTATCTCTGCGGTGAACGGCAAAGTCATCACCCTGGACCGCGATACCCAGGCGAAGCCCGGTGACCGGCTGATCCTCAACCTGCCCGACGGCAAGTGCGAGGGGCGCACCGTGCAACTGGTCAGCGGCCGCCAGGTCACGGTCACCACGGCGTACTCCGTGGCGCCTGAGCGGGAACTTGTGTGGGCGCTCGACGCTGACGACCTGGCCATCCCACTGTACCGGGTGACCAGCGTTTCCCGGCCAGAGCCTGGCGTGTTCGAAATCTCGGCTGTGCAGTACGACCCGAGCAAGTTTGCGCACATCGACACCGGCGCTCGGCTGGAAGAACGGCCGATCAGCGTTATCCCGATTACCGTAGTTCCAGCACCGGCCAGCGTCACGCTGACGTCGAGCTACGCCGTAAACCAGGGCATTGCCATCAGCACCATGAACATCTCGTGGCCCGGGGTGAACGGTGCGGTCGCCTATGACGTGGAGTGGCGCAAGGACAGCGGCAACTGGATCAAGGTGCAGCGGACAGGTTCGACCAGTGTTGACGTCACTGGCATCTACTCGGGCGCCTACTTGGCGCGGGTCCGCTCGGTGAGCGCTTTCGAGATCTCGTCGATCTGGAAAAGCTCGAACCTGACCAATCTACAAGGGAAGGTCGGCCTGCCACCGGCGGTGGCGTTCCTGACCACCACCAGCGAGCTGTTCGGCATCGGCATCAAGTGGGGCTTCCCTGCTGGCGCCCAGGATACCCAGCGCACCGAGTTGTGGTATGGCCCAGCAAACAATCTTGGAGCCGCTACCAAGCTGGCCGACCTGGCATATCCGCAGGCTGACTACCGCATGCAATCGCTGTTGGCGGGCGCTCGTTTCTTCTTCTGGGCGCGCCTGGTGGACCGGACCGGAAACATTGGGCCGTTCTATCCGGTGGTGAACGGTGTGATTGGGCAGGCCAGTTCGCAGGCCGGCCCCATCCTGGACTTGATTGCCGGCCAGATTGGCAAAACCGAGCTGGCTCAGGAGTTGGTCAAGGAGATTGAACTGATCTCCGGCGACGGTCCGGGGTCTGTGAACGATCGCTTGGAGCAGGCCAAGCAGGAACTGGAAGACCTGATCGATCAGATCGCGGACGCCCTGGTCTACGATCCGACCAAAACCTATGCCGCCGGCGACGTAGTGCGGCAGGGCCAGCACCTGTACCAAGCCATCGCGCCGGTACCGAAAAACACTACGCCTCCCAATGCCCAGTACTGGTTCGATATCGGCACCATTGCCGAGACAACCCAGGCCATGGCGTTGCAGATCCAGCAGAACAAGGCGTCCATCGACACCGTGGACGGCAAGGTCACGGCACAGGCCTCCGCCCTGCAATCGCTCCAGGCTAGCTGGAGGGAGGACAGCGGGGAGGGCGACCTGGCGGACGCCCTGAAAGGTTGGGATGCCACGGCCAAGTTCGCTGAGCAGGTGAAGGTTCAGGCCTCGGACAACCGAGCGCTGGTTGAGCGCACCACGTCGCTGGATGCGGCGGTAGGGCAGAACAGGGCCGGGCTTACCTCGCTTGAGCAGGTGGTGGCCACTGAAACCCTTGCTACGGCGACGCGACTGGATCAGTTAAAAAGCAGTGTCGACGGCAACGCTGCTGCGATTGGCAGTGAGGCAGCGACAAGGGCTGATGCCGATAGTGCTCTTGGGACTCGCATCGATCAGGTGGGGGTCACCGTCGGCAATAACGGTGCGGCGATCAGCCAGGAGGCAACCGCCCGGGCGAATGCGGACACCGCGCTCGGCCAAAGAATCGATACGACACAGGCCAAGGTTGCAGAGAACTCGGCAGCCGTTCAAACGGTTACCGATTCCTTGGCCGACACCAGCAAGGCCGTCGCCTCACAGTCCACCACGCTTCAAGCTGTTGTTGGCGGCGGGCGGGACGGTACCGACGAGGGGGACCTGGCCAGCGCAATCAGCGAGGTGAAGAACAAGGCTGCCATCCAGATCACGGCCAGGGCCCAGGCTGACACCGCCGGCAAGCTGTCTACGATGTGGTCCGTCAAAATGCAGGTCAATGCCAACGGTCAGTATGTCGCCGCCGGTATCGCCCTGGGTATCGAGCAGAACGCCGATGGCTTGTTGCAGAGCCAGTTCCTGGTGAGTGCTGATCGATTTGCCGTAGTGAACACAATCGATGGTGGTGCTTTCACCACGCCGTTTGTAGTTCAGGGCGGCCAGGTGTTCATGAGCTCCGCCATGATTCAGGACGGGACGATCACCAACGCCAAGATCGGCAACTACATCCAGTCGAACAATTACCAGGCAGGTATTGCCGGCTGGAAGTTGTTCTTCGACGGGACGTTTGAAATCAATAGCTCGCTCGGCGGCCAGGCACGCCAGGTAATCAACAACGCCGGTGGCAAGGTGTTCGATGAGAACGGTGTTAAGCGATACCAGTGGGGGGATCTTTCAGCATGAGCCATGGGGCGAGAGTTTGGGGGCCTACGGGCCTCCTTGAATTAGATGAGACCTCTTTCACCGTGCGCGTTATCTATTCAGCCCTAGTAACCCGGCCTGCCGGCACGCTGTATAGCGACATAGCGGTGCCTGGTTGTGATCCAGCCACCTGCAGCGCGGTGTGCGTTCCAACCGCGCCATACCCTGAAGACCCCAGCGCACAGAACCTGAACGCAATCCAATACGAGCCTCAAGTCATGTCCGGGGTAGTGAGGGTTTGGTACGTTAACCGAAGCATAAATCCGTCGTCGCCGCCGGCCCCAGGGTTGGCCACACAGAGGCTTTTAGTGATGAAGTACCGATAATGCCGTCTTATGGAATGTCCTTTACCAACGACTCAGGTGTCGTAGTCATCGATTCGGAGTTTGCCAGGTTGGTCGTCCTGTACAAAGGTGACTACAGCGGGCCTATCGTCTTCCCGGCGCCGATAACCACCCAGGAACCGCCCTTGGTGTTTGTTCGCCCCAGTGCCTCGGTAACCATAAGTTACGCCAAGATAACCGGTACCGCAGGCAATTGGACGGGCTTCTCATTCTTGGGAATGGGCTCTGGAAAGTTCTTTGTGGCCTCGTTCGGCGGGGCAACTCCCACTGCGAAGTACGGGTTTAGATTATGGGATGGGCAAGGCAAGTTGCTGGTTGATAGCGGGACGCCGTGCGCGCAGTTCACCCGCACGATATCGGCATGGACCTACATTGGATCCAGCACAACACCGCAGGGTCAGACCCAGGTCAACTTTACAGCGCCATCCCCACTGGACTCCGGCGATTACATCATGATCAACAACATAGGGATGGATGTCAGTGCCGGTTCTAGCAAGGGCGCTAAGTTGTACTGCGTGTGGGACTACGCGAACAACCGGATTGTGATGTTTACGATTGGAGTCTCTAACGCTGCGACATTTTATGTGCCCGTGGTGTTCGCTAAGCCAGTGATTTAGCCGTTCACCAGACAATTCAATATCCAATAGCCGCCCTGAGCGGTTTTTTATTTCCTGGAGAAAAGTATGCCTTGGTACAGAGCCGGCACTGTTGCAGTTGCATTGAATTCCACCGCTGTTATTGGCACTGGTACATTATTTGCTGGCAACTGCCGAGTAGGAGATGCCTTCATTGGCCCCGATGGATTGCAATATGAGGTCACCGGATTATCTAGCAACACGGCCATATCAATCGCGCCGCCTTATCGAAGCTCTTCTGTTAGTGCCGGTGCATATGCGCTGATGCCAGTGCAGGGCTACGTGAAGGACTCCGCCGATCAACTTCGGCAGATCGTCAACCAATGGGGCGCCACACTGGCAGGTCTGGGCACGGTATCCACGCAAAACGTGGTTCCTGTGACCATGGGCGGTACCGGCGGTACAACCCAGGCTGCAGCCCGCTCTGGCTTAGGGCTTGGCAGCGCGGCGGTGGCCGCTATCGGGTATGACGACGGGAACGTGGCGAACGCTTATTCAGTCGGCAGAACGCGGACGAGCGTGGCTCAAAGTTGGTTGACGAACGCTGTGCATGGGCTTGATCCAAACCTTTATCCGCCTGGTTCTCCGGGTATGCCCAGCGGCGGTACAGGCTATTGGTATAAGCAGATTCTCAGGCATTCGGACGGGTCTAACCGACTCACAATCGCATGGCCTTACGGGCTGGACGGCAACACGGGCACTATCAAATTACAGTCGATTTACAACGGTGCCACAACGCCCTGGATTGAGCTGTACCACACCGGGAACACCACTCGCGCCGCTGACGGCACACTGAAGGCAATCTAATGACCACTCGCGCAGCAGTAAACATTCTCGGTGCCGACGGCGCCGTCATCGATGTCACGTCTTTGGGCGTTAGCACCATCACCACCGAGCACCCGGGCCCTGGCCAGTATCTGGTGCACGGAACGCTTGGGATGGTTCCACCACCAGAGGGCTGGGGTTTTGTTCTGAACCAGGTCGACGCGGCTTGTTCGGTAGACATCGGTTACAACGAGGGCGTGCTGGCTGTCAGCGTGGCCAAGGATGGTGAGCCCGCCGACTTGGTGCACAGCATCACTTTACATGTGGCCGTGGACTCCTTGCCCGTCCAGGTGGTGCCGGAGCTGACAGCACCTGCAGTTGATCCGATGGAATTGGCTCAGGCCGAGATCACCCGGCTGCGGGCGGTCGCTGACTATGCGATCGCGCCACTTCAGGACGCCGTGGATGTCGACGAAGCCACTGACGCAGATCTCGCGGCGCTCAAGTCCTGGAAGAAATACCGAGTAGCGCTGAGCCGGGTTATCGAGCAGCAGCAATACCCGGATGCCATTGAGTGGCCTGTCGTGCCTGCGTAACTGCAAACGATCAAAGCCGCCCGCCTTGAGCGGGTTTTTTATTGCCTGGAGAAAGCCTTGGCAAATTCGGCTCTAAAAAAGGTCAGCTTCCACTAGGTTTCAGGTCGATTTCCTCTGATGGTTTTTTCGACCTAGGGGATGGTGTGGAATTGCAGCCAGGCTGATTGGCCGGCTCTGCATCGCAGCTGATTTGGAAGCCTCCAACCCTCATGTCAGTGGTGTTGTGTCCAGGGCTGTACGACGAACAAGCGCCGAGAGTTGCAGAAACTATAAGGATCGCTAGGTATTTCATCTGGGGTCCATTCCTGTTTACTCCGATAATCCCCCGAGTATATCGAAAGTGTCCCGCCCGCCAAGTTGCGGGCTTTTTTCGCCTGGAGAAAAGTATGCCGATCACCGAGCAGCAGCTGCTGCAGATCCTCCCGAACGCCGGCCGCCAAGCCGGCGTTTTTGTTCCCGTACTGAATACAGCCATGGCCAAGTACGGAATCGTCACTCGACTGCGCATAGCGGCCTTCATCGCCCAGGTCGGGCATGAGTCGGGGCAGTTCCGCTGGCTGAAAGAGTTGTGGGGCCCTACGGCGCAGCAGGCCAGCTACGAAGGGCGCACCGACCTGGGTAATACGGTGAATGGTGATGGCTTTAAATATCGTGGCCGAGGCCTGATCCAGATCACCGGTCGGGCGAACTATGCGGCGTGCGGCGATGCGTTGAGCCTGGACCTGATCAATAAGCCGGAGCTGCTCGAGCAGCCGCAGCACGCCGCGATGTCGGCAGCGTGGTTTTGGTCCTCCCGTGGACTGAACACCTTGGCTGACCAGAGCGATTTTCTGAAGATCACCAAGCGCATCAACGGTGGCACCACCGGACTTGCCGACCGCCAGGCGCTGTACGACAAGGCGCTGAAGGTGCTGGCATGAGCGGAACAGGATTTACTAGGCTGTCGCGCGTTCTGGCCCAGGCCAAGGAGGGCGATCTCTTCTTCGAGTGCCCAGGTTGCGAAATGGTGCACGGCATCTCTACCGGAAGCGGGCCTGGCCCGCGCTGGGGTTACAACGGCAATGCCCAGGCACCGACCTTCACGCCGTCAGTGCTGGTCAGATACAACTGGTCTGACGGGCTAAGGGTTTGCCATTCATTCGTGACCGACGGACGCATTCAGTTCCTTGGCGACTGCACACATAGCTTGGCGGGCAAAACTGTTGACCTGCCTGACTGGGAGGATGAGCAATGATGACGCCTGAGCAGATCTTAGCTGCGATCGTGCTGGCAATTGCCATCGGTTTTGGGGGCGCCTGGCAAGTACAGAACTGGCGGATGGGAAAGCAGCTCGCCGAGCAGGTCAGCCTACACAAGGATGATCTGGCAGCGATCAGTAATGCCGCCGCCGCTCAAGTCCGCGCCGAGCAAGACAAGCGCTTGGCCACCGAGCAGCAGCTGGCCATCTCCGACCAACAACACACCAAGGAATTATCCGATGCCCAGCGCAACCAGGCTCTGCTGCGTGACCGTCTTGCTACTGCTGATGTGCGGCTGTCAGTCCTTCTCGACGCCACGGATTCAGCCAGTGGCTGCGACGTGCCTGCCATCCCCGGCGCCGTCGGCGTGGTTCATGCAGCCCGTCGAGCCCAAGTTGACCCAGCGCATGCGCAACGAATTATCGCCATCACCGACGATGGGGACAGCGCCGTGATCGCGCTGCGGGCATGCCAGGCATACGTCCGTGTCATAAGGGGGGGAAGGTGAGCCCTAAATGCTAAATTACTTATAGATGAGGGCCGCAGCTATCAAAGCGACGACAAGGCCAACCAATATATTTAATGATTTATCTAAAATTAATGTCATGCATTTCTTGAGGAGGCTTTTCTTGGGCAATGATGAAGCCGATTCTTCATTTTGCTTGCAGTTCACTGCCTTGAAATCATCGACATTTTTGGCTTTTACCATCACCGAGGATGTAGTCTCGCAATTTTCAAGGTCCATTTTTTTGCTATTTTCAAATTCAAACATCGCCACGATTTGCTCTCCATATCGCATAGGCCAGTAACGTAACGGCTGGCATGTCAAAGGATTCGCTATGAAATAAATTTTTTGCCCTGAGTGAGCTGCCACCGCTTCCTTTCACCGCTATTTTCGTGCCGATGAATTCAGAGTTTTCGATAGTCGCGTCTGAGTTGATCAGCTCTATTCCGACATCGAGACCAATAAATGAATTATTTGTAAAAGACCCTCCAACGCATCCTTCAGCCAGTATGGCGGTTGCCATTTTCGTGCTCCTTGGGTTGTGTGCCTAAAATAGTAGCACATCGCTATTTATCTTCCGGGGCTAGCTGAGCTTTTTTCCTATGAGTGCCCAGCTCAGATCACACTTGGAAAGCTCACCACCGTCGGTTGCGCATGATAAATCAGCGGCCGAGATCATTCCGCGACTAGCTTTCTATACTGTGCAAACATTGGTGTTGGGTTGTGCAGAAAACCATAGTTTGCGGAATATAAAATTACTTAACTTATTGAGAAGTATAATTAATATAGCGGATTGCAAATCCGCCTTGTCGTTAGCTGGCGCTGATTGGCTGTATCAAAGTTGAACCTTTGTTCCGCACATTGCCCACGGCGATGCTGACCTTGAACCACTCGAAGGCCTCGGCAGGCTCGCCCTGGTGCAGAACCATCTGCTCGGCACGCTCCTTGGACGTGGCTGGGTCCAGCCATTCCCTAGCCAGGTCCGGCGTCAGCACCACGGGCCGCCGGTCGTGGATGTCCACCATTCCGCCGGCGCTGTCGGCGGTGATGATCACGAAGCCGTCATGCTCGCCTGGGCCTTCGTCGCTGTCGGGCAGTTGGCCAATGGCGGCGCACAGCACCGGCGAGCCATCCCGCCGGCGGATCAGGTAGGGCTGTTTCTTCGGCCCGCCTTCATCCACCCACTCAAACCAGTTATCGACGGGTGTGATTGCCCGGTGCGGCCAGATCGCCCGGAAGAACGGGCCGTGGGCCACCTTCTCTACGCGGGCATTGATCGGTGCAGCACGGTCCTTGGCCCAGTGCGGTCGCCATCCCCAGCGCACCAGGTCGGCATGCAGCAGATCGCCCTGCAGGTGGAGCAGGGCGACTTGGGTTGTCGGCGCGACGTTGTACCGCTCCAGGGGCAACTCACCCACGGAGTTCGCCAGTGCATTTGGCATGCTCAGCGCTGTAACGAAGTCATGAATGCCGCTGTACTGGGAAAGTCTTCCGCACATAGTCGTCTCCGCTCGTCGGCCCCAATGAACAGCCTGGGCCAGGCCAATCTCTACACTGTAGACACTGGCCCCGGGTATTCGTCATGGCAATAAACATCGATCAGATCAACGCAATGGAGGCGTGGTTTTCCCTGCGAAACGACCCGGACTTCAACTCAGCCACACCGGAGGAGCGTTACGAGAGGCGCTTGGCGTTGGCTGACGACATGAAAGAGCGCGGCGCAATCGACAGCGGCGAGTGGCGGGAACTGACCGAAGCGGCCGTCGTCGCGTACGCAGATGAGTTGGGCTGACGCGCCCGCTTGTCAGATATCTCTTGCACCAAATTGACCGCAAGCCATCTGCGATATTAACTGTACATTCGTACAGTGTCTGTAAAAGGCTGCGTCATGAGCTTCTCAATTTTAGGTCCTATCGCCGAGGGTGGCACGAAGCTGCCCTTTTGCTCTTTTCGGGTACCCGCCGGCTTTCCATCGCCGGCGGCCGATCACATCGAGCAGCACATCTCATTGGATGAGGTCTTAAATATCAGGGCTCCGCACGTCTATCTGATCGCCATCACTGGCGAGAGCATGCAGGGCGCGGGTATTTTTGAGGGTGACTTGGCGGTCGTGGACCGATCTATTGAGCCGGCCCACGGGCACGTGGTCGTGGCGCTGCTGAACAATGACCCCATCTGCAAACGCCTGTGTAAGCGCGGGAAAGAGGTGATCCTTCTGTCGGAGAACCCGAAATACCCGGCGCGGTACATTTTGGAGGGCGACGAGCTGTCGATCTGGGGCGTAATCACCAGCACCGTGCGCAGCCATGTCTGAGTCGCCACCTGTCTTTGCGCTAATCGACTGCAACAGCTTTTATGCAAGCTGCGAGCGTGTGTTCCGCCCCGACTTGGCGAAGGTGCCCATTGTGGTGCTCAGCAACAACGACGGCTGTGTCATCGCCCGAAGTTACGACGCAAAGCCTTTCATTAAGATGGGCGAGCCGTATTTCCAGATCAAGCACAAGCTCAAGCAGCACGGCATTGTCCCATTTTCCTCAAATTACGCCCTGTACGGGGACATGAGTGAGCGGGTCATGACGCTGATCGAGAGCATAGTGCCCGCCGTCGAGATCTACAGCATTGATGAGGCCTTCGCCGACCTGACCGGTATTGGTAGCCTGGATGTCCTCGGGCGCCAGATCCGCGCACGGGTCTTTCAGTGCACTGGAATCCCGGTGGGCGTCGGAATCGCCCATACAAAGACCTTGGCCAAGCTGGCCAACCACACAGCGAAGCGCCTGCAGGCCCAGACCGGCGGCGTGGTGAATATCACCGACCCGGTAAAGCGTGACTGGGTATTGCGCAACACCGACGTTTCGGAGGTGTGGGGTGTCGGCAGAAAGATGAAACTTCACCTGGACACCATGGGCATCAAGACAGCGATGGACTTGGCCAAGGCCGACCCCTGGACGCTCCGCAAAAAATTCAGCGTGGTAATCGAGAAGACCGCCCGCGAACTGGCCGGCACCTCATGCCTGGAGCTGGACGAGCCCGACCCACCCAAGCAGGAAATCTGCTGTAGCCGGATGTTCGGAAAGCGCCTGACCGAGCTGCCGCCGATCAAGGAGGCGGTGGCTACCTACATGATGCGTGCCTCTGAAAAGCTGCGAGCCCAAAACTCGCTGTGCAAAAAGGTCCGTGTCTGCATCCGCACAGGCATGTTTAACCCCGAAGAAGCCAAGTATGCCAATGGGGTAGTGGTGGACATGCCGTACCCGACCGACGACGTGCGGCTGCTGACCAAAGCAGCCGTCGATGCGCTCGACCACATCTACCGCCCAGGATTCAAATACAGCAAGGCCGAGGTGATGTTGCTCAATCTGTGCCAGCCAGGCGAATACACAGACGATCTATTTGCGGTGTCTCAGCCAGCGGAGGCCACCCGGGTGATGACCGTGCTGGACCAGATCAACGACAGGTGGGGAAGAGGAACGCTGCGGTCGGCCAGTGTGCCGACGAACCCCGACTGGGGGATGCGCCGGGAAATGATGAGCCAGAGCTACACCACGAAGCTCGATCAGCTGTGGTCGGTTGCTTGCAAGTAGTGAAGCGCTCAGCGCCAGATCAACTTCACTCGGGCGACATGAGGACGGCCAGGGTCAGCTTTATGAACTCTTCATTCTCGTCGATGGTGTGCAGAGCGCCGCGCACGTTCTCGGCTACATCGGCGGAACCACGCTGCTCGACCCAGTTAGATAGCTCCATGATGGAGGCTTCGAGGGCCAGCTGGTTTTCGTAGAGCTTGGAGAGCAGGGAAGGGAGCAGGTCTGAGTTGGGCATCGGCGTTCCTCTGGTGGAGTGAACAGCGTAGCAGCAGGCGAACTATGCTTTACCTTCTAAGCTCCATGGCCATACGACGGACGGCTACGATGCGTGAACCACGTCTCAAAAACTAAACTAACATGTACTAACTTGAACGTTTTTACATTTAGGGTCCCTAAGCCACATCGCCGCGCCGAAAGGCCTCTATCCATTGGTTTAAAGGGTCACCTGATGATCTCTACCTTAGAGTTACGCCATATAATTGAGACGGCGTTCCTTCCCACCAGGTGCGTGTGCTCGATCAGGTATGACTCACTCAACATTCAGCTGATCGACCCTATGACTCAGCAGGAATTGTTGACGGTCGCCGGGGTTGATCCAAAAACGTTGGGATCAAGCCGCGCAATCGCCAGGCTCGTTGCGGAGATAAAAGAAGAGGTCAGACTTCGAGGGGATGCTGCGCTGGAGGAAGTTGGCCAAGCCTGAAAAGGCAGCCCGCTCTTGTTCAGAGTTTTTGGGTATGTGTTCGATCGGCAGGACGCCGGGGAGGGGTTAATTCCTTTCCGCAAAAAAATGCCGGCCCTTGAATTTGCTGGGCTGTAGAGGGTCATTTTTATCTTTGATGCGGAAAGGAATTGCTTCTATGCCTATGTATTTAAAGGATTAGTTTCCGGACTTAAAATCCCCCGCTCGTAAGGGCGTGCCGGTTCGATTCCGGCTTCGGGCACCATCTAAAACCAAGGGTTTGCGGGCGAAAGCTGATGCAAGCCCTTGTTTGTTTCCGGTCGGCAATTTTTCAACAGGTCCGCAATCCACTTCGTTTGCGAGGCTTCCTTGCCTTCTGCGTTGCAGATGCACCGCCCGGTCATCGCAACAGTACTGCGCTACCTCAACCTCAGTTCTTCGCCCGGCTCAATGGAAATTCGTACCGACGCTTCTCGATAAAGATCGAATAACGTAATCCTCCGTCGCCGCTCGGCTGAAGAATGCTGTGGGTCTTGGATTTATGGAAAGGGTGGCTGTAAAGAGAGGGAAGGTCTGAATAGGCATAGCTTTCAAAATGCAGTTCGTCGCCTACCCAATGCACCTCGTTGTACAGGAAGTGCCAGTTTTTGCTGGAAGCCATGTAAAGGTAGGCACTGCCGTTGGGACCCATGATGACTTCTACCTCTAGCTCGCCTTTGTCATTTGCCCACTTGCCCATATATCGCTCCATACCGGAGTGGGCAGGTATCCCGGGATCCGCTACAAAGTCACTGGCCTTGAAAGGGGTTTTGCGCGCAGCTTCAGCGGCGGCGTTTGGATAAAGGGCACACAGCGGTGCGACGTTACTGACTTTTACGTAGTTGAAGGTCAGGCTCGTATCCGAAACATCCATGCTCAGCGTCATGGTCTGCGGGTCGAATGCCAGGACCTTCAGGTCGAAGTTGTCTGAAGGTGATTTGAGATGGATGACCTTTCCATCGTCGGACACCTTGAAGTCGCTCACTTCTTTTTCCTGGTGCTTCCCGGGTTCAGCGCAGTTGAATGGATGCAATGTGGCTTTGGCATCAGCGCTGTATTCGACCACGTTGGCAATTCCGTTGCGCAGAGGAACCATGGCCCAGATGCCGACTACGTTATCTTGAGTCGCCACCGCGTGCGTCGAAGGCTTGGCGCCATGGTTGGCACACCCGGTCATCATCAAGGTGGCCAGGGAAATTGTCAGAACGTTGATCCGCATCGGGCTTATCCATAAGAGTGTTCGCATTGATCCATCTGTCGCGGTTGGCGGCCTTCTGGCAGGCAAGCATCATAAGGGATCGTTACGCTACGGTGCAGACCCAGAGGTGATTCTGCCGATAGGGCGCGCGGGTGAAGTGAACATCTGAAACCAGATGCATGCCTCGCTCTTGCAGGGCTTCGGTCAGTTGTACGAGTGTCTCTGCCTGGATAGTCATTGCTGTTACCTCGTCAGATTTACTGCGTTCATAATTCTTGACCGGCCGGGCAACTGGCTAATTCAAATTTTCTACAACGTTGATTGACGTGTGGTTGCTTCAGTTCTTTTGCTCCCGATCCCAGGATAAGTGCTACCTGAAAATACGCGGGCAGTGGTGCTCACGCACTCGAGGTGACCTACAGTGAAACATCGCGCCGGTATGACATGAGGAGATCCTATGTCCACTTTCAAGCTGACTTCGCGCATCTTCAGTACGCCCCGTCACACAACGCATTATCTGGAATCGGGACCTGCCGACGGGGCATTGATGATGTTCCTGCATGGCTGGCCCGAACTCGGTTTGATCTGGCGTGCACAGATGGAAGCGTTCGCTGCCCAAGGCTGGCACTGCGTCGCACCCGATATGCGCGGCTATGGCGGCTCTTCGGCGCCGGCCGCGATCAATGCGTACACGATTGAAAACATCGTGGCAGACATGACAGAGCTGCATGACCATCTCGGTGGAACGCCCGCCATCTGGGTGGGCCACGATTGGGGCAGCGTCGTGGCCGGTGAACTGGTCGCCCATGAACCTTGGCGCAGCCGCGGCGTTGTGCTGGTTTCGGTTCCGTACTTTCCTTCGACGAACGCGCTGGCGACGCTCATACCGCTGGTTGACCGAGGGATTTACCCGGTCGACCAGTATCCAGACGGCCAATGGGACTATTACCGCTACTACAACACGCATTTTGCGTCCGCCGTGGCTGATCTTGACGCGGACAAAGCAGCATCGCTGGCGTCGATTTATCAAAGAGGCGACCCTGCAAGCATCGCCAGGGTCGCCTCCAATGCCGAAGTGACCCGCAAAGGCGGGCGGTTTGGCGAAGCGCACCGGGCTCCCCCGACCCCGCCAGACCCGGCGCTCTGGCCCGAGACGGACTTCGCGGTACTGGTGCGCACGTTCGAGGAGCATGGTTTCCGCACGCCCTGCGCGTGGTATCTGAACGACGACGCCAACATCGAATATGCCCATCGCGCACCCGATGGCGGCCGCCTGTCCATGCCCGTCCTGTTTGTGAACGGTGATTACGACCCGATGAATACCATCAACGGCAATCAGTTGGGCGATCCAATGCGTGCGGCCTGCGCAGACCTCACAGTGGCGAGCCTGCCTGGCGGGCATTGGCTGCCGGTGGAGTGCAAGACCGAACTCGTTGCGGCCATAAGTCGCTGGCTGATGCTCGCGAAATTCGTGCCCCATCAGTAAGCCCGGATCACACCTTGGGATGGGTGAGTCGGGGACCGGCACGCGTGCCGGTAGTCAGCGTCGTGGCTTGTGATCAACTGCGTTTTGGCTTCTTTCTTGACCGGGTTTGCCGTGATGAGATCTCGATCCACGTCGGCGCATGATCACTGGCATGCTCTTCACCCCGTACCCATGCATCTACGCCGACGTTTTTCAGGTACGGCGCGAGTACCGGGTTGAGCAGCAGATGGTCGATGCGCAGCCCGGAATTCTTCTGCCAATGCTGACGGAAATAATCCCAAAACGTGTACACCCGCTCTTCCGGGTACAGGTGCCTCAGCGAGTCGATCCAGCCCTGGGAAAGCAGCCTTTGAAAGCACTCACGGCTTTCTGGCTGGAGGAGGGCATCCTTGAGCCATGAGCGGGTGTTGTAGATGTCCAGGTCGGTGGGCACCACGTTGTAGTCACCGGCCAGGACCACCGGATGTTCGCTGGCCTGCAGTGTTGCAGCGTGGGAGATCAGGTGCTCGAACCACGCGAGCTTGTAATCAAATTTTGGCCCGGGTTGAGGGTTGCCGTTGGGCAGGTACAGGCATCCGACAATCACGCCATGGACAGCCGCTTCCAGGTATCGAGACTGCGAGTCGTCCTTGGCTCCCGGCAGGCCCTTATGGATCAAAAGGGGTTCGGAATCCCGCGCGAGAATTGCCACTCCGTTCCAGGATGCCTGGCCATGGTGCAATGAGCCATAGCCCGCCGCCTCAAGTTCTCCAGCGGGGAACGCGTTGTCTTGCGCCTTCAGTTCCTGCAGGCAGACGATGTCCGGGCGCTCCTTTTCCAGCCACTGCAGAAGGTTGGGCAGTCGCGTCTTTATGCCGTTGACATTGAATGTCGCGATCTTGAGGTTCTGCATGGCGTCGGTCCTTCAATGTGCCGGGTGCGCCGGGTGTTCGGCCACCGTGGGGGTAGGGGGCCTACCCTTGCTCATTTGGCGATGTCCCCTATACCGGTTTAGTCGCAAAGCCTCTTTTCGACTACAGCAAGCCTGCTTTTGCTCACTGACATTACGACCGGAACCTGTTTTTGAAACGACCATTGGTGTCATTTTCCGGTTGTGCCCCCGACTGGTTCAACGCTCACTGATCCAGCACAAGCACTTCGCGGCAGACCGAGAGGGGGCAGGTTGTTCAGGCGGGCTGTCGGAACGTATGATCGCAGCGAGCGCCCTTTTCCGGGCGCTGAGACTCACCCTTTGAAGGACATGAGCATGGAAAAGCACTTCGGTAATTCAGGCCTGTTCAAGGCTGCTTCGTATCACTGCAACACGCTCCTGGGCAGCGGCATTGCTCGCTGGGAGCTGAAAAATATTGCGTTGAATACGAAGGAGTTTTTGATATGTCCAAAGAACTACTCGGAGTTTCTGCTCTAGGGTTGATGGTGGTGGGGGAGTTTTGTGCAATCTACAGCGAGGTGGTAACCGCCAGGCTTGCCCAGACAGGGCATGGTTCATGGGAGGCGTTCGTCCTTCCCGTTGTGCTGATGTGTTTTGCCGGGCTTTGCCTGTTGGGTGCGTATTGGCTGGGTTACGTGGCGGTCGGTGATATCTGGGTCGTCACCGTGGTCTCAGTCACCTCCCTGGTGCTGCTTGAGCCCGTGGTGGTCTGGGCGCTGTTCCATGAAGCACCAGGGCGTGGCGCGCTCATCGGGTTTGTCCTCGGCGCCTTGGGCATGCTTGCTACTGTACTGCTTTGACTCCGCCCTCTGGCCCGGCAATCAAACGCCGGGCCAGCTCGCCGCAACTGCTCACTGTTTCATCTTAGGGTCGCGATGTGATCATCGACTGATGACAACGCTACTGTCAGGAACTGACGCGGGCTTGAATTAAGGTGAGTTCTCTCACTCCTGTCAGGTCAAATGATGAAATTCTCGTCTGTTCGTCTCGTTACCAACCACTTTGAACGGCTCGTTCAGTTCTATCACAACCTCTCGACTGTCGAGCCAAGGCACCTGGCTGACGGGTTCGCTGAAATTCACCTCGACGGCGTCGTCCTGGCCATAGCCGATGAGCGCCTGGTCCGCCTTCACAACGATGGACTGGCAGTCGCCGCCAGCAACCGTTCGGCGATCCTGGAGTTTCAAGTGGACGATGTGGAGGCTGTCCTGCTGCGTATCGGTCGGGCTGATGTGGTGATGCCGGTGACAGTCATGCCATGGGGCAACACTTCGGTATTGCTGCGTGATCCGGATGGAAGCCTGGTCAACGTCTTTTCGAGACCTTGCCGCTGAATTGGTCCGCTGTTGTCGCCAGGTTCGGTAGGGTCGATAACGGGTTAAAGTAATCAGCTTAAGCGCCGATCAATTAACATCGATACCGGAATTGGATATTTGACATGATCACGAACGTCAGCAGTCTCGCTTCAGTACCCGCCAACCCAAGTCCGGCCAGCGTCAGCGATAGCTCCAAGACCGAAGACTCTGGAACCTTGAGTCTCAACCCGGACACGGGTGCCAAAAGTGCGCCCGCTGCAGGTGGCGGCCAGGCGGCATCCACGTCGCAGGAGTCCGACACCGTCAAGGCGCTGAAAAAGCAGATTGCGGAGTTGCAAAAGCAGCTTCAAGAGCAGCAGCAAAACATGCAAAAGGCCCAGGCCAGCAATCAAAGCGCAGACGCCAAAGCGGCCGCCGTGGCTGCCGCCCAGGCGCAGATTGCCGCAACGGCAGCTGCATTGCAGTCTGCGTCTTCGGCGTTGTTGCAGGCACTAACTTCCGACGGTGGAAGCGGTACCGGTTCCATCGTCAGTACCACCGCCTGAGAGGCAGATTTGGTTTTCCACAAGAAGCATTCGTGTACCCACGGGCCATTCTGTTCGACCTGGATAACACGCTGACGCACCGAGCCTTGATTAGCCTCACCTTGCACACCAAACGTCAACGGAACTGCGTTTATGAAATACAGCTGGATCGCACTTGTCTTACTGCTTTGTGCCTGCACGAGCGGCCCCACCCGGGAACAACTGGCAGAACAACGCTTATGGGAATACCAGTTGCTCACTCACCTCAATCACTTCAAGTCGTACCCCGAAGAAGCTCGCCTGCAAGGATTGACCGGCCTGGTCAGGGTTGAATTTGTGGTCGACGCCAAAGGCAACCTGATACGCCACAAAGTCATCAGCCATACAGGTTCGGATCTGTTCGTCAGCGCCGTGGAGCGATTCGTTCCGGCGGCGTCGCCAGTGCCTGCGCCTCCACCCTCAATGCTGCTCAAAGGCGAAATTCAAGTGGTAGCCCCGTTTGTATTCTGCCTGGAGGGCGTGGCCTGCGCCGGCTCACCGCCACGCCGGCTGTAGATGACCTGCGGATAAATTCCGGGCAAAGAAAAGCCCGCGATGGGGAGCGCGGGCTTAAAGGTTTTCACCAGGAGCTGAGGTGACCATAGGCGCCCGACTGTGAAAGGGTTGTGAAAGGGCGCCAGCGCTGCACTCAACTCAGTAGGCGCCCGCGGCCGCCTTTGCGCCGCTGACGATGGCGATCCCGGAGCTGCTACCCAGGCGCGTAGCACCGGCTTCGATCATCGCCTGGGCCGTCGCCAGATCGCGCACGCCGCCCGACGCCTTCACGCCTATCTGCGCCCCCACCACGCCGCGCATCAGGCGCACATCCGCCAATGTCGCGCCGCCATGGCCGAAACCGGTGGAGGTCTTGACGAACGCCACGTTCAGCTCGCGGCACAGGCTGCAGGCATGGGTTTTCTGCTGGTCATCGAGCAGGCCGGTCTCGAGGATGACTTTCAGCGGCACCGCGCCGCAGGCCGCCAGCACCTGGGCAATATCGTCGCGTACCTGGTCCAGCAGGCCATCCTTCAGCCAGCCGATGTTCAGCACCATGTCGATCTCGCCTGCACCGGCCTCGATCGCAAGCTTTGCCTCATAAGCCTTGGCTGCACTCAAGCCCGCACCCAGGGGGAAGCCGACGACGGCACAGACCAACGGCGCGGCGTCGCGCAGGCATTCGGCGGCCAGCGGCACGTTGGCGCTGTTGACGCACACGGACTTGAAGCCATGCTCGCGGGCCTCGGCGCACAGTTGGCGAATGCTCGCCTGGGAAGCATCGGCGGCCAGCAGGGTGTGGTCGATATAGGCTGCGAGCGGCAACGGATCAGTCGGCATGGCAAGTGTCCTGTAAGGATGAGGTGCTGGGAAAAGGCGGTTTGTGTTAAGTTGGATGCATTAAATGTGAAATAAATAACATTGTAAATGGAATTTGTGACTGTCCTGATCAAGGGCACGTATTCAACGAGGGTTGGAACGCAGTGGATTCAAAGAAAAGCGAAAGATTTCGGGCCATGCACAAGGCCTTGCAGGGCGAGTCGGCGATTCACTTGCGTGACATGGCCGCATTGCTGGGCGTATCGGAAATGACCCTGCGCCGCGACCTGGCAGACAGCCCACAGGGCCTGCGCCTGTTGGGCGGGCACGTAACCCGCAGCGGGCCGCCGGAGCCCGATTACCAGGTCGCCGAACAAGACCAGCGCCACGTCGCCGAGAAGCGTCAGATCGGCGTGCTGGCCGCCAGCCTGGTGCGCCCCGGCGACACGGTGTTTATCGATTGCGGCACCACCACGCCGTTCATTATCGAGGCGTTGCCGGATGACCTGGAGTTCACCGCGCTGTGCAATTCCCTCAACGTATTGCTCAAGCTCCAGCAAAAGCCCCACTGCACCATCATCCTCTGCGGTGGCACCTTTCATCGGCGCAACATGGTCTTCGAGAGCCATGCCGAGGCGGGCATCCTGGATGGCATCCGTGTGGCGTGGGCGTTCATTTCCGCGGCCGGCGTCAGCGCCGCCCACGGTGTGACCTGCTACAACCTCAACGAAGTGGAGGTCAAGCGCCGGGTCATGGCGCGGGCGCAGACCTGCGTGCTGGTGGCCGACCACAGCAAGTTCGACGAAGTACGTGCGGCACACTTTGCCGAGCTGTCGGACTTCCAGCGGGTGATCAGCGACCCCGGGCTCGAGGCGGCACAGCAGCAGGTGATCAGGGACAGCGGGGCGATCCTGCTGATCTGACTCAAACAGCATTGTGATTTTTATTTCATTTGTTCGGAATCTAACAAATTGGCCTTGACACTCTCGGGAGCAAGGCATAGTTTTTCAAATGTGATCGCGGTTCACATTTGTGAGCACGGCCTCCCTGAAGGCCGTGCCCGAATCCTGACAACAATAAAAATAGGAATCACCATGCTCCAGATAGCCCGTAAACCTGTTCATGTGCTGGCCCTTGCACTGGCTGTCGCGGCCTCGGCGCTGGCGCTGAACGCCCAGGCCAAGGATCTGAAGATCGGTTTCAGCCAGGTCACCCTGCAATCTCCCTTCTATGTACAACTGCGCGACGGCGCCAAGACTGCAGCGGCGAAGGGCGGCGACGAGCTGATCTTCCTCGACGCCAACGGCGATATCAGCAAGCAGAACAACGATATCCAGGACCTGCTGACCCGTAAGGTCGACATCCTCATCATCAACGCCGTGAACCCCGACGCCGTGGGCGCGGCCCTCGACGCCGCCAAACGCGCCAAGGTGCCGGTGATTGCCGTCGACCGCGCAATCAATGCCCCGGTCGCCACCACCATTGGCCGTAACAATGCCGAGATGGGCGAGCTGTCCGGCAAGGCGCTGCTCGCCGCGCTCAAGCAGCGCGGTGTGACCAAGGGCAAGATCATCGAGATCCAGGGCGACGCCGGCGGTACGGTAATGAAAGAACGCCGCAAGGGCTTCCACACCGCTTTGGCCGGCACCGACTTCAAGATCATCGACGGCCCCTACAGCGAGTACATGCGCGCCAACGCAGTCACGGCAATGCAGGATTTGCTGCAAGCGCACCCGGACCTCAAGGCGGTGATCGCGCATAACGACGACATGGCCATGGGCGCGCTGCAAGTGCTCACCGAAAGCGGCAAGAAAGACGTCCTCGTGGCCGGGATCGACGGCTTGTCCGAGGCCTTGAATGCCATCCAGAGCGGCGATCAATACGTGGCCACCGCCCTCAACGACCCACGCTACCTGGGCGAGGTCGCCATTGAGGCGGCGCGGGCCCTGGCGGCCGGCAAGTCGGTGCCGAACTTTGTCGACGCCGGCACCCAGGTGGTGACCAAGGCCAACGTGGCCGAGGTCAAGCATGACTCTACCTTCGGCGAATACCGCCCCGGCGCGCTCTGACGGATCTGCGCCGCCACGCTATGGATTTTTGCGGGCACCTCTTGCGGTAGGTGCCTGTTCGAACGCACTCGTCACTCAACAGAGGAATTCACTGTGAAAGCTGCCGTCATGTACCAACCGGGCGATATCCGGGTCGAAGATGTTCCAAAACCTGCGGTCAAGGCCGGCCACGCGCTGGTTCGGGTCGCCGCCTGCGGCGTGTGCGGCTCGGATATCCCGCGCATGCTGAGCAAGGGCGCCCATGTGATGCCGCTGATTTGCGGCCATGAATTCGCAGGCTTTATCGAAGAGATCGGCAGCGGTGTCGAAGGCTATGCCATCGGCGAACTGGTGACAGTGCCGCCGATGATCCCGGACGTTAGCAGCGACCAATATGCCCGAGGCTTTCCGTCCCGCTCGGAGCGCTACGATTACTTCGGCAGCCGCCGCGACGGCGCATATGCCGAGTACGTCAATGTGCCGCTGAGCAACCTGATCAAGGTGCCCCAAGGCATGGACCCGATTGCCGCGTCCCTGGTGGACCCGGCGGCGATTGCCCTGCATGCGATCTGGAAAGCCGACTTCAAGGCCGGGCAGAGCGGGGCAGTGGTAGGTTGCGGGCCGATCGGCCTGTTTGCGATCCAGTGGCTGCGGATCATGGGGGCCAAGGACATCGTCGCCATCGACATCGCCGAAGAGAAACTCGCCATGGCCCGCGAAGCCGGCGCCACCCACACCCTGCTCAGCGGCGCGGCGGATGCCGAGTTGCCCCGTTGCCAACTGGTGATTGAAGCGGCAGGCCATCCCAGCTCGATCAACCAGGCCGTGCAACTGACCAAGGCTGGCGGGCATGTGGTGTTTATCGGCATTCCCACCAGTGACGTGGCCCTCAGCACTGCGACGTTCTCGCACTTCCTGCGCCAGGAAATCTCCCTGCACGGCGCCTGGAACTCGTTCTCGGCACCGTTCCCGGGCGATGAGTGGACGGCCTCCATCGACAAGCTGGCTTCCGGTGAATTGCAGTGGCAGTTCATGATTACCCACGACTTGCCGCTGGATGAATTGCCGGCGATGTTCAAGCGCTATGCCGATCGCAGCGAAGTCGCGGCCAAGGTGATTTTCCGTCCCTGAGCCACGCCGTCAGCTGTGTGTCGCCAAGCCCGACGGCGCTGTGCGTTGCCGGGCTTAAAACAAAAAGCGTTGTTACAAGACGCAGGAGAACTACCGATGACCTTGTTGTTGGGACTGGATTTCGGAACAGGTGGGGTGCGGGCCGGTTTGTATGACCTGCACAGCCACAAACTGGTACACGTCGCCGAGGCGCCGTATGCCACGCAATACCCGCAGTTGGGTTGGGCCGAGCAGGCGCCGGCGGACTGGTGGTCGGCGCTGGGCAAGGCCTGCCGGCAGTTGATGGCCCAGGCCGGGCACCCGCAGGTGGCGGCGGTGTGCGTCGCCACCACAGCCTCCACCGTGGTGGTTGCCCAGGCGGACGGCCAACCCCTGGCCCCGGCGTTGTTATGGATGGATTGCCGCGCCGCTGCCGAGTCGTCGCGCACCGCCCACGTCAGCCACCCGATGATGAACCAGGGCGGTGACGCGGTGGAATGGCTGGTGCCCAAGGCCATGTGGCTGGCCGAGCACGAGCCTCAGGTTTACCAGCGCGCCGAGCGTATTTGCGAGGCCGTGGACTGGATCAACTTTCAGTTGACCGGGCGCTGGGTCGCCTCCCAATTGAATGCCAGTTGCAAGTGGAATTACGACACCTTGCAGCAGCGTTTTCCGGTGGAATTGTACGCCGAACTGGGCGTGCCTGAACTGGCGCAAAAACTCCCTCAGGAAGTGATCAAGGTTGGTGGCCGGATCGGCCCATTGAGCGCCGATGCCGCCAATCATCTGGGCCTGAGCCGCGACACGCTGGTGGCCCAGGGCGGAATCGACGCCCACATGGCAATGCTCAGTGCCGGCACCACTGGCGCCGGCGAGCTGTTGTTTATCGGTGGTACCTCGGTGGTGCAACTGATGCACACCCCGCAACGCATCGACGTACCGGGCATCTGGGGCCCGTACCCCGGCGCCTTGCTCGACGGCCAATGGTTGATGGAAGGCGGGCAAGTCTCCGCCGGTTCGATCCTCAACTGGCTGGCGCAAAAGATGTTCGGCCTCGACGATGCCGGGCACCAGCGCCTGATCCGCCAGGCCGCAGAACTGCAGCCCGGCTCCACCGGCTTGCTGGTGCTCGATTACTGGATGGGCAACCGTACACCGTACCGCTCACCGGACATGCGCGGCGCGATCATGGGCCTGTCGCTGAACCATGACCGGCATGACCTGTACCGCGCCTCGGTGGAAGCGATTGCCCTGGGCTCGGCGAACATCTTTCACACCTGGCGCTCCGAGGGCATCGAGATCACCCGGGTGGTCGCCGCCGGTGGTTTCCAGAAGAACCCGTTATGGTTGCAGGCCACGGTGGATGCCACCGGTGTGCCGTTCGAAATGGTGCCCCACGACAACCTCACCCTGATCGGCACCGCCGCCGCTGCCGCCTGCGCCCTCGGCGAGTTCGGCACCTTGCAGGAAGCCGCTACCGACTTCACCACCATCGGCCGGCTGATCGAGCCCGACCCTTACGCCCACGAGCAATACATCGAGCTGTTGGGCCGCTATCGCGCCGCCACCGACAGCGTCGCGCCCATCAGTTGCAAGCCACCGGCGAACCGCACGCTCGGCGTAAGGCCGGCAGCATGAGCGCCCATCCTGAAGAAACGTTTGCCACGCGGTTGTCGGCCGATTCCCAGCGTGATGACTTGATGGTCCAGGTGGCCAAGCTGTATTACGACCTGGAAAAGACCCAAAGCGATATCTCCCGGGAGACCGGCCTGACCCGCTGGCAAGTCAGCCGCTTGCTGCGCGAGGCGCGGGATTGCGGGGTGGTGCGCATCGATATCGTCGCCCGCTCGGCGCGCTTGCCGCAGCTGGAAGTAGCCTTGCAACGGCGTTTCGGCCTGCGTGAAGCATTGGTGCTGGATGTGGAAGATGCCGACACCGCGCTGAACGTGGTGACCCAGGCCGCCGCCCGTTACCTGTGCAACTTGCAGCCGATGCCGGCGCTGATCGGCGTGTCGTGGGGCCGCACCCTGACCAAAATGGCCCAGTGGCTGGTGCCGCGCTGGAACGAGGGGGTCAACGTGGTGCTGCTGAACGGCGCGATCAATACCCGTTCGATGGGCGAGTCCAGCCATAACGTCGCCGAGCGCTTCGCCCAGGCTGCCCGTGGCCAGGCCACGTTGCTGCCGGTGCCGGCGATTCTCGGGCATGCGCATACCCGCGAAGCGCTGGAGCAGGACCCGGTGATCGCCCAGGTATTGCGCCTCGGGCAACAGGCGCCGGTGGCGTGTTTCAGCCTGGGGGAGTTGTCTGATCATTCGGTGTTGATGGAGTCGGGTTACATCGACCGGCCATTGCTCGAAGAGCTGGAACGCCTGGGCGCCGTCGGCGACATCATGGGCCGCTTTATCGGCATGGACGGTGAACCGGTGATGCCCGAACTCGACGCCCGCACCCTGGGCCTGCCGTTGGCCGCCTTGCGCGACAAGGCCTGGTCCATTGCCGTGTGCGTCGGCGCGCAGAAGCACCGCATCGTCCACGCCAGCGTCAAGGCCGGCTATGTCAATGTGCTGGCCACCGACGCGGCCACCGCCCGCTATTTGCTGGAGCAGGATCATGAGTGAGTTGGCCCTGGATATCCGTCATGTCAGCAAGCGTTTTCCGCCCAATGTGGTGGCGCTGACCGATGCCTCCCTTGACGTTCGGCCCGGTGAGGTGCATTGCCTGCTGGGTGCCAATGGCGCGGGCAAAAGTACCCTGTTGAAAATCGTCGCCGGCGCCCATCGCCCGGATGGCGGCGAGATGTCGGTGGCGGGCCGGCGGGTGGAACTGAAGAACCCGCAACAGGCGCGCCAGGCCGGGATCGCGATGATCTATCAGGAGCTCGACCTGATCCCGCAGATGACCGTCGAAGAGAACCTGATGCTCGGCTATGCGCCCCAGCGCTTCGGGATTATTTCCCGGGGCAAGCGCAGTGCGTTGGCCAAGGCCGCACTGTTGCGGGTCGGGGCCAACTTCTCGAGTTCCGACCGGGTGGGCAGCCTGTCGATTGCCAACCAGCAATTGGCGGCCATCGCCCGGGCACTGACCTGTGAGGCCCGGCTGGTGGTGATGGATGAGCCTTCGGCGGCGCTGAACGAGACCGAACTCAAGCGGGTGTTCCAGGTGATTCGCGAGATCACTGCGGCGGGTGTGGCGGTGCTGTATGTCAGCCACCGCTTGAATGAAATTCGCGAGATCGGTGACCGGGTCACGGTGCTGCGTGCCGGGCGAACCCTGCAAACCCACGAGCTGGCGCAGATCGACGACCAGGCGCTGATCGCCGCCGTGGTCGGCGAGCACCGCGACCTGCTGGAACGCAGCCCGCGTCAGGCGCCGCGGGACAACCTGGCGCTGAATATTCGCCGGCTGCAAGGCGAGCAGGGCCTGGACGTGCAGGGGCTGGAAGTGCGTCAGGGCGAAATTATCGGGCTTGCCGGGCTTAACGGGGCAGGGCGCAGCACGTTGCTCAAAGCCTTGTTTGGCGTGGGGCGCAACGACAGCGATGTTGAACTGTTTGGCCAGCCTTATCAGCCGCAAACCTCGCGCCAGGCGATCCGCCAGGGCGTCGGGTTGGTGCCGGAAAACCGCAAGACCGAAGGCCTGCTGCTGGATGCGCCGATCTACCGCAATGCCTGCCTGGTGCACACCCGGCACTTGAACTGGTTTTCCCATCGCCAGGCCAAGGACCGCGCCGGCCCGGTGCTGCAGCGCTTGCAGACCAAGCTCGACAACCTTGAGCAACCGGTACGCCAGCTCTCCGGCGGCAATCAACAGAAGGTGGTCATGGCCAAGTGGGTGATCGACGGCGCGCGCCTGTTGCTGCTGGACGAGCCCAGTCGTGGCCTGGATGTCGGCGCCAAGGCCGACCTCTATGCCCTGGCCCGCAGCCTGGCGCAGGAAGGGGCGGCGGTGCTGGTCGCCAGCAGCGAGCTGGACGAGTTGTACGTCAATTGCGACCGCATCTGGGTGATGCATGAGGGGCGCAACGCGCTGTGTTTCGACCCCTTGACTGCCAGTCGCGACCAGATCGACCAGGCCATCCTTATCGGTAGAACGAGTGTAGAACCATGACTATTGCAAGCAACCCAAGCCCGGTTTTCGATAAGCCCGTGACCCTCACCAGCCGCCGTCGCAGTGCGGTGCTGGAGTGGGTGATGCGCTACAACTTTGTGTTCATTTTCCTGTTTGCGGTGGTGGTGGCGACGTTCCTGTCGGACGACTTCCTGACCTTCGGCAACATCGCCAACCTGTTCCAGCAGGGGGCGATTGTCGGGATCATCGCCATCGGCATGACCTTCGTTATCCTCACGGCCAATATCGACCTGTCGGTGGGCAGCCTGTGTGCCTTCGGCGGGATCCTGGTGGCGGTGCTCCTGCAGCAGCAGGTCAGCGGCTGGCTGGCGGTGCCGGCCACGTTGCTGGTGGGACTGGCCATCGGCACCTTGATGGGCAGCCTCACGGTGTTTGGCAAGGTGCCGAGTTTTATCATCACCCTGGCCGGGCTGGTGTCGCTGCGCGGGGCCACCTTCCTGGCATCCGACGGTGCGCCGATTGGCGGATTGCCGGCCAGCTTCACCTCGTTCGGCTCGGCCATGATCGACATCTGGCCCAGCGCTGGCATTGCGTTTCCGGTGCTGGGGCTGATCTTTATCCTGATCACCGTCATCGCCTGGCTGGTGCTGCGCTACACGGTGTTTGGCGAGTATGTGCTGGCCACCGGCGGCAACCTGGAGGCTGCGCGGCTGTCCGGCGTGCCGGTGCGGGCGGTGACGATTGCGGTGTTCGCCATCTGCGGCGGCCTGGCAGCATTCGCCGGCTTGTTGATGACCTCACGCCTGCACGTCGGCCAACCGACCGCTGCCCAGGGCCTGGAACTGGATGCAATTGCCGCCGTGGTGCTGGGTGGCACCAGCCTGTTCGGCGGGCGCGGCAGCGTGGTAGGCACGGCGGTGGCGGTGATGCTGCTGCAGGTGTTGCGCAATATCTTCAACCTGCTGGGGCTGGGCTCGTTCTACCAGATGGCGATCACCGGGGTGATCATCGTGCTGGCGATTTTGCTCAACCGCTTGATCGACCATTACGCCGGGCGCACCTGAGGACACCGTGATGAATGCACCGCTACCCGCGCCGATCAAGGCCGTGATCTTCGACATGGACGGCCTGCTGCTCGACACCGAAGGCATCTACACCGAAGTCACCCAACTGATTGCCGACCGCTACGGCCGCACCTTTGACTGGAGCATGAAGCAGAACACCATCGGCCTGGGGGCTTATGAACTGGCCAGCTATATCGTGCAGGCCGTGGGCTTGCCGATGAGCCCCGAGACGTTCTTGCAGGAACGCACACCATTGATGAATGCGCGGTTCCCCCAGGCGGCGGCCATGGCCGGGGCCCAGGCGCTGGTGCGGCATTTGTCGGCCCACGGTGTGCCGATTGCGGTGGGTACCAGTTCGTCGCGGCACTATTTCGAACTGAAAACCACCTTGCACCGCGACTGGTTCTGCTTGTTCGATGCCATCGTCACCGCCGATGACCCTCAGGTAGGCGCTGCCAAGCCGGCGCCGGATATCTTCCTGGTGGCCGCCCAGCGACTGGGAGTGACGCCCGCTGAATGCCTGGTGTTCGAGGATTCGCCATTCGGTATCACTGCGGCCAAGGCGGCCGGCATGTACGCCGTGGCCATCCCGGACCCGGCGATGCCGCAGGAGAAGTTCCTGCATGCGGATGGAAGACTGCTGAGCCTGGAGGCGTTTGACCTCGCGCGATGGGGGTTGCCAGCCTACCGCTGACTCGACGTCCGGTAGGCTGCCTCGTCGTCAGCGGGTGTATGGTAGACCGGGCAAACACCTGGATTATCTCTGGAGAGAGAGGTGACTATGAGCACTCCCATGCTGAACAAGCTGCATCTCAACGGTTATGACATCGTGCAGGTCAACAGCGGCCCGTGGCGCGTCTGTACCAAGGCTGATCGCCTGGCATCCTTCGGTTCCCGTGAACAGGCGCTGGCGTATGCCGCGGCGCTACCGGGTTACAAGGCACGGTCGAGGCCGGTCGCCAATGATGCATGAGCCCTCAACAGCCTCGGTCAATCCGGGGCTTTTTATTGGCACCCAATTGAGCAATACATGACCGGTGGCGAGGGAGCTTGCTCCCGCTGGAGTGCGAAGCGCTCCCAGGATTTTGGGGCCGCTACGCAACCCAACGGGAGCAAGCTCCCTCGCCACACAGAGGATATGGTGGGATGATTCGCAGCTGATCAGCCCGTAGGAACCTGTCATGTCCCTGGCAACCTTATTTCTGTTCGTCATGATGAGCGCCGCGATTATCGCGATACCTGGCCCGACGGTTCTGTTGGCCCTGCAAAATGGTTCGCGCCATGGTTTGCAGGCGGCGTTCTGGGGCATGGCCGGAGCGGTGTTGGCGGACGCGTTGCTGGTAACGGCGGTGGCGTGTGGCCTGGGATTGCTGCTCGCGGCCAGCGAAGGGCTGTTTCAGGCGCTGAAATGGATCGGTTCGGCGTACCTCATCTGGATCGGCTGGCAGATGTTGCGATCACCCCAGGCGGCGTTGCCATCGGTGGGCGAAGGTGAGGACGGCGGCACCCGCTCGGCGAGTATTTTCACCCGCAGTTTCCTGGTGGCGATTTCCAATCCCAAGGCGTTGTTGTTCATGTCGGCATTCCTGCCGCAATTTGTCGACAGCACCCAGGCGCAACTGCCGCAGTACGCGTGCCTGTTGCTGGCGCTGTGCGTGCTCAATGTCAGCATCATGATGTTCTACGCGGTATGCGGGGCACGCTTGCTCAGTCGCCTGCGGCCCGCACATTTGCAGCATTTCAACCGTGGGGCGGGTGGGTTGTTGATGACGATGGGCGTGCTGTTGGCCGCTTACCGTCGTGCCCCGGCTGCGTAACTTAAACGAATGGCTGGCCGTGGAACCCGCGTGGCAGGCGCTGACGGCCTGGCAGGTCGGTCAGGCGCTGGGTCCAGGCACTGCGCCAGTCACCGGCGGCATGGGCGATTTTGGACTTGCGCGCGGCACGCCGAGCGGCGTTGCGTTGGGTGCGGCGGGCTTCCTTGAAGACTTCGGTGTTACGGCAGGTACGGCACTTGACCCGATTCAGCTCGGTGCTGGAAGGGAGGTTGTTGCCGTGATGACCGCAGGCAAGATGCCCGGCGACCTTGAAGTGAATGACCATGTAAGCGTCTCCTTCTTGGGGGATGCGTCGCATCGGTAATCTGCTGATGCGCGCGGGCAGGGCGGGGCAGCCATTGGCTGATGTTCACCGCTCTGTCTTTTATGACAGTTCGCTGCTCCATGCGTTCGGTAATGCAAGCTGGCACTGCTGTTCGCGACGCACCCGCTCGTTTATCCTCCGGTCACACACACAATGTGACTGGAGTGGAAGATGAGCAATCAAGAGTCCCAGGAAGGCGGCTGCCGTTGTGACCGGGTGCGTTTTACCGTGACCGAAAAACCATTGATCACCATGGCGTGCCACTGCACCGGGTGCCAGAAGATGTCATCCAGCGCGTTCTCGCTGAGCGCGCTGATCCCCAGCCACGGATTCACCATCACCCAGGGCAACCCGGTGATCGGCGGGTTGCATGGCGTAGACCGCCACTACTGCTGCCCCCACTGCATGAGTTGGATGTTTTCCCGCCCCAATGGCGTGGAAGATCTGATCAACCTGCGCCCCACCATGCTGGATGACGCCAGCGGTTATGTGCCATTCATAGAAACCTGGACCAGTGAAAAGCTGCCGTGGGCGACTACCCCGGCGCAGCACAGCTTTGCGCAGCTCCCGGAGAGGGAGAATTTCCCCGCGCTGATACAGGCGTACGCCGAGTACAGCGGCGGTTGAACTAGTCCATCAGTGCCAGCAGGTCGGTGTCGCCCACGTCGCGCCCGGCCTGGGTCAACAGCGTTGTCACCTGGCCCCGGTGGTGGGTCTGGTGATTGAAGAAGTGCACGAGCAGTGCATGAAAATTCTTGTTCATGGGCGTGCCCGCCATGTTGTGGTACTGCAGGGGCTGATCCAGGTCCGACTCACTGATCGACTGCACCCAGTCGATGATGAGCTGGTCGAGCCAGGCGCGGTGGGCCGACAGTTCACGGATATCGGCGAAGGCCAGTTGATTCAGACGTGGCGGCAACCCCAACGCGTCTAACGGTACCAGCGCGGCAAAGCCTGCCGGATGCTCGGCGAAACGCTTGAGCCAGACGCGATCACCCAGGGCGAGGTGGTTCAGCGTGCCAAGGATCGATCCGAAGAACGCGCCACGGTCGGCAATCAAGTCTTCGTCGCTCAGGCCGTGGGCCGCTTCATACACCTTGCGGTTCATCCACTGGTTATAGGTCGCCATCAAGGCAATCTGCTCGGTACGGGTCACGTGAGGTTCCTCGATGGGGGGCGCGTCGCCATGATAATGCGAGCCTGCCGGGCGGTCATGGTGTTCTCGCGCAGCGCAGCTATTGTTGTTGATCTGGAACTCTGCGCCCTGGGAGGGTGACACCATGAATACCGGCGATCTACTGGAACAATTGTTGCGGGCGGGCCAGGCCTCGTCCAGCCAGCAGGGCGGCGCTGCACCCGGGTCTCAGGGCGGGCTCGGTGGTTTGGGCGGCTTGCTTGGCGGTTTGCTGGGCGGCAGCGCTGCTTCGGCTTCCGGCGGTGGCGGCCTTGGTGGCTTGCTCGGTGGCCTGGGCGGCATGCTCGGCGGAACCCGTGCGGCGCCTCAGGGGCGCACCGGCGGCACCAACTACGCGGCGCTGGCGTCGTTGGGGATGATGGCGTTCCAGGCGTATCAGGCCTGGCAGCGGCAACAGGCGTCGGCGCCGCAGCAGGCGTTGCAGACGGTTGACCAGTTGTCTGGCGCGCAGGTCGAAGAACACAGCCACGCCGTGCTGCGTGCATTGATCGCGGCAGCCAAGGCGGATGGCGAGATTGATGAGCGGGAGCAGCAGATGATCTCGGCCGAGATCGGCAAGCACACCGATGATCCGCAATTGCAGGCGTGGCTGGATGCCGAGGTAGCCAAACCGCTGAATGCGGCGGATTTTGCCGAGTTTGCCGGCGACCCGGCGGTGGCGTCGGAGGTGTACCTGGTCAGTGTGCTGCTGGTGGATGACCAGCGGGACGCGGAGCGCAATTATCTGGATGAGCTGGCGGCGCAGTTGAAGATTGATCCTGCGTTGCAGGTGCATCTGGAACAGCAGGCCAAGGGGCAGGTTTAAATCGCTATTACGGTCATACCAAGCCGGTGGCGAGGGAGCTTGCTGTGGCGAGGGAGCTTGCTCTCGCTGGGCTGCGTAGCGGCCCCGGAATCTTTGGGAGCGCTTCGCACTCCAGCGGGAGCAAGCTCCCTCGCCACTGGGATCATCGTCTGTGGGTTAGAACCGCAGTGTGGCCCCCGTCGTGAGCCATTGATGCTGATCCCCGATCAAACTGCGTCCTACCACCAGGTCCACGTCCACATTCTTGCCGATATGCATCCTCGGCCCGGCTTGCCAGGCCTGGTCGCCGCCTTGCTGGCCGTAGCGTTCGGCGATCAGTGTCAGTGAGTCCATCAGGCTGTATTCAAACCCGGTGCCCCAGGTCGGCCGATGGGTCTGGTCGCCGTCGTTATAGGCGTGGCTCCAGCCGGCGTTGAAGTTAAGCCGCAGGGCCTCCATGGGCTGCCAGGTAAACGGCACATTCAAGTCCGCGCCATCAAACGAGTGCCGGCGGTTCAGCGCGTAATGTACGCCGGCAGACGCGGCCAGTTCCAGGCCCAGGTCTTCCCGGGCCCACAACTGCGCCTTGAGCTGCGGATTCACTTGGGTTTCGCCGTCGCCATCATGGTTGGCCCGGGACACGGCGGCAGTCCACTGCAACCAAGGAATGGCAGCGGAGGTGCAGGCCGGCGCCAGGGTTTCACTGTGGGTTGAGCCCGCGTGCCGGTTGGCGGTGAACCAGGCGTCGACATTGCATTCGCCCGGGGCGTTGATTGCGCCGTCGTCGACCACGTAGGAGCCGCCTGCCGCATGGGCATTCGACATCAGGCTGAGCACCAGCACGATGCCCGCGGTCACGCCGACGAAAATCAGGTTGCGCCGCACTGCCCGAAGCTTGGAGGCGGGCAGGGGATGGAAGGTAACGTGGGTGGTGCGGTTGCGGTATTTAGTGAAACCGTCAGGGGTGTGTTTCTTGTACATGGTGAACCTCGATCAACAGCCGGTGGCGCGCCCCGACCGGACTTGGCAGGGACGCGCCGTGTTTCAAATAGAAAAAAGTGTGCAACGGGGTACCGCTACAACGGGGTTCTTCGTTCATGCCTGGATACTCCAATAAGGGTTGATTCAGCTGTCTACAGTCAGCACATGGATGCCACTGGCCCTGGCCTGGCTCACCAGTTCCGAGGTGTCGTCGCCACCGGGCAGCGCGATGATCACGTCGGGCCGGCTGTCGGTGAGCATGAACTGGTTGCGATGGCGTTCGGCCTGCTTGCCATGGCGTTGCCAGTTGGGTGGGTAACGCACCACATCCACTCCGGTTTCCCGGGCCCAGTCTTCCACGTCGCTGCCCAGGAACTGGCTGCCACCGTGGATCAATACCTGCACCGGGCGCAGGCGGTGGTAGGCGTCCAGCACCTGGCGGGACATTTTTGTATCGGCGTAATGACGACCTGCACAGATCAAGACGCGCATGGTGATCTTTCCTTGTAGTGCGTATTGCCATTTATCGACGCGGGCGCAGCAAGCGTATGCAGGTGCTGTTCAAGGTGCTGGAAAACCCCAGCATGAAGCGCATTTCCACGGCGCTGAGCACGTTGCGCGCGTACAGCCGTACGCCCAGCACCATCACCGCCTTGGCCGCCTGGGCGAGGCCGAACACCAGCAGCGCGCGAGCAGCGTTGTCGAGGTAGCTCATAAGTGTGTTCATTGTCTGTCTCCGCGTGCACTGGCTATCTACCGATAGCCAGCGCTTTCAGGGGCGGTTGATCAGTACCACTGCTTGAAGCGGCGGATGTAGAGGGTTTTCATCAGTTGTGCCACGCAGCAGTAGGCGACCAGGGTGCCCACCAGCCATGGGAAGTACGCCAGTGGCAGCGGCTCCAGGCCAACCATCGCGCCCAGCGGCGAGAACGGTACGTAGATGCCCAGCCCGATCACGATGCAGGTCATCATCATCACCGGCCATGCGGCGTTGCTCTGGAAGAACGGGATCTTGCGGGTGCGCAGCATGTGCACCACCAGGGTTTGCGAGAGCAGCCCCTCGATGAACCAGCCGGACTGGAACAGGGTCTGCATTTCCACGCTGTTGGCCGAGAACACGTACCACATCAGGGCAAAGGTGGTCATGTCGAAGATCGACGAGGTCGGCCCGATCCAGATCATGAAGCGGCCAATGTTTTTCGCGTCCCACTTGCGTGGCTTGGCCAGGTATTCCTTGTCCATCTTGTCCCACGGCAAGGCCAGTTGGGAGATGTCGTACATCAGGTTTTGCAGCAGCAGGTGGATCGACAGCATCGGCAGGAACGGGATGAACGCACTGGCCACCAGCACCGAGAACACGTTGCCGAAGTTGGAACTGGCGGTCATGTTCAGGTACTTCATGATATTGCCGAAGGTTTCGCGGCCTTTCAGCACGCCTTCTTCCAGCACCATCAGGCTCTTTTCCAGCAGGATGATGTCGGCGGATTCCTTGGCAATGTCCGTCGCGCTGTCCACCGAGATGCCCACGTCGGCATCCCGCAAGGCCGGAGCGTCGTTGATGCCGTCGCCGAGGAAGCCCACGGTGTGGCCGTTGGACTGCAAGGTCTTGAGCACCCGCGACTTCTGCAGCGGCGTCAGCTTGGCGAACACCGTGCGCTCCTCGACCCGCAGCTTGAGGGTGGCGTCGTCCATCGCTTCGATTTCCGTCCCCAGCAACGGTACGCCTGGCTCCAGGCCGACCTGGCGGCAGATCTTGCTGGTGACGATGGCGTTGTCGCCGGTGAGCACTTTGACGGCCACGCCAATTTCGCGCAGGGCAGCGATCGCCGGGCCAGCGGTTTCCTTTGGTGGATCAAGGAAGGTCAGGAAACCACGGATCACCAGGTTGCGCTCATCGGCCGTGGTGTACTGCTTGCGGGCGAGTGCCTGGGGAATGTTGCGGGTGGCCAGCACCAGCACGCGGAAGCCGTCTTCGTTGTAGTCCTGGGCAATCGCCAGCAAATCGTTGCGACGCCGATCATCCAGCTCGACGGCCACGTCGCCTTCCATCACGTGGGTGGAAATGCTCAGCATCTCCTCGACCGCACCCTTGCACACCAGCAGGTGATCGTTTTGCGCGTCCTTGACCACGATCGACAGGCGACGGCGAATAAAGTCGAACGGCAACTCATCCACCTTGCTATAGGCAAACGGCACCTGGAACTTCGGATTCTGCTCGGAGAACTGTACGACCGCCTGGTCCATCAGGTTCTTCATGCCGCTCTGGTGATGGCTGTTGAGCCAGGCGAGGGTCAGCACAGAATCATCACGGTTGCCAAAGGCGTTGACGTGGTGCTCGAGGATGATCTTGTCCTGGGTCAGGGTGCCGGTCTTGTCGGTGCACAGCACGTCCATCGAACCGAAGTTCTGGATCGCGTTGAGGCGCTTGACCACCACCTTGCGCTTGGCCATGGCGGTTGCACCCTTGGCCAGGTTGGCGCTGACGATCATCGGCAGCATTTCCGGGGTGAGGCCTACCGCCACTGCCAGGGCGAACAGCAACGCGTCGCTCCAGTCACCCTTGGAGAAGCCGTTGAGGAAGAACACGATCGGTGTCATTACCAGCATGAAGCGGATCAACAGCCAGCTGACGCTGTTCACCCCGCGGTCAAATGCGGTTTGCACCCGGGAGCCGACAATCGCCTTGGCCAACGAGCCAAAGTAGGTACGCGGGCCGGTGGCAACCACCACGGCTTTCGCCCGGCCGCTGACCACGTTGGTGCCCATGAAACAGATGTTCGGCAGGTCCAGCAGGTTGCCCTGGTCGGCCGCCGTGGACGTGGCGGATTTTTGCGTCACATCCCCGAGGGTGTCGTACTTCTCTACCGGCAAGGCTTCGCCGGTCAGCACGGCCTGGCTGATGAACAGGTCACGGGACTCGATCAGGCGGATGTCGGCCGGGATCATGTCGCCGGCAGACAGTTGCACGATATCGCCGGCCACCAGGTCGCGCATCGGCACTTCCCGCAGGGTCGGCTTGGAGCCCACTTGCTCGCGGCGCAACACCGTGGCGGAGGTACGCACCATGGCCTTCAAGGCCTCGGCGGACTTGGCCGAACGATGCTCCTGCCAGAAGCGCAGCAGGCTGCTGAGCATGACCATGGTCATGATAATGATGACCTTGGTCAGGTCGGCTTCTTCACCGGCCTGCAGTGGCAGCCAGTAGTCAGTGAAGAAACTGATGGCGCCGAGGGTCAGCAGCACGTAGATGAACGGGTTGTTCAGGGCCTGGAGGAATTGCACGATGGCGTGAGGCGGCTTGTCGTGGGCCACCTCGTTGTAGCCTTCACGTTGCAGGCGAGCAGAGGCATCCAGTTCGGTCAGGCCATCCTTGGTTGCCCGGACATTGGCGAGGGTTGCCGAGAGGCCGTTCTGGGCTTCGCGGGCGGCGCGCATCGACAGCTTGGTGTCGGTATCCGTGCCGTTTTTCTTGTGCAGTTTCGGGTTTTTTACTGCGCTCATTGTGTGTACTCCTGTCGCCAATTTTTCGACAAAACATACCCGGTACTTACCTGATGACAGGCGAGCGAAAGCATGCCGAGTCGCTGACTTCGCGATCGGTTTAAATAAGGTGTTGGGTAACTTTCTATGGGCCCGCTAACAGCGCGTTAGTTAACTAGCGCGCAGCGGGCTACTACTGGCTTCGTCCATAGAGAACTCCAGCTAATCAATTAACGGATAATCAGGAAGTTGCTGTTTCCAGCTGGCTTATGCCGCGCGAGCGTCCACGTAGAGGCTCAGCATCAGGCTCGCTTGCGCGACCAGGCTGGAAACGTCCCGTCTCTGTGGGTCTTGAGGGTCGGCGTGATCCCATTGCTGGACCAGGTGGCCGGTGGTGGGGCAGATACGCCAGTGTGCCCGGGGAGTCGGGCACACGCGGGGGGATGAGGTCACAAAGGTGCTGCGGGTAGGGGAAAAGCCTACGGGCTCGCGGCACAATTTGGCACGCAGGGCGTTAGCCAGCGTACGCAGATCAGGTAAAACAATCAGTTGAAAGGTCATAACACACCTCGGGACCGGACTGGCATCCGGTGAGGCAGTTACGTTGGAGCGTCAGGCTCTAGCGCAGCTTACTCGGCCGGAAAGGCGAGTCCCGTCATTTTTTCTGGGTTTGGCGCCCGATTCGCCGCATTCACGGTGATCGGACAACGACTAGATACTGTGTCCATTGGCTTCTTTTGTGAGGTTGAAAAATGGCCCTGAGTTGCAGGCACGGGGAATTTACTCAGGCAGTTGCCGGATGTCAACGTTTAATGACTTAAATTGTTACTGGTTCAGAGTTTGTTCAGATAGAAGGTTGGGGGAAGTTGCAATATCAAGTGTGCTTATTGATAAGTGGCCGGTGTGTGGCGGGCAGGTGAAGTAACAATAGCCGGATAACTTATTGCGGGGTTCCGAAGCCTGCGTTCGGCCAGCGTGGTTTAACGGGGCGCCCAAGATCAACAGCAAGAGCACAGCGGCCTACCGGCCGGCTTGAGTGTTGAAGAGCAAAAGCCAAATCAAAAGCTAAAGCGGGCACGGTCCAAATGTGGGAGCGGGCTTGCTCGCGAAGGTCGTTAACGATGACGCGGGCATTCTGGATGAACGCGGCGCTCTCAGGTTTTTCGCGAGCAAGCCCGCTCCCACAGAAAAGCAGATCTGTTTTCGCTCTGGTCTTTGCTTTTGCTTTTAACACTCAGGTCNNTTGATCTTGATCTGACT
Organism: Pseudomonas sp. F9001; assembly: GCF_013385435.1. Lineage (NCBI taxonomy): Bacteria > Pseudomonadati > Pseudomonadota > Gammaproteobacteria > Pseudomonadales > Pseudomonadaceae > Pseudomonas > Pseudomonas sp. F9001. The sequence continues at coordinate 493,285 of NZ_JACAPX010000011.1, forward strand.
GCCCCAATAAGCCCGAGGCCGAACGCAGGTATTGCGGAGCCCTTTGCCTACTTTGGGCTGGGCCGGCATTCCGGCTTTTCCAAAGTGAGCCGCTGTAAGAGCGGAACCATAGGCCGCCGTTACCCAAATAACGGATATGCCCCCTCAAATCCCCCGCAACGCCAACATCGCCAGATACAGCAGCACCACCCCACAAGCCCCATAGCTAACCCTCTGCCACATGGGCGAAGCATTCCGCCGCAGCAAGTTGACCAACCCCGCAATCAAAAAACACGACAACACCGACGCCAGCATAAACCCCGCAAAAAACATCAACGTCTGCCCATGGCTAGGCGCCGCCCCGACTATCCCCGATAACGCACTCCCCAGCGCCCCCCAATAGACAATGTTCTTCGGATTGGCCAGGGAAATCGCCGCCCCCACCACCAGCGCATTCTGCCCGGACCTGGCCGGCGCACACCCGGCCTCTGGCAAGCGCCAGGCATCCATCAGGCTGCGAATCCCGAGCCAGGCCAGATACAGCCCACAAACGGCCGTCAGCGGCACCCGCACCGACTCATGCTGGATCAACAACGCCATGCCCGTAAGCCCGATCACCGCCCACACGGCATCGCCCACCAGCGAACCGATCTGCACCAACAGCGCAGGGGTAAACCCATGCAGCAGCCCGCGGCGCAGCGTCTCCGCCAGCACCGCCCCCGGCGACAGGCAAAACACAAAACCGAACACCAGCGCCGAAAAAAAGATCGTCAACATGCCTGCCTTCCTTCAAGTGATGGCCGGCATTTTAGGGAAGGGTGTGTAAGTCGTCTTGAACCAGATTGCGCTTTTCAGCCCTTGAGCACGCGTTGATAGCGCCCCGGTGTGATCCCGTAGGCCGCCCGGAAATGCCGATTCAGATGGCTCTGGTCAGCAAACCCCAAGGCATGGGCAACCTGCGACGCCGCAACGCCTGAGCGCAACAGCCCCTTGGCGCGCCGGGTACGCAGTTGCATCGCCCACTGGCGTGGACTCAGCCCGGTTTCTTTCTGAAAAGCCCGCAGCAGATGGAATTTCGACAGGCCCAACTCGTCACCAAGGGTCTCGAGTGCCACCGCCTGGTGCAGGTTTTCAGCCAGCAATTCCTGGGCCTTGATCACCAACCCGCGTCCCACCGCAGTGCTGCCAGGCAAGCGGACGCCGCTGCAACCGACGACTTCGCCGAGCAGCACCACCAGGGCTTCCTCACTCAGCTCCCGGGCCAGCGGATCGGCACTCAACGCACCTTCAATCGCCCCGGCGAGTTTCATCGCCAACGCCGGCTGGAAGCACAGCGAACGGTCAAACTCCAGGTGCGCCAGACCCAGGTCAGCCGCCAATTGCTCGGCAGTCGCATACAAGCTGACAAACCGCCACGGCTGCCCTTCGGCCGCGCCTCCGCCTTGAATCTGCCCCGGGTTGTACAGGGTGATGCTGCCGGGGCCGGCCTCGAAGGTGCGACGATCCAGCCACACCTGTTCCTCGCCGAGCAGGTTGACGCCGATCACGCATTCATCATGGCTGTGGCGGGCAAATGTCAGGCCGGTGCAGGTGGTGCTGCTGACTTCGTAGTTGCCCAGCCAGGCGTGCTGCATGGAACTCATTGAGGGGGCTCGCTGTGACCGTTGCCCGCGAGCATACGCCGGAAAAGGGCTTCAGATCGACTACTCGCCCGGCTCTTCGGTTACAGCGTGGCGATGCGATCAAGCTTGGCCTTGATTTCGATGGGGCTGAGGCTGGCGAACGGAATCTCGAAAAAAGCCCGGCAGCGCCGTTCAATGATTTCCAGGGTGGCGCGGAACGCGGCGTCGACTTGGGCTTCATCGCCTTGAACATCCGACGGATCCTCCAATCCCCAATGCGCCTTGAGCGCCGGGCCGAAATACACCGGGCAAGCTTCTCCAGCAGCCTTGTCGCACACGGTGACGACGATGTCCGGCGGGCTGCCTTCAAAGGCGTCGTTGCCCTTGCTGTACAAGCCTTCCGTGCTGATGCCGGCGGCCTTCAGCGTGGTCAGGCTGCGTGGCAGCACCTGGCCCTTGGGGAAACTCCCGGAGCTGATGGCCTGGAAACCGTCCGGCGCCAGATGGTTGAACAAGGCTTCCGAAAGAATGCTGCGGCAGCTGTTGGCGGTGCACATGAACAGGACTTTCATCAAGCGAACTCCGTTAGAAACTCAGGCGCAAGGCCAGGGCGGCGAGGGTGATCAACAGTACCGGCAGGGTCAGCACGATCCCGACCTTGAAGTAGTAACCCCAGGTGATGGTGATGCCTTTGCGTGCCAGGATGTGCAGCCAGAGCAAGGTCGCCAGGCTGCCGATAGGGGTGATTTTGGGGCCGAGGTCGCTGCCGATCACGTTGGCGTAGATCATCGCGTCCTTGACCACGCCCACGGCGTGGCTGGCCTCGATGGAGAGCGCGCCGATCAGCACGGTTGGCAGGTTGTTCATCGCCGAAGACAGCAGCGCGGTGAGTACACCGGTGCCCAAGGCCGCGCCCCATACGCCATAGCTTGCGAAGGTGTCGAGCCAGGTCGCGAGGTAGTCGGTCAGCCCGGCATTACGCAGGCCGTAGACCACCAGGTACATGCCCAGGGAGAAAATCACGATCTGCCAGGGCGCCTCCTTCAGCACCTTGCGGGTGGAGATTTTGTGGCCCTTGGCGGCGATCACCAGCAACAATATGGCGCAGGCAGCAGAAATTGCGCTGATGGGAATGCCCAGCGGTTCCAGGGCAAAGCAGCCCACCAGCAGGATGCCCAGCACCCACCAGCCGGCGCGGAAGGTGGCGCGGTCGTGGATCGCGCTGGCAGGGTCGTCGAGGTCGGCCGGGTCGTAGGTTTGCGGAATGTCCCGGCGGAAAAACCACAGCAATACGGCGAGGGTCGCGGCGACGCTCACCAGGTTCACCGGCACCATCACTGCGGCGTATTCGTTGAAGCCGATCTTGAAGTAGTCGGCCGAGACGATGTTCACCAGGTTGGAGACTACCAGCGGCAGGCTCGCGGTGTCGGCGATAAACCCGGCGCCCATGACGAACGCCAGGGTGGCCGCCGGGGAAAAGCGCAACGCCAACAGCATCGACATCACGATGGGCGTGAGGATCAGCGCCGCGCCGTCGTTGGCGAACAAGGCCGATACCAGCGCGCCCAGCAGCACCATGTACGCGAACAGTCGCCGACCGCGCCCACGGCCCCAGCGCGCCACATGCAAGGCAGCCCAGGCGAAGAAGCCCGCCTCATCCAGCAGCAGGCTGATGACGATCAGCGCGACGAAGGTCCCGGTGGCGTTCCAGATGATGTGCCACACCACCGGGATGTCGGCCAGGCTGATAACCCCACAGGCCAGGGCCAGGATCGCGCCCATCGTGGCGCTCCAGCCCACGCCCAGGCCCTTGGGCTGCCAGATGACCAAAATGATGGTGAACAGAAAGATAGCAACGGCTACAAGCATGAAAAGCTCTCCGCAGGATCAGCAGCAGGCGCTGGCCCGTTGTGGTCGGTCACCCATGGTTTCCAGACGCTGGGCGTCTGTTTTTAACCAGGCTTGGTTGGCTTGCAGGGTGGTGTCGAGCACTGCCGTCACCCACTCCGGCAAGGCCGGGTTGAGGCGGTAATAAATCCACTGGCCCTGGCGACGGTCCAGCAGCAACCCGCAACTGCGCAGTTGCGCCAGGTGGCGGGAGATTTTCGGCTGGCTGTCGTCCAGAGCATGGATCAATTCGCACACGCAAAGTTCGCCTTCACGCAGGATCAACAACGTCAGCCTGGCGCGGGTGGCGTCGGCCAGGCATTTGAAGACGTTGGGCGGGGAGAAAAGATCTGACATGGTCAGTGCCTTGATACATATGGAAATACGAATATACGGATTTCCATATATATTAGTCAAACCTTGTTTCGATTGACCTGCGTCAAGTGCCCGACAATCGATGACAAGTGGTTGAAATTAAACTGAAACACAAATGTCCTAAAGTGCCTGCCCATTGGTGATGAAGGAAGAAAACGTGTGACCCGTGCCACTCGCAACCTGCGCAAGACCCTGGATTCCGTCGCGGACAATAACGAAACCGCGGCGTTTGACCTGATGCGCGCCGTCGAAAAGCTCAGCGATGAAGTGCTGCGCCAGCGCCTGCTCAATACCATCCACCGGCTCAACCAGGACGCCCACGAACTGCGCGAAGCCCGGGACGCGGTTGAGCGGGTGTCGGTCAAACTGGCTTGAGCACGATCGTTCAAGACAATCCCTGATACCGCTGGCATGCTTGTCGACTGACTGTCGATGAGCTTGTTGTGTATGCCTAACGCTCTGCCTCTGAATGCCTTTTCCCGTGGCGCGATTGCGATCATTCCATTGTCCCTGGCGTGTGCGCCGTGGGGATTGCTGGCCGGTTCGACTGCAATTGATGCCCAATTCACGCCACTGGAAGCCCAGGGGCTGTCGACCATCGTGTTTGCCGGTGCCGCACAATTGGTGGCCATCGGCATGGTCAAGAGCGGCGCCAGCCTGATTTCGATCCTGCTGACCACCTTGCTGCTGACCTCCCAGCATTTGCTCTACGGCATGCACATGCGTCCCACGCTGTCGCCGCTCAAACCACGGTGGCGCATGAGCCTGGGCTTTTTGCTGACCGACGAATTCTTCGCCCTGGTCAGCCAGTACGACCGCCAGACCTTCAATCGCTGGTACGCCCTGGGCGTCGGCCTGACGTTCTATATCATCTGGAACGTCTTTACCTTCGCCGGCATCGTGCTCGGCAAAAGCATTCCCGGGCTGGATCAACTGGGGCTGGAATTCTCGATCGCAGCGACCTTTATCGCCCTGATCACCCCGGTAGTGCGCGACGTGCCGACCATCGTCTGCGTAGCCGTGTCGTTGCTGTGCTCGGTTTGGCTGAGCTACCTGCACTGGGAATCGGCGGTGGTGGTGTCCGGTGTGTTGGGGATGAGCGCAGGGTATGCCTGCAAGCGGCTGGGAGTAGGGCAACAATGATCTTCGTGATGATTTTTGGCATGGGTTTGATCGTGTTTCTCAACCGCTACCTGTTTCTCGAGCCGCGCCTGCCGGTGCGCCTCAATCGCGGGGCGCGGGAGTTTCTCGGGTTTGCCGTACCGGGGATGCTCACCGCCATCTGCGGCCCGATCATTTTCCTGGCTGATCACAAGCTCAACCTGAGTGTGGGCAACCCCTACCTGCTGGCCGGAATCAGCGCCGTGGCGTTGATGTTCTGGACCCGTAGCGTGCTGATCACCGTGTTGCTGAGCATGGCGCTGTTCTATCTGTTCCGCTGGCTGCTCTGACCAGCAAACTCCTGCTACGGGGGAGCAAAACCAAGGCAAAAAAAAGCCTGCGGGAGGGCAGGCTGGAAGGGAGACTTCTTAAAAATGAGCCTGCCGACTATAGGCGGCGAGGTCTTCCTTCACAGTGAAACAAAGTTCATGAATCTGTCAGCTATTCGATAACCGGGGCGGCGGCTTTCTTGTTGGCTTTCGCCTCGGCCGCCAGGCATTCCAGGGCAAATTGCTCGGTGTAGGTCATCTGGATCGGGGTGCTTTCGCCCTTCACGGTGCGCTCGCCGTCAAGGATGTAGCGGATGCGCTTGTCGGTCACGCCGATGCGTTTGGCGATCCACGAAGGCGTCTGGCCGATGCGGCTGATCAGCTTGTCGGCGTAGTCGGTGGAGGGGTTGTAGCGCTCGGCATTGGGTGTCATGGGGTTTCCGGGTAAAAGCGGGTTCGTAAGTAGGCGGCAGGGTGACGCAATAATCCTTCGGTGTCGCCTGCTAATGGTACAGTCGCGTTTTTTCCAAGGAAGCTTCGGTATGCGGATGGTGGTAATTGGCGCTTTGGTCCTGGCATCGCTGGCCGGTTGCGCGGGCTCGAAGATGAAAGAGGCGCGTACCGGCGCGCCCTACAAAACCCTGGCCTCCGACAAGGCTCCGCTGGTGGTTGCCCAGTGCATCCAGTTCGGCTGGCAGGATGAAGCGGTGTTCGGGGTGGATGCCGGTGGTTTCATGGAGCCTGCACAGGCTGGTGGCTTCACCATCTACACCACGGCAGGTGACTATTTTGTCGACGTGCGCAGTGCCGGCGCCGGCGCCTCCGTCAACTATTACGCGGCCCAGGATGACTATCCGGCCAAGCGCCGCCTGGCGGCGCTGGCGACCTGCCTGTAATCCATTCCGTTAGAAAAGTTCAGAAATGCCCTGCGGACAGTCCCGCAGGCATTGTTTTAGTATTTTCCCGCTCACCCGGCGTGACGGCTCTTTACCGGTACAGGGATGTCGAGGCCGGAGCGTCGGGAGGGCAACTGTTTTCTAGCGGGGCATGTACCCCAGGTGCCAGCGCCGCGGAATCTTCAGCGACACCAGCCCCAACAGCGCCGACAGCACCCCGCTGACCAGCAGCGCACGAATCCCCATGTGGTGCTCCAGCAACGCACCGATCACCGCACCCACAAACATCCCGGCCCACGGGATCAGTTGCACGCGCCAGCCGTTGCGGCGTTCACCGAGCATCCAGCGGCCCAGTCCGCGACCAAAGCGTGACAGCGCCCCGGTGACATAGGTAAGCCCCACGGGCAACCCGTTCACTTCTTCGACGGCGGCATTCAACATGCCCATGGCGATGATCGCTGCCAGCAACGCCGGCAATTGATCGGCAAACGGCCAGGCCGCAGCCCCGCACAGCAGGGTGGCGATGCACAGCAACAAGGGTAGGGCGTGGCGCCGGCTGACGCGGCTGACCATCACGCCCAGCGCATTCCCGGCGATAAACGTCGCCACCAGCAACGTCAGGCGCCCGGTAAGGCCCAGGTCGCCTTCGCTGATCGCCACGGCGAGGCGCGTGGTGTTGCCGCTCATGAACGACACAAAATCCCCGCTGGCCATGAAACCAATCGCATCGGTCATGCCCGCCAGCACGGAAAGGCTGGCCACCAGCAGCAACCCGACACGCCCGCGCCATTTGTGGCGATGCAGCAAGGCGGCGTTGGTGTAGGGCTTCAGGGATGAAGGCAGCATGGGGCCGGGTTCCTCGGTGAGATTATCCGGCCACTACCGTAGGGCGCTTCGTGCTCCGCTGCAATGACTTGGCGCACTTACAGGCGTTCGGCCAGTTGCTCCAGAAACATCGCCAGCCCGACTTCCTCGGCTTTCAAGCCTTTGCGCACTCGGGGCTTGGGCAGTTTCGCCAGTTCGCCCAGGCTGAAATGCTCCAGCACCGCCGGGTGGATGTAGCACTTGCGACACACCGCCGGCGTGTTGCCCAGTTGCTTGGCAACGTTCTTGACCATCTCCACCACATGTTTCCTGGCGTCGGATTCCGGCTGCCACTCAAGCTCGCGCAGCACTGCCAGCGCCAGGGCGCTGCCGGCCCAGGTGCGGTAGTCCTTGGCGGTAAAATCCGCGCCGGTCAGGGTGTGCAGGTAGGCATTTACATCGGTGGAACTGACGGTATGGCGCTCGCCGTTCTCGTCCAGGTACTGGAACAGGTTCTGCCCCGGCAACTCCAGGCAACGCTTGATCACCGTGGCCAGGCGCCGGTCCTTGACGCTGATCTGGTGCTCGATGCCGCTCTTGCCGCGAAACTGGAACAGGATCTCACTGCCCTTGATATCCACATGGCGGGTGCGCAAGGTGGTCAGGCCGTAGGAGCGGTTGTCGCGGGCATATTGGGTATTGCCGACGCGGATCAGGGTGGCGTCGAGCAGCAGCACCACCGTGGCCAGGACCTTTTCCCGATTGAACCCGGGCGCCTCGATCTGTGCTTCCAACTGTTTGCGCAACTTGGGCAGCGCGCTGCCGAACTGTTGCAGCCGGGAGTATTTGTCGGTGTCGCGCACCTCGCGCCAGCGCGGGTGGTAGCGGTACTGCTTGCGCCCCCGGGCATCCCGCCCGGTGGCCTGCAGATGGCCGCGCGGGTCGGCGCAGATCCACACATCGGTATAGGCCGGCGGCACTGCCAGTGCGTTGATGCGTTTGATTTCGTCGGCATCGGTTATGCGTGTGCCGTCGGCCTTGAAGTATTGGAATTTGCCCCGCAGCTTTTTGCGGGAGATCCCGGGCTGGGTATCGTCGACGTAATGCAGGTCGCGGGGCAGGTCGGCAAGCAACGCAGGATCGGGCATGGCGCAAATTCCTTGGCAGGTATTTCTGATTGACCGCAGGGTTTTGCGGTCGTGCCAACAAGTTTGCTCCCCCGTAGCAGCTGTCGGGCAGTCAGGCCAGTACCGCCACCGCCTTGATTTGCGCCCACAGCGTCTGGCCGGGATGCAGCTGCAACTGGTCCCGCGAGTAACGGGTGATGCGCGCCAGCAGCGGCGTGCCGGCGGCGTCCAGGCTCACCAGCACGTGGGCTGCGTTGTCCGCCGGGATTTCCTGGGTCACCGTCACCGGCAGGCGATTGAGGATGCTGCTGTGTTCCTCGGCCTGCAGGCTCAAGCTGACGTCCCGCGCCTGGATCTTGAAACGCAACTGTTTGCCCAGCGCCAATGGTGCATGGGCCACGCGCATCTGCAATTGGCTCGCGGGCAATTGCAGGGTGAGCAACTGGTAGTGCGCGTCGTAGGCGCTGACGGTGCCGTTGATCACCACACCGGCGTCGTCGCCCAGGGCCATTGGCAGGTCCAGCCGGGCCAGGGTTTCGCCGATAGGACCGCTGGCCAGGGCCTTGCCGTCGCTGAGCAACACGATGTGATCAGCCAGGCGCGCCACTTCGTCCTGGGCATGGCTGACGTACAGCACCGGAATCTCCAGTTCGTCATGCAGGCGTTCGAGATACGGCAGGATCTCGCTTTTGCGTTTGCTGTCCAGCGCGGCCAACGGTTCATCCATCAGCAACAGGCTCGGGCTGGTGAGCAGGGCGCGGGCGATGCCGATGCGCTGGCGCTCACCGCCGGAAAGGTGCTGCGGATGGCGCTCCAGCAGGTGGCCGATGCCCAATAGTTCGGTGGCGTGGCTCATCTCCACCCGGCGTTGCTGGCGCGGGATGCGCTTGAGGCCGAACTCCAGGTTGGCCAGCACCGACAAATGCGGGAACAGGCTGGCTTCTTGAAACACGTAGCCCAGGGCGCGTTTGTGGGGTGGCACGAACAGTCCTTTGCGGCTGTCTTGCCAGACCTCGTCGTTGATCTGCACGAAACCCTCTTCAGCCCGCTCCAGCCCGGCGATGCAACGCAGGCAGGTGGTCTTGCCGGAGCCGGAATGGCCGTACAGCGCCGTCACCCCGCGACCGGGCAGGTGCAGGTCGACGTCCAGGGCAAACCCGGAATACTTCAGTTGCAGGCGTACCTCGATCATCGACATCAGCTCCAGCCCGCCTTGGTTTTACGGCTGGAGTAGAGCGCCAGCAACACCAGGAAAGAAAACACCACCATGGACCCGGCCAGCCAGTGGGCCTGGGCATATTCCATGGCTTCGACGTGGTCGTAGATCTGCACCGAGACGACCCGGGTCTTGTTGGGAATATTGCCGCCGATCATCAGTACCACGCCGAACTCGCCGACGGTGTGGGCAAAACCGAGAATCGACGCGGTGATAAACCCCGGGCGCGCCAGGGGCAGGATCACCGTGAAAAAGGTGTCCCAGGGATTGGCCCGCAAGGTCGCGGCCACTTCCAGCGGGCGAGTGCCAATAGCGGAGAAGGCGTTTTGCAACGGCTGCACCACGAACGGCATCGAATAGATCACCGAGCCAATCACCAGCCCGGCGAAGCTGAAGGTCAGGGTGCCCAGGCCCAGCCATTGGGTGAACTGGCCGAAGTAGCCGTTGGGGCCCATGGTCAACAGCAGGTAGAAGCCGATCACCGTGGGTGGCAACACCAACGGCAGGGCCACCACCGCGCCAATGGGGCCGCGCCACCACGAGCGGGTGCGCGACAGCCAGAGGGCTATCGGAGTGCCGATGATCAGCAGGATGACCGTGGTCAGCGATGCCAGTTTCAGGGTCAACCAGATCGCGGAAAAATCGGCACTCGACAGCGGCATTTACAGCTCGTAACCGTAGGACTTGATCACCGCGGCGGCTTTCGGACCCTTGAGGTATTCAACCAGGGCCTTGGCGGCGGCGCTGTCCTTGCCCTTGTTGAGGATTACCGCGTCCTGCTTGATCGGGTCATGCATCGACGACGGCACGATCCAGGCCGAACCGCTGGTGACTTTGCCGTCCTTGTAGATCTGCGACAGCGCTACAAAACCCAGTTCGGCGTTGCCGGTGGAGACGAACTGATAGGCCTGGGTGATGTTCTGGCCTTCAACGAGCTTGTCCTTGACCTTCTCGGTCAGGCCTTCCTTCGCCAGCACCTGGGTGGCGGCCAGGCCATAAGGCGCGGCTTTCGGGTTGGCGATGGACAGGTGCTGGAACTGGTTTTTCTTCAGCACTTCGCCCTTGCCATCGACGTAGCCTTCCTTGGCCGACCACAGTGCCAGGGTGCCGACCGCGTAGGTGAAGCGCGAGCCCTTGACGGTGTCGCCTTCGGCTTCGAGCTTCTGCGGGGTGGTGTCGTCGGCGCTGAGGAACACTTCAAACGGCGCGCCGTTCTTGATCTGGGTGTAGAACTGGCCGGTAGCGCCGTAGGCAGCGACCAGTTTATGGCCGGTGTCTTTTTCAAAGTCGGCGGCAATCGCCTGGATCGGTGCGGTGAAGTTGGCAGCCACGGCCACCTGTACTTCATCGGCACTCGCCGAGGAGAAGCCAAACGCGGCGATCAGGGTAGCGAGGGCCGTGGGGGCCAGGCGTGAGGCGCGAATCATCATCAAGAAGCTCCTTGGGGTTTGCGGCTTGTTATAGGCAGAAGGGGACTACCGCTATGTATGGGAATATATAGCGGTTGGCCACTGCCGGTACAGCGCAAAGTTGTCCCGGGAGTTCAGGTTCAGCGTCGGCCGAGTTTTTCCAGGGTTTGCGCGGCCAGTTCGAGCGTCAGGTCATAGCTGGAGATGTCTTTGCCGAGGCGCAGCGCCTGGCCCGACCACAAGTTGCTGAAGCCGGCTTCGTCCTTGGCCTTGAGCGGCATCAACGCACCGCCGGACAGCGGGAACGCCGGCGCCGTGGGGTTGATCGCGCCCAACTCACGCATTACGCGGTTGATGATGCCCCGCGCCGGGCGCCCGGTGAACAGGTTGGTCAGCGCGGTTTCACTGGCCTGGGCAGTGCGCAAGGCGTGGTGGTGTGACTTCGAGACGGTGGCCTCGGGGGTAAACAGGTACGCGGTGCCAATCTGCACCGCTGACGCGCCAAGGGCGAAGGCCGCGACAATGCCCCTGGCATCCCCGATGCCGCCGGCCGCAATCACCGGCACGCGCACGGCATCGACAACCTGTGGCACCAGCGCCATGGTGCCGATCTGGCTATTCAGGTCGTCGCTGAGGAACATCCCGCGATGGCCACCGGCTTCGTTGCCCATGGCGATGATTGCATCGCAGCCGTGCTGTTCCAGCCAGATGGCTTCTTCGACGGTGGTAGCCGACGACAGCACTTTCGCCCCGGTGGCCTTGACAAGGTCCAGCAGGGATTTTTCCGGCAGGCCGAAGTGAAAGCTCACCACTTCCGGGCGGAATTCTTCCACCACTTCACAGGCGGCGTTGTTGAACGGTGCGCGGTTGGAGACGGGCGTCGGCGCGTCAAAATCGGCGCCCAGCTCACGGTAGTAGGTTTCCAGCAGGTTCTTCCACTGAAGGTCGCGGTGAGCATCCGGCGTCGGTGGCTGATGGCAGAAGAAATTTACGTTCAGCGGCCGCGAACTGGCCTGGCGAATCGTGGTGAGTGCTTCGCGCAGTTGCTCGATGCTGAGCGCCGCCGCCGGCATTGAACCGAGGGCGCCGGCCAGATTGGCCGCAATCACCATGGCCGTGCTCGTGGCATTGGCCATGGGCGCCTGAATGATCGGTAACTCGATGCCCAGCAGGTCAAGAATTCGGGTGTCTGGCCAGGTGCTCATGGGACGCTTCTCCAACGGTGGAATGCTGTTCCGTCGTTTTAGCAGGGCCAGGCAGCACCAGGCCAGTCTGTATTATTCACTGGACGAATCCAGTGTTTCATGGGCGGTTATCAGTTGATGGCGTCGCCCAGTACTGCATGAATCCGTTGGGCAATGTGCGCGGCGTGGGTTTCCAGGGCGAAGTGGCCGGTGTCGAGTAATTCCACCACGGCGTTGGGGTTGTCGCCTTTGTAGGCATGGGCGCCCGGCGGGATGAAGAAGGGATCGTTCTGGCCCCAGATCACCAGCGCCGGCACTTGCGTGGCCTTGAAAAACGCCTGGAACGCCGGGTACAGCGTCAGGTTGTTGCGGTAGTCGAGGAACAGGTCCAACTGGATCTCGTCATTGCCGGGACGCTGCATCAGGAGCACGTCGAGCATGTAGGACTCCGGCGCCACCAACTCCGGTTGCGACACGCCATGCAGGTACTGATAACGCGTGCCTTCCAGGCTGATGACCGCGTTGCGAATCACCTCGCGATTGGCCTGGCTCGGCTCGGCCCAGTAGGCCCGGATCGGAGCCCAGGCGTCACCCAAACCTTCCAGGTAGGCATTGCCGTTTTGCGATATCAGCGCGCTGACCCGTTCCGGGTGGGCCACGGCCAGGCGCAGGCCCACCGGTGCGCCATAGTCGAACACATAGAGGGCATAGCGACTGAGGTTCAGGGCCTCGACGAAGTGGCCAACGGTGATCGCCAGGTTATCGAAGCTGTAGTGGTAATTGCGTTCGGCGGGGACTTCGGTGAAGCCGAAGCCTGGCAAGTCCGGGGCGATGATCCGGTAGCGGGTGGCAAGCAGCGGGATCAGGTCACGGTACATATGGGACGAACTGGGAAAGCCATGCAGCAGCAGCAACACCGGCGCGGAGGGGTCGCCGGCTTCACGGTAGAAAATGCGCACACCATCGGCATCAACGTGCTGATAGCGAACAACCGGGGCTGAAATCGACATGATCGTAGTCCTCTTTGTAACTGGTTAAATTGATTTGTTGGGTTACTGGTTTTGCAGGCTGCGCTTGAAAATGTAACCTGTCAAATTAATTTAATGGGTTACTGATTGACGAATTTAGTAACTATTCAAAAGCGAAATCAGCGGTTACGATGGCGCGGACTTGAAGAGGATTCGCCATGCCCGCCATCACCCCATCCCCATTGGAACCCTACGTCCTGGCTGATCATCCCGTGCTGGACATGCTCAATACCCGGGCGAATGTCGACGGTGTGCCCTTTGAATTCTGGCAAGGCGATGCCGATGTCGAGCGCTGGCTGGTGCGGCTTGGCTGGGCCGAGGAGGGCGCAGTACCGGTATTTGAGGAGGGGGCACTGCTGGGCGCGGCGCGGGGATTGCGGGAAGTGATCCGCGTGTTACTGGAACAGCGCAAGGCCGGCCAGCAGGGCGATCCCGGCGCGCTGAATGCGTTCCTGCGCAAGGCGGTCAGTCACCCGCAACTGGCTTGGCCGGCGCCTGGCGAGTTGCGGCTGGAGCGCCAGCGCAAGGTGCAGACTGCCGAGCAGTTCCTGGCGCCGATTGCCGAAGCCGCCGCGACGTTACTGGTGGAAGGGGATTTCGGCCTGGTCCGCACCTGCGAACATCCCGAGTGCGTGCTGTGGTTCTACGACCGCACCAAGGGCCACAGGCGCCGCTGGTGCAGCATGGCGCTGTGTGGCAATCGGCATAAGGTGGCCGAGTTTCGCAAGCGCAAACTGGTGTAGACGTCCTCAGGATTCTGCCGGGCTTTCGCGCTCCAGCAACTGCCGCTTGCGCTCGACACCCCAGCGGTAGCCCGACAGATTGCCGTCGGCGCGCACCACGCGATGGCAGGGAATCGCCACCGCCAGGCTGTTGGCACCACACGCCTGGGCCACGGCGCGATAGGCGGTCGGCGCGCCGATGCGCTGGGCGATCTCGGCGTAGCTGGCGGTGCATCCCACCGGGATTTCCCGCAAGGCTTGCCACACGCGTTCCTGAAACGCAGTGCCGCGCAAGTCCAGGGGCAAGTCCAGGCCCAGGGCCGGCGCTTCGATAAAGCCCACCACCTGGGCGATCAATTGTTCGAAGTCGTGATCGGCACCCAGCAGATTGGCGCGGGGAAACTGGTCCTGCAGGTCGCGCACCAGTTTGTCCGGGTCATCCCCCAGCAGGATCGCGCACACACCGCGATTGCTCTGGGCCACCAGAATGGCGCCCAATGAGCATTGGCCAACGGCAAAGCGAATATCCGTGTTGGTGCCGCCGGCTTTGTAGTCGCGGGGCTTCATGCCGAGCAATTGGTCGGCAGCCTCATAAAAGCGGCTGTTGGAATTGAAGCCGGCGTCGTACAGCGCATCGGTCACCGAGTGCTGGTCCTTGAGGCCGTCCCGTACCTTGCGCGAGCGATGAGCGCTGCCGTAGCGCTTGGGCGTCAGGCCGGTCACCGCCTTGAACACCCGATGAAAATGGAACGGGCTCAAGCCGGCGAGGGCGGCCAGATCTTCAAGGGGCGGCAGGGTTTCGGCCTGTTCGATGTGCCGACAGGCCGCTGCCACCAGTTGCGCATGGCGTGCGGCCACCTGGGTCTGGTCCCCCGACGCGCGCTTGTTGGGCCGGTAGCCCGCCGCTTCAGCCTGTTGCGGGGTGTCGAAGAACTCGACGTTCTCCGGGCGCGGGCGCCGTGCGGAACTGCTGGGGCGACAGTACACACCGGTGGTTTTCACACCATAGACGAAGGTCAAGTCGGCCTTGGCGTCTCGGGCGACAATCGCGGCCCAGCGGGGGTCTTGTTCGGTGGCGTGGCGCGCGGTCATGGTGGTGGCTCCTGGTTGAAGAATGCCAGGTTAGTCCCGTGGGGCATTCCCATCACTCCGATGCTTGCGGTCAAATTCATCCGGCCGTGCGAAACGTCAGGTTGATGCGCTGCGGCCCCATGACCGGATGCGTGCCGGGCTTGATCGGCATCACGCCGTGAAAGCGCAGGCGGTCCACGCCGCCCCACACCACTACGTCGCCATGGAACAGCGAGACTTTTTGCGTCTTGTCGCTGCGCTCATGGCCGCCGAACAGGAAGATCGCCGGTAAACCCAATGACACGGAGACCACCGGGGCAGCATAGCGACGCTCGTTTTTGTCCTGGTGCAGGGACATTTTCGCGCCTGGCACATAGCGGTTGATCAGGCAGGCATCCGGCTCGAAATCGTCGAAACCTGCATCTGCTGCGGCCATCACGGCCAGTTCGCGCAATGCGGCCGGCAGGGCTGGCCAGGGTTGTTGGTTATTCGGGTCAATCGGGGAGTAGCGATAACCGGTCGAGTCGGTCGTCCAGCCCAATTCACCGCAACTGCTTAACGCCGCCGACATGGTAAAACCACCGGGCGTGACCATTTGCCGGAAGGGCGATTGAGCCAATACCCGTCGCAGTTCCGGTAGCAAACGCTCGAGCCAGGGCAGGGCATAGCCCCTGAGGACGTAGGATTGTTCACCGATTTGCTCGCGCCCCGGGGGCTGTTGCAGCGCCTCATCGGCGAACAAATCGGCGGTTGATCCGGGAAGGGTCTTACTGCGCATCGTGAAAAATCACTCCCAAGGTATGCCGGGTACCACTGTGCAGAACACTGACCCCATGGCGCAAGGTCACCCGATGAAACCCCCTCACACTCGGCATGGGGCGCTGATTGACCGCGAAGATTACCGCGTCACCCTGGTTAAGAGGGACGACCTGGGCCCGGGATTGCATTCTTGGCCGCTGCTCCGTCAGCACCAACTCCCCGCCACGAAAGTCCTTTCCCGGCTGCGACAACAGGATGGCAACTTGTAGGGGAAACACATGTTCCCCGTACAGATCCTGATGCAGGCAGTTGTAGTCGCCTGGACCGTATTGCAGCAATAACGGGGTAGGGCGTTGCTGCCCGGCTGCGTGGCAGCGGGCAATGAAGTCGGCATGGTGCGCCGGATAGGTGATCGGCAGGTTCATCTGTTCGTTCCAGCGATTGGCCTGGGGCGCCAGGAACCCATACAGCTGTTCACGCAGCGCGCAGATCGGCGTTGGCAGCGGGTAGCGGAAATATTTGTATTCGCCCCGGCCAAAGCCGTGCCTGGCCATCATCACATGGGAGCGAAACAGTTCGGGTCGGGGGTAGTGGCCGCTCAGTTCAGCGCATTCCTGCTGATCCAGCAGGGCTGGAATCAGTGCGTTACCCTGTTCATCGAGGGCGTGCTCGATGGCGGCCCAGTCCAGCTTGGCCAGGCGTTCATGCAGTGGAGTGGAAGGCATCGACAAGTTCCTGTGGCAGCGCATTAGGGCTGCCAGTCTAGAAAGTCGTCAGCGTCAGAACACTCCGATGCTTGCGCTCGAATTACAGCGCCTTGCTCACATTGATGTCGGTAATCTCATCGCTGGCATCGTGGATTTTCTCCAGGGCTTCCTTGGCTTCCTCCACGCTGCCTGCTTGCAGTTGGGCGAACTCGAAGCGGCGCTCACCGTTGAGTTTGTACTTGATCACATATTTGGTGGTAGTCACGGGCATTCCTGTCAGCTCAGTTTCGAATTGGTGCGGCGCACAATGCGGATCTTGTGGGACAAGGTCGGCTTTTTGGTCACGCTGATGGCGCGGCGGGTCACGACGTCCAGGGTGATGTTCCAGAACCCGGTGCTGGGCGCAGTGATTTTTGCCGGGAACTTGTCGAACGCGCCGCCGTGGTAAGTATGGCGGCCGCCGTTCTTGAAGCTGCGAAAGTTGGCATCGCTCATCAGGCGGATGTTGCAGGTTTGCGAGCATTCAATGACGACAATATCTCCTTCATTGAGGTGCTCACGCTGGTGGATGAATTTCATAAGGTGTCTCCAGAAGGGCTTTTTCTGAAAAATCAGAACGATACGTAGGTTAAGATGGAGTTTATCAGCCCCAGCACGTTTATTATCGGACCGTCGTCGACGACTTCGACAATTTAAAACAGTTATTTACCGAGTTATCAGGGATAAATCCTACGTGGGCGGGAGAAAAATACCTTCTTCGCTGTCGTAGGGTCTTTATCGGAGGTTTTTATATGAAGTGGAGTGTGTTGGTTCTGGCCCTGGCGTTGGGTGGATGTGCTTCGGTGGCGGATATCAAGCAGACCCCACCAACGCTGGCAGTGATCTCCGGGAAAAAACCACAGGAATACGCGGCGTGCGTTGTCCAGAAATTGTCTAAAACCCGCAGGCCTTCGCAGATCGAGCCTCACAAGGATGGTGTTCAAGTTATCGTACCGCAGAAGTTTTCTGCCGACCCGTCGGCCATTTTTGAAATTGAAGAGCGCTCCAGCGGGAGCAGTATCAAGCTCTACGAGAGCATGTCCAATGTGCCTATTCGTCCAGGTGACGTGAAGGCTGCGGGGGAAGCGTGCATTTCCGGCTGAGTCTGTAGCCGCCCACCTCGAATCCGATCAAGAAGCCCGACCCTGCTGCCGCAGCGTCGGGCTTTTTTGTGCGCGAGGTTCAGTACACCGTCCTTTTGCTCGCGGATGAGTGTTGTCGCGACCGGGCCATTGACCTACCATTTGTAGGCTTATGCCTAATTCGCCTAAGCATATAACTATAAAAATGGAGTCGTGATGATGTCTCTGGAACGAGTTCTGATGGGTAGCGCGTTGTTGCTGATGTTGGGCAATGCACACGCGCTGGAGGGGAAAAACGTTTATATGCAGGGCGGCTCGCAGCCGGGAGCTGCGCCGTGCGTGGCCTGCCACGGGGCTGATGGCCTGGGGCTGGCAGCCGCGGGTTTTCCGCGTTTGGCCGGTTTATCGGCGGTGTATTTGCGTAAGCAGCTGCAGGATTTTAAAAGTGGCGCCCGTAACAGCCCGGTGATGCAACCGCTGGCCAACGCCCTCACGGAAGAGGAAGTCAGCGCTGTAACCCGGCAGCTGGCGGCAATGCCTGCGCCCGCACCTGTGCCGGTGCACCGCAGCGAGATGCCTACTGACGCTGCGCAAAAGATTGCCCTGCAAGGCGCGTGGGAGCGCCAGATTCCGGCCTGTGTCAGCTGTCATGGCCCGGCCGGCGTGGGCGTCGGCGACGGGTTTCCACCCCTGGCCGGACAATCTGCGGCCTACCTCGCGGCGCAGTTGAACGCCTGGCGCAGCGGCACGCGCCATAACGATCCGAATGCTCTGATGGGCCATATCGCCAAATCCCTCAGCGCTGAAGAAGTGCAGGCCGTGGCCATCTATTTTGCCTCGTTGAGCGGCCAGGAGGCCAAGCCATGAAGCGCTTCTTGTTTGCTCCGCTGCTGGGAAGCCTGATCGGCGTACCCGTCCATGCCGCCCCTATTGCCATGGAAGACCAGTCACAGTTGCAGCCAGCCGGCGCTCATGGGGCTGCCGTGCAGTTCCAGCCGCCAAAAGAAAGCGAGCTGCCGGACAACGCCTACGGCAAGCTGGTGAAACAGGGCTACGCGCTGTTTGTCGACACCAAGCGCCTGGCGCCGCAATTTGTCGGTAATGGCCTCAATTGCAGCAATTGCCACCTGGACCAGGGTCGCCTGGCCAATTCGGCGCCGCTGTGGGGTGCCTACCCGATGTACCCGGCGTATCGAAAAAAGAACGACAAGGTCAACACCTTCGCCGAGCGTTTGCAGGGCTGTTTCCAGTTCAGCATGAATGGCGGCACGCCACCGGCTGCAGACAGCCCGGAGATTACCGCGCTGTCGGTGTATGCCTACTGGCTGGCGAGCAAGGCTCCCTTGGGCGTCGAACTGCCGGGCCGTGGCTACCCGGACGTGCCGGCACCCACCAAGGGTTACGACCTGGCCCAGGGCGCAGAGGTCTACAAGGGCCAGTGCGCGGTGTGCCATGGTGCCGAAGGCCAGGGCCAGAAAGTAGGCGACAACTACGTGATGCCGCCGCTCTGGGGTAAAGACTCCTACAACTGGGGCGCCGGGATGCATCGAATCAATACGGCAGCGTCCTTCATCAAGCACAACATGCCCCTGGGCCAGGGCGGCAGCCTGACCGACCAGCAAGCCTGGGACGTGGCGGCCTACGTCAACCGTCACGAGCGTCCTCAGGACCCGCGCCTCGTGGACGGCTCCGTGGAGAAAACCCGGGTGAAGTTCCACGCCAATGACGGCGTCAATCTTTACGGGCAGACGGTCGATGGCGTACTGATCGGGCAAGGCATCCGTTAAACTGTCGATAACCCATAAAAAATGCCGCTGAATCAGCGGCATTGTCTTTTCGGAAACTCAGTCATGAAACGTGAGCAAGTCAGGGAACAGCATGCAGGGGGGCATATTTCTGCGACCCATGTGATTCAAAATCCCGCGGATACGGGCGAGTGGATCGTGTTCTTCAAGAAGAGCGGCGGTCGCAGCTACTTCCTGGTGGATGACCAGGATGAAGTCGAATCCTTCTCCCGCCTGGACGACTTGATCGAGACCATTCGCGGCCTGGGCATCAAGTTCGCCGAAATTCACATGTAATTATTTGCAGACCACCGTCACGCTGCGGGTCTTGTAGTTGCCGACATCCTTGCCCAGGGTCTTGTCGCTTTCTTTCAGGGCCGGTGTGCCTTCGGTGCCGACAATCCGGTAGCCGGTGCCCGCGCAGGACGCATCAGCCTTTTCATAACAGCTGGCCCAGGAGTTGGCTTCGCCGGAGCAGTCGATGGCCAGTCCTTGTTCGCCGTTCTTCAGGACCGTGTCGGAAGTGGTGGTGCAGCCACCGGTAAGCGCCAGTACCGCAATCAGTGCCAGGATCTTGTTCATGTAGGAGTCGTCATCAGGGTGTTGGAGGGGAGCGCTGACACTGTCGTGGGGCGTTACAGGCGAGATTATAGCGAACCGCCATCAACGTACAGACAAACACAAAAAAGCCCCGTCAAACGAGGCTTGATTGGCGTTACCGCGGTGTTACTTGGTTTTCGGACGCTTGCTCGACGCGTGGCCGGCCTCATCCACAAACACTTCGGCCACGGCACAGGCTTGAGCTTCGGTCGCGAATGCGCCGGCAACGCTGTCGCCATGGAAGTTGATCAAGTGCCAGCCGTCCGCTCGCTTGGTGATCAGGTAGCCGTTCACGCCTTTTGGTTCTGACATCTATCAATCTCGTTGTCTGGTTCAAGGGCGTAATGATAGCGCCAAACGGCGTGGGGCGGCGCAAGTTGTTGCAGGTCAGTGCCGATCGCCATAAAGCGTGCTAAAAAGGTTGGAGCCCTTTGAATGACGGGCACAAGCCGACGATTTCTAACAGCGGCGAAGGTACTTGATTGAATGCCGGCGGAACTTACGCCGACATTTTTTCTCTATGTTGACATCGCAACGCCAGCAGGACCCATTGTAAGGTGACTGCGGCCTGATTAGACTGCGCCGAATTTCGTACGCACAGCCCTTTGTAAGGACTCATATGATCAAGAAATGCTTGTTCCCAGCAGCCGGTTACGGCACTCGCTTCCTGCCAGCGACCAAGGCCATGCCCAAAGAAATGCTGCCGGTGGTGAACAAGCCACTGATCCAGTATGGCGTGGAAGAAGCACTGGATGCCGGCCTGAACGAAATCTCGATCGTGACCGGCCGTGGCAAACGCGCCCTGGAAGACCACTTCGACATCAGCTACGAGCTGGAAAACCAGATCAAGGGCACCGACAAGGAAAAATACCTGGTCGGCATCCGTAAGCTGCTCGACGAGTGCTCGTTCTCCTACACCCGCCAGACCCAAATGAAAGGCCTGGGGCACGCGATCCTGACCGGTCGTCCGCTGATCGGTGACGAACCGTTCGCCGTGGTACTGGCCGATGACCTGTGTGTAAACCTGGAAGGCGACGGCGTCCTGACCCAGATGGTCAAGCTGTACCAGAAGTACCGTTGCACCATCGTCGCGGTTCAAGAGGTCGATCCTCAGGAAACCAACAAGTACGGCGTGATTGCCGGCGACGATATCGGTGATGGCCTGATCCGCGTACGCGACATGGTTGAAAAGCCAGCGCCGGAAGATGCTCCGTCGAACCTGGCGATCATCGGCCGCTACATCCTGACCCCTGACATCTTCAAGCTGATCGAAGAAACCGAGCCAGGCAAGGGTGGCGAGATCCAGATCACCGACGCCCTGCTGAAGCAGGCAAAAGACGGTTGCGTGATTGCCTACAAGTTCAAGGGTCGTCGTTTTGACTGCGGTGGCGCTGAAGGCTACATCGAAGCGACCAACTTCTGCTACGAGCACTTCTACAAGACTGGCAAGGCTTACTGATTTATCGTTGCCAGCCCGTTGAAAAAGCCTGCGAGTCGAAAGACCGCAGGTTTTTTTATGCCTTGCCCAAATAGCGGCTGGGGGCTTCGCCCAGTACCCGCTTGAACATTGCACCAAACGCATTGCCGTTGGCATAGCCCATGTCCCGTGCAATAGCCCCCAATGGTCGGCCCTGGGCTAACTGGCAAACGGCTTCGGCAATCCGTAGCTGCTGGCGCCATTGGTTGAAGCTCAGCCCGGTTTCATCCCGAAACCGCCGGCGCAGGGTGCGCACGCTGGCGCCGATGGATTCACTCCAGTCTTCCAGGGTGGCCGGGTTCGCCGGGTCTTCCAGAAGCATTTCACACACACTGAGCACGCGTTTGTCCCGGGGCAATGGCAGGCTGCAGCCTTCGGTTTCAGTCGCGGATATCAACTGGTGCAGCAGCAATGGCGTGAGCAGGGCAGTGTGGGCGTCGGGTGCGAGCATGCCCAGAATCAGCTCCCGCAGCAGCGGCTCCACCCTGATCAATCGGCAGGATTGCCACGCCGTGGGTAATTGATCGCTTTCCACGTACAGTGCGCGCATCGCAACCTCACCGACCATGTGCAATTCATGGTCGACACCCGGCGCAATCCAAAAGCCGTATGCCGGCGGGACGGTCCAGGCGCCCATGCGGGTCAGCACCCGGATCACGCCTTGGGTGGCGTGCACCAGTTGGCCATATTCATGGCTGTGCCAAATCTCCCGTGCGCCATCGACATAGTCATGGGCCCGAACCCGCAATTCCTCGCTGGTGCTGCGAGCGGGCGCCCCAAAGCGTTTACGCCAGATGTTGTCCAATCAAGAATGATTCCTGAGATGTAGGTTGGAACGGTCATTAATTGACCCGTGCGCGTAGAAGAATGACCGGATCTTTAACGCGATTCAATATTAAATAAGAACGATTAACAAAAAGACTTTTCAAGGAATCGTCATGTCCGGTGCGTTGTCTTCTCCTCCGTTTTACCTTTCCAGGCTGGCGCTGGTGGTGTTGGCGCTTGCTCCTGTTGTGTGGGCCGATGACGCGCCCATCGTGTTGAAGGACACCGCGGTGACAGCCGCCGAGGCCGAGCCGGCAGACGGCGTGGTGCCAGGCTATGTGGCGCGCAACACCACCGTGGGCACCAAAACCGGCGCGCCGATCGTGGAGACGCCGCAATCGATCTCGGTGGTCAGCCGCCAGCAGATGGATGACCAGGCGGCGCAAACCGTCGACCAGGCATTGCGCTACACACCAGGGGTTTACTCCCAGGATAACGACCTGCGGTTTGACCAGTTGAGCATTCGCGGCTTCGATGCCGACTCCTACCTCGACGGGCTCAAGCTCAATCGCACGACCTGGTTCGCTACGCCTCGGGTCGACCCTTGGTTTCTGGAGCGCATTGACGTGCTGCGCGGGCCAGCTTCCGTGCTGTACGGCCAGAGCGGGCCGGGCGGCCTGGTGGACATGCAGAGCAAGCGGCCGACGGATGAGCCACTGCACGTGTTGCAAATGAGCGTGGGCAATGACAACCGCTATCAGGCCGGCTTCGATTTTGGCGGGCGCCTGGACGAGCAGGGCGATGTGACCTATCGGCTGACCGGGCTGGGCCGCATGGCCGATACCCAGACCGATCACATCAAGGACCAGCGCATCGCCATCGCGCCGGCCATCACCTGGAACATCGACGACGACACCAGCCTGACCCTGCTGGCCAACTATCAATACGACCCGGAAGGTGGGCTGTTCAACCCGGTACCCGCGTATGGCACCGCGCTGCACAACCCGAATGGGCGCTTGCGCCCCGATGATTACCTGGGCGACCCGGACCGCGATCGCTTCAAGCGCAATCAGTTTTCCCTGGGCTACGCGTTCAGCCACCGGTTCAACGACACCTGGAGCTTTCGCCAGCACCTGCGCTATATGCATGATGACGTCGACTACTACCAGACTTCCCTCACCGGGCCGCTGGACGCCAACCTTGCCACCGCGCCGCTGTGGGCCAACGTCAATCATGAGCACCTTGGCCAGTTCGCCCTTGATAACCAGTTGCAGTCCGACTTCAGCACCGGCCCGGTCAAGCACACTGTGCTGATGGGGGCGGACTTCCAGCGGCTGTTGCAGACCATCAACCGGGGCGGTCAGTATTTCCCGAGTGCGATCAATATCTACAACCCCGACTTCAGCGCCTTGCCGAGGGTGCCGGTGTCCATCAACCAATACACCACCCAGAGCCAGTTTGGCGTGTACCTGCAGGACCAGCTCAGCTTCGACCATTGGCGCTGGCTGATCGGTGTGCGGCAAGACTGGGCGCGTACCTACGACAATCAGGACAGCGCGTTGACTGGCGCCAACCTGAGCAACACGCGCCAGCACGACGAGAAACTCACCTGGCGTTCCGGCCTGAGCTACGTGTTTGATAACGGCGTTGCGCCGTATGTCAGCTACAGCGAATCGTTCCAGCCGCAACTGGGCACTGACCGGCTGGGCGCGACATTTGTGCCGACCACCGGCAAGCAGTACGAAGCCGGCGTTAAATACCAGCCTGTGGGCTCCCGCAGCCTGTACAGCGCGGCAGTGTTCGACCTGCGTCAGCAAAACGTCCTGACCACCGACGATGTCGACCCCAATTTTGGCACCCAGAAAGGCGAAATCCGCTCCCGCGGCATCGAGCTGGAAGCCCATGCCGAGGTCACCTCGAACCTCAGCCTGATCGGTTTTTACACCTGGATGGACCAGCGCATCCTCAAATCCAATGACGGCGACCAGGGCGAACACCCGACCGGCATCCCGGGCAAGAGTGCCTCGCTGTGGGCGGACTACACCTTCCACGACGGCCCGCTGCAGGGCGTCGGTTTCGCGGCGGGTGCGCGCTATTTCGGGCCGAGCTACGGCAGCGCCGACAACACGCTGGAGGTGTCATCGCGCACGCTGTTTGATGCCGCGGCGCACTATGACGTGCAGAACTGGCGCCTGGCCCTCAACGTCAGCAACCTGTTCAACAAGGAATACCTGGCCTACTGCAGCAACGGTTTCCTTTGCTACTGGGGCGCAACCCGTTCGTTGCAGGCCAGCGCGACGTATCGCTGGTAAGGCGCTGACCTCTGGCGCGGCAGCAGGTATGCTGTTGTCCTGCCGAGGAGAGTGAAATGGCCTACGATTTTGACCTTTATGTAATTGGTGCCGGTTCCGGCGGTGTGCGCGCTGCACGATTCGCTGCGGGTTTTGGCGCCAAAGTGGCGGTGGCTGAAAGCCGCTACCTGGGCGGTACCTGCGTGAATGTGGGCTGCGTACCGAAGAAACTGTTGGTGTACGGCGCGCATTTCGCCGAAGACTTCGAGCAGGCCAGCGGTTTTGGCTGGTCCCTGGGTGAAGCGAACTTCGATTGGGCGACCCTGATCGCCAACAAGGATCGTGAAATCAACCGTCTCAATGGCATCTACCGCAACCTGCTGGTCAACAGCGGCGTGACCCTGCACGAAGGGCATGCGCGGCTGGTGGACCCGCACCAGGTAGAAATCAACGGCGAGCGTTTTACCGCCAAGCACATTCTGGTGGCCACCGGTGGCTGGCCGCAGATCCCGGACATCCCGGGGCGCGAGCACGCCATTGGCTCCAATGAGGCGTTTTTCCTCAAGGAGCTGCCCAAGCGTGTGCTGGTAGTCGGCGGTGGCTATATCGCCGTCGAGTTCGCCGGGATTTTCCATGGCCTGGGCGCACAGACTTCGCTGCTGTATCGCGGCGACCTGTTCCTGCGCGGTTTTGACGGCTCGGTGCGTACGCACTTGAAGGAGGAGCTGACCAAGCGTGGCCTGGACCTGCAGTTCAACGCCGACATCGAGCGTATCGATAAACAGGCCGATGGCAGCCTTAAGGCCACCTTGAAAGATGGCCGCGTGCTGGAAGCCGATTGCGTGTTCTACGCCACTGGCCGACGCCCGATGCTCGATAACCTGGGGCTGGAAAACACCGGCGTCAAGTTGGACAAGCGCGGCTTTGTCGAAGTGGATGAGCTGTACCAGACCGCCGAACCGTCGATCCTGGCGATTGGTGATGTGATCGGCCGCGTGCAACTGACGCCAGTGGCCCTGGCTGAAGGCATGGCCGTGGCACGTCGCTTGTTCAAGCCTGAGCAATATCGTCCGGTGGACTACGCGATGATCCCGACGGCGGTGTTCAGCCTGCCGAATATCGGCACCGTGGGCCTCAGCGAAGAGCAGGCCCGTGAAGACGGGCACAAGGTGCAGGTGTTCGAAAGCCGCTTCCGGCAGATGAAACTGACCCTGACCGACTGCCAGGAAAAGACCTTGATGAAGCTGGTGGTCGACGCCGAGACCGACAAGGTCCTGGGTTGCCACATGGTCGGCCCCGACGCTGGCGAGATCGTGCAGGGCCTGGCGATCGCGCTCAAGGCGGGCGCGACCAAGCAGCATTTCGATGAAACCATCGGCGTGCACCCAACGGCGGCGGAAGAATTCGTCACCATGCGCACGCCAGTGGCGCAGTAATCAGCCCTCGGTAGTTGCTTCCGGCGCCGTCGCAACGACGGCTGCCAGGCGCAGCGCATCAATACTGGCCTGGGCCTTGACCAGGTCCAGTTCCAGGGTTTTGTTGGCCTTCTGATGCTCGGCCAGCGCTTCCTGGCGCGCCTGATTCTCCAGTTGGGCAACCCGCAAGCGTTCCTGCAACAGGGTACGCTCGCTGTCGATCACACTCACTTGCTCGCTCAATTGACGCTGCTGTTCACGGTCCTGGCGGGCCTGTTCCTGCAGTGCGCTCAATTCCTTCACGGTCACCCGATGCTCGATCAGCAGGCGCTCGTTATCGCGGTGCAACTGAGTGATTTCATCCTGGCGCACCATCGCGCTCTGCTGGGCCTGGCGCAGCTCTGCCTGGACCTGCTGCAACTGGCCTTCATGGCGACGCTGTTCCTGTTCACGCTGGTCCTTGATCGCATTGCGGTAATGCTCCAGGGCGTCCCGGGCATGCAGGTGCTTCTCTTCCAGTGAGCGAATCTGCTCGTCCTTGTCGTTGATCCGCAACTCGTAATCGCTGCACGCCTGGCTCAGCCCGGCGTTGCGGGTTTGCTCGGTTTGCAGGCTGGAGCGAGTGCTTTGCAAGGCCGCGCTTTCATCGGCCAGGGCGGCGGACTGGATATCGAACTGCTGCTTGAGCTGGGAGTGGGCCGCTTCCAGCTCCTCAACCTGGGCGAGCAGGGCGGTTTTCTGCTGCTGGAACTGCGCCAGGGCCAGGTCGATAGGCTCCTGGGCCTTCTCCTTCAGGCGCTGGGCCAGTCGCGCCACCAGTTCACCCAGTTCGTCGTCAATGGGCGCTTCGGTGATGGTCTGGCGGGTTTCGCTTTCGTCCAGCTCCTTCAGATAGCGGTGAATCGTGGTTTTCGAGCCGGTATTGCCCATCTCGATGCGTACTGCATCGATGCTCGGGTTTTCGCCACGGGCAAGGATCGCCAGGCGTGCCGTTTGAACTACTGCTTTATTGATGCCGCCGCGAGCCATGGAGTCTCCGTCGATTTGGTATTGTGGTACGTAGTATGTATATACGTACTATATCACGATTGTTTTAAAGCCGAAATTGATGATTTATCAGATGGGATATTGGCGTATTATCCCGTGTGATACAGGTTTTGAAATGGACAACAGCCAATGGCAGTACAGGCATGAGTGAGCTGGACCGTTATCTGAATGCGGCCACCCGCGATAACACCCGCCGCAGCTATCGAGCGGCAATCGAGCATTTCGAGGTGAATTGGGGCGGATTCCTGCCGGCGACCAGCGACAGCGTGGCGCGCTATCTGGTGGCGCATGCGGGCGTGCTGTCGGTCAACACGTTGAAGCTGCGTTTATCGGCGCTGGCCCAGTGGCACACCAGCCAGGGGTTTCCTGATCCGACCAAGGCGCCAGTGGTGCGCAAAGTCCTGAAAGGCATTCGCGCCCTGCACCCGGCTCAGGAAAAGCAGGCGGAGCCATTGCAATTGCAGCACCTGGAGCAGGTCATCCAGTTCCTCGAACAGGAAGGCCACGACGCCCGGCGCGCAGAAGACCATCCTCGATGGCTGCGGGCCAAGCGTGACGCGGCGTTGATCCTGCTGGGTTTCTGGCGTGGCTTTCGCAGCGATGAGTTATGCCGGTTGAATATCGAGCACGTGCAGGCGGTGCCCGGTTCGGGCATCACCCTGTATCTACCGCGCAGCAAAAGTGATCGGGAAAATATCGGCCGCACCTACCAGACGCCGGCGCTGTTGCGGCTGTGCCCGGTGCAGGCCTACGGCGAATGGCTCA
This sequence comes from Pseudomonas sp. F9001, assembly GCF_013385435.1. Lineage (NCBI taxonomy): Bacteria > Pseudomonadati > Pseudomonadota > Gammaproteobacteria > Pseudomonadales > Pseudomonadaceae > Pseudomonas > Pseudomonas sp. F9001. The sequence continues at coordinate 520,766 of NZ_JACAPX010000011.1, forward strand.
GCGCTTCAGCGCTGGTGCGCGGCCCGGTGTTTCGCGGCATTGATCGCTGGGGCAACCTGGGCGAGGAGAGCTTGCACGCCAACAGCGTGATCCCGCTGTTGCGCCAGGCGCTGGAGCGTGCCGGGATTGCGGCCGATCAGTACACCAGCCACTCCCTGCGCCGGGGCTTCGCTACCTGGGCTCATCGCAGTGGCTGGGACTTGAAGTCGTTGATGACTTACGTCGGCTGGAAAGACATGAAATCGGCCATGCGCTATGTTGAAGCGACGCCCTTTCTCGGCATGACCCGGGCATCCCTCGAGTGATTCAAGGTTTCTTCTATTAATACAGTCTCTTGATAGTGAAAACCAATCGTCAGCATCAGGTTTGCCAATGAGCCATCGGCCGGGAGAGTGGGTAGGATTCACCTCATCAACTTACTAAGCCCTTCTACAAACCTGACGGAGAGTCAACGATGCCTATCATCAACAGCCAAGTAAAACCGTTCAAAGCTACCGCCTACAAAAACGGCAACTTCGTAGACGTGACTGACGCTGACCTGAAAGGCAAATGGTCTGTCGTGTTCTTCTACCCAGCCGACTTCACCTTCGTCTGCCCAACCGAACTGGAAGACCTGGCTGACAACTACGCCGAATTCCAGAAACTGGGCGTCGAAATCTACAGCGTTTCCACCGACACCCACTTTGCCCACGCTGCCTGGCACAACACCTCGCCAGCCATCGGCAAAATCCAGTACACCATGATCGGCGACCCGACCCTGACCATCTCCCGCAACTTCGACGTGCTGATCGAAGAAGCTGGCCTGGCAGACCGTGGCACCTTCGTGATCAACCCTGAAGGCCAGATCAAAATCGTTGAACTGAACGATGGCGGCGTTGGCCGTGACGCTTCCGAGCTGCTGCGCAAAATCAAGGCGGCCCAGTACGTTGCTGCTCACCCGGGCGAAGTCTGCCCAGCCAAGTGGAAAGAAGGCGAGGCCACCCTGGCTCCGTCCCTGGACCTTGTCGGCAAGATCTAAGTCTGTGAAATGCCAAGGGCGGGTTACCGCACCTAAGTAAGCTGCATCCGCCCTCGAAACGCCCGGGCGAGATTCGCTCGGGCGTTTTTTTGTCTGCAATAAACCGAATTAATAGGAAATCGCCCGTATGTTGGACGCCAATCTTAAAGCTCAGTTGAAGTCATACCTGGAACGGGTCACCCAGCCGATCGAGATCGTCGCCTCCCTCGATGACGGTGCGAAATCCCAGGAAATGCTTGCCCTCTTGCAGGATGTAGCCAGCCTTTCGACGCTGATTACCCTGAAAAGCGATGGCAATGATGCGCGCAAGCCATCGTTCTCCATCAACCGCCCGGGTGCCGATATCAGCCTGCGTTTTGCCGGCATCCCAATGGGCCATGAATTCACTTCGCTGGTGTTGGCGCTGCTGCAAGTCGGCGGCCACCCCTCGAAGGCCAGTGTCGAAGTGATTGAACAGATTCGCGCCCTTAAAGGCGAGTTCAGCTTCGAGACTTACTTCTCGCTGTCGTGCCAGAACTGCCCGGACGTGGTCCAGGCGCTGAACCTGATGGCAGTATTGAACCCGAACATCCGCCACGTCGCCATCGACGGTGCGCTGTTCCAGGCAGAAGTCGATGATCGTCAGATCATGGCCGTGCCCAGCGTTTACTTGAATGGTGTGAACTTCGGCCAGGGCCGCATGGGCCTGGAAGAAATCCTCGCCAAGCTCGACACCAGCGGTATCGAAAAAGCCGCCGAGAAAATCAGCGCCAAAGATGCGTTCGACGTACTTGTCGTCGGCGGTGGCCCAGCGGGTTCGGCAGCGGCTATCTACGCTGCACGTAAAGGCATCCGTACCGGTGTTGCAGCCGAGCGCTTCGGCGGGCAGGTGCTGGACACCATGTCGATCGAGAACTTTATCTCGGTACAGGAAACCGAAGGGCCGAAACTCGCCAGCGCCCTGGAGGCCCACGTGCGTCAGTACGACGTGGACATCATGAACCTGCAGCGTGCTACTGCGCTGATCCCGGCGAAAAACAACGGTGAGCTGCACGAAATCCGTTTCGAAAGCGGTGCGACCCTCAAGTCCAAGACCGTGATCCTGGCCACCGGTGCCCGCTGGCGTGAAATGGGTGTACCGGGCGAGCAGGAATACAAGGCAAAGGGCGTGTGCTTCTGCCCGCACTGCGACGGCCCCCTGTTCAAGGGCAAGCGCGTCGCGGTGATCGGCGGCGGTAACTCCGGCGTTGAAGCAGCCATCGACCTGGCCGGTATCGTCAGCCACGTGACCTTGCTTGAGTTTGACAGCAAGTTGCGCGCCGACGCCGTGTTGCAGCGCAAGCTGTACAGCCTGCCGAACGTTGACGTGATTACCAGCGCGCTGACCAGTGAGGTCAAGGGGGATGGCCAGAAAGTTACCGGCCTGGCCTACAAGGATCGCGACAGTGGCGAGTTCAAGACTATCGACCTGGAAGGCATCTTTGTACAGATCGGTTTGCTGCCCAACACCGACTGGCTCAAAGGCACTGTGGAGTTGACTCCACGTGGCGAGATCATCGTCGATGCACGTGGTGAGACTTCGCTGCCAGGCGTTTTTGCCGCCGGCGACGTAACGACTGTGCCGTACAAGCAGATCGTGATTGCAGTAGGCGAGGGCGCCAAGGCTTCCCTGAGTGCTTTCGATCACCTGATCCGCACTTCCGCCCCGGCGTAAATTCCGGCCCGGAAATGAAAAACCCCATGAGTGATCATGGGGTTTTTTATTGCCGGCGGAACCTTACAGCGGCGTTGGCTGAATGATTTCAACCCAGTACGCATCCGGGTCTTTCACGAAGGCCAGGCTTTTCATGCGGCCGTCACTCAGGCGCTTCTGGAAGTCGCAGCCCAGTTCTTCAAAGCGCGCGCAGGCAGCAACGATGTCCGGCACCGAGATGCAGATATGGCCAAAGCCACGCGGGTCGGTGTTGCCGTTGTGGTAGGCAAAGTCCGCGTCGTTTTCGGTGCCGTGGTTGTGGGTCAGTTCCAGGATGCCCGGGATCGACTTCATCCACTGGGTGCGGGCGGCAGCGTCGGCCGGGATCTGGGCCTTGTCGACCAGGGCCAGGAAGTACAGGCTGAATTCGGCTTCCGGGAAGTCACGTTTTTCAACCAGGGAAAAACCCAGTACGCGGGTGTAGAAATCCAGCGACTTGGTGATGTCCTTGACCCGCAGCATGGTGTGGTTGAATACGAAGTTCGTGGTGGCGGCGTCAGGCTGGGCGGTGACGCCCGGGAAAGTGTTCAGTTCGTGCAGGCTCATGGGCCCTCCAGAGAAAAATGGGGCAAACGTGGCTCCGGTTGGAGCATCCCTTGGCTTGCGGCTGGCATCCGTGCAGCCGGTCCATGATACGCAGCCCTGCCGGTTGCGCCAAATGAAAAAGGTGACGCAACCCTTGCGGCCAGCGGGTGCAGGGGCCCAAACTTTGTCGCTTGAACCTTGAGTGTTTTTCGTAATGACCGGATTTCGCGCACCGTTGTTGAGTACCCTGGGCCTGTTGCTGGGCAGCACCGCTGCATGGGCGGCTGACCCGGAAATTCATTGGCCCAGCGGCTGGCAGGTAGAGGAAGTGGCGCCCGACGACCAGGCCCCGGCACAACCGTCGGCGGTGTCCCGCCAGCGGGCCATAAAGAATGATGAGAATGGCGCGACCTTGATGGTCATGGAGTTGACGGGCACGCCAATCGAAGCGGGGCATACGGTCAACCTGCAAGGCGTGCTGCTGGAAATGCGCAAATCCATCCAGAAGGACTTTGCCCAGGGTGGTTATCAAAGTGTGTGCACCAAGATGCACCCCACAACATTGAGCCGGCTTGAGGCATTGGAAACTACCTGTGTAATCACCGAGAACGGTCGGCATGTGCTGTCGCAAACGTTGGTGGGGGCTGTCGATACCGATAAGGCCTATGTTTTTTCATACGCAGGCCAGGCCGACGCTTACGAATCAAGCAAGGATGAAGTCAGTTCGGTGCGTGACAGCCTTAAACTTTGAGCGTTGTAGGCATCGCGACAAATAAGTCGATTTGAACAAAGTGAAATGTTTTTTAAAGTTCGTTTTTGAAAGTGCCAGCGTCCTGATTTGTTTCACTATCGATGGCTGTAAACAAAAAAGCCCTGCATGTGCAGGGCTTTTCTTAGTGCGTTTGTACTAGCCGCAAAGCATTAGCCGCGAAGCCAGGAGTCTACTGTGGCTGCGCCGTACTGTTCTTTCCACGCCTTCAGGCCGCGATGGTTGCCGCCCTTGGTTTCGATCAGTTCACCCGTGTGCGGGTTGTGGTAAACCTTGACGACGCGGGCACGGCGCTGTTTGGGTGCGGCAGCGACGGAAGCGCCGGACTTGCCCGGGTTAGGATCCAGGATGGAGATGATGTCGCGCAGGCTTTTGCCGTAGGTCTTCATCAGCCCTTGCAGCTTTTCTTCGAATTCGATTTCTTTCTTCAAACCAGCATCGTTCTTCAGGGATTCCAGCTGGGCAAGCTGCTCTTGAAGGGCTTTTTCTGCTGCGCGAAATTCGGCGAGTCTGGACAAAATCTATACTCCAATAGTGTATTTGGCTGATATCTACTGCAAACAAAGCGATAAGCCAAGAGCCTTAAGGCGACTCAATGAAAGTGGCCTTCCTGCCAATTCAGCACAGGCAGGAAAAATTGTAGTAGTTAATCAGTCATGAGTAAATCATGTCTTTTGTATAAATAACAATATTTCCGTTGAAGTGGCTGGCTATTCAATGGCTGTTCAGGAATCTAATGAACTCGTCGCAAGGTACAGGCTTGCCAAACAGGTAGCCTTGCAAGAAATCAACGCCTTGGGCCGCCAGATAGTCGCATTGTTCTTGTGTTTCGACGCCTTCGGCAACGATGCCCAGGTCCAGCTTGGCAGACAGTTCAATGATGCTGTCGAGTATATGCCGCGAGAGTGCATCAACACCGATCATTGCCACGAAGCTTTGATCTATCTTCAAGTAATCGACATTGAAGTTGCGCAAATAACCCAGGCTGGAGTGGCCGGTGCCAAAGTCGTCGATCGCGATCATTACCCCCATTTCATGCAGCGCCTGGAACAGCTGGCGGGTGATATCCGTGGGTTCGATCAACTCGCGCTCGGTCAACTCCAGGACCAGGATCACCTTGCCCGGCGGGAAGGCAGCGAGCAACTCCCGGCAGTCCTCCACCAGCCCCAGGTCGTGACAATGGCGAGCGGTAATGTTGATGCCCACGTGAAAATTGTCGGCAAACTGCGCGGTGTGGGGCGCCAACTGTGCGGCGGTCTGGCGCATCAGGGCGCGGGTCATCGGTACGATCAGGCCCGAATGTTCGGCCAGGGGAATGAACAGGTCCGGGCGCACCAGGCCTTCCCTGGGATGATTCCAGCGCATCAGCACTTCACAGCCGGCCCACTGCCGGATGTTGTCGCCACGCACCACTGGCTGGTAATAGGGCACAAATTCATTGGCGCCCAGGGCCCGTTGCAGTTCCAGGGTCGGTGCCGATGAGCGCTTTTGCAGCCAGTGGGCGAGGATGCCTGCCAGCACGCCGAAAAACACCACCAGAACGAACAGTGCAGGATACCGCGCCTGCATGTAGCGCCAGGTTTCACCCTCCGGCATCCCGGCTTCCACGCTGTAGGTATACCGTGTGGAGTCGAGATGATGATGCGCGACGGAAAATGTCGGCAGCGCTGTGCTGTGCACCTTGCCATCCGCCGCCAGCCAGTTAGGCCCCACCTGCAACACCAGGTCGGTAAATCGGCTGATCAGGCGCAACGCGTTGGTCAAGTGGTAGCCATCAATGGAGGCGAAGGCCCCCCGGTCTCCCTCGGTGAGGCGATACACCAGCAATGCGGTGTCGGGTGTCACCGGGTTGCCTTTCATCAGCCAGAGACGGCCGCCGACGTAGTCCTCAGGGTTGACCGGGGACTGGTAGTTGCCACCAAACAACGAGCTGCAATAGATGTTGCGCTGCCAGGACAAGGTGGTGGCGCGCACGAACGGCCGGCGGGTGACCTGTTCCCGCAGCTTCAGTTGAGTCGGGTTATCACATTCATGGCCGGCCAGTGGCAGCAGGTCCTGGGCGGCGAGGGCGGTGTTGTCGAGCATCAGGTCAAACTGGCGCACGGCCTCCTGGGCGGTTTGCGCGGTGCTGTGCTCGAGGGTGCGCCCGGCTTGCCAATACAGGATAAGCACACCCAGCAAAATGGGCAGCGCGCCACTGAGCAGGGTGATCAGGTGGCGAGTGGAGGCCTTTCGGGGGCCTTTGACGGTCAGTGGCATTTGCGCAGCCTGTAGCGAAAGAGGGCAATAGGACGCTCAAATGCGGTCGGGACAACCTCGGTGGCCTTCCAACAAAGCGTATCGGTAATGGCCATGATAGATGGCGGCAGGCGTCTGTGCATGTTCAATAAAGCTTCAACCGTGTGGCCAGTTGAATAAATGCCAGGGTTGCCGGCGAGGACTGCCGACGGTCCAGTACCGCCAGCCCCACCTGGCGTTTGACGGCAGGCTTGAGCGGTTTGATCAGGTAATCCGCCTGCGTGGATTCAGGCAGCGACAACTCGGCGACAATGGTCACGCCGTCGCCCCGGCGCACGGTGTCCAGGGTGCTGAGCAGCTGTGAGCAGCGGTAACGCACATCCGGCTGCAACCCTGCACCGACGAACAGCCTTGAGACCAGTTCGGCCGAACCAGCCTGGGTCAGGATAAAAGGTTCACCACACAGCGCTTTCAGGCTGACACTTGGCTGCGCGCCCAAGTGATGCCCCAAGGGCAGCAGCGCGACCAGTTGGTCCTCAATCAACGGGAACGTATCGAAGCGCTCTTCAGGCAGCACCACAAACCCAACGTCGACGCGCCGCTCTTCCAGCCACTGCGTCACCTGGCGATCGGGGCCTTCGTCGACATGCACCTCGATGCCCGGATGCTGCTCGCGAAAATGCTGCAGGATCGCGGGCAACAAGCGAATCGATGAGGTCGGCCCGAACGAGCCGATGCGCAGCGTGCCGCGCTTCATCCCGCGGGCATCGGCGGCTTCCTGTTGCAGCGTGTTGGCCAACCCGAGCATGGCCCGGGCGCGCAACAGCAGTTGTTGGCCGATATCGCTGAGTTCGACCTGGGACTGATGACGTCGGATCAACTCCACACCCAGTTCCTGCTCCAGGGATTTGATCGCATGGGACACCGCCGATTGGCTGATGCCCAGGCGATTGGCGGCGCTGGTGAAACCTTGAAGTTCGGCCACCAGGGAAAAGATTTCCAGTTGGGTAAGGGTCATGAGTATTTACTCATTTTACGATGATCGGGGATTAACCAAACAATAAGCCAATCCCGTGTCTTGTGAGTAGAAATCTGATGAACCCGAGCCCTGACCGTCTGACGTATCTGAAGCTGGCGGCCGTGACCATGATCTGGGGCGGCACCTTCGTTGCCGGGCGCTATCTGGCGGCAGGCCTGGACCCACTGTTGGCGGCGACCGTGCGCTTTGCACTGGCCAGCCTGGCGCTGCTGGCCTTCCTGGGCGTCGCGCGTATTCGCCTGGTGCGTCCGACCACCGCGCAATGGATGCAATTGATGGTGCTGGGCTTTTTCGGGATCTTTTTCTACAACCTGTGTTTTTTCTACGGCCTGCATTACATCAATGCGTCCCGGGCGTCGTTGATCGTGGCGCTGAACCCGGCAGTGATTGGCCTGGCCTCGTGGCTGCTGTTCAAGGAACGCCTGGGCTGCTTCAAGCTGGTGGGGATCGCGCTGTGCCTGGGTGGCGCAGGGCTGGTGATCGTCAGTCGCAACCCGCAGTTGCTGCAGGGCACGGCAGATGCGTGGGTCGGTGACCTGCTGATTTTCGGCTGCGTGGTGGGGTGGGGCGTGTACTCGCTGTTTTCCCGGAGTCTCAACCAGCGCCTGGGGCCGTTGCAAACCGTGACTTGGTCGATCCTGCTGGGCACGCTGATGCTGACGATCACCACGCTGGTGACGGGCCGACTAACGATGGCCGCATTGGGCCGGATTGATCTGCCCCAACTGATGAGTTTGCTGTACCTGGGCGTGCTGGGCTCGGCACTGGCCTACATCGGCTACTACGATGGCCTGCGCCGCATCGGCGCCACCCGTGCGGGTGTATTTATCGCCCTCAATCCGCTGACGGCAGTGATCTGCGGCGCATTGCTGCTTGGCGAGCAACTGACCGTGCCGATGCTGCTGGGTGGGGCGGTCATTCTGCTGGGCATCTATCTGTGCAACAAACCCCTTGCGCGGGCCAGGGCAATGGGGATTTGATAAGAGTACGGACAAATCTGTTTACGCTGTGTAGAATCGATTTACGCATACAAGAATAAGGACTTGCGCTAACGCAAGCCTCGCCCGTCAGAGACTGATGTAACCATGAAGCTACTCGGGTCCCCCCTCATCTTTGGTGACTTCCTCGCCCGCAGCGTGCGGGGTATCTCCTGTGCGCCACCCGCTGACCTCATCCTTGCTCGCAAATAAACATTTGTTAATTACAAGAATGATGATGAGGCACCGAAAATGGCAGACCTGTACGAAAACCCAATGGGCCTGATGGGCTTTGAGTTCATCGAATTCGCATCGCCAACCCCGGGCACCCTGGAGCCGATCTTCGAGATCATGGGCTTCACCAAGGTCGCGACCCACCGTTCCAAGAACGTACACCTCTACCGGCAGGGCGAGATCAACCTGATCCTCAACAACGAACCCAACAGCATCGCCTCCTACTTTGCGGCCGAGCACGGCCCGTCGGTGTGCGGCATGGCGTTTCGCGTCAAGGACTCGCAACAGGCCTACAACCGGGCCCTGGAACTGGGCGCCCAGCCTATCCATATCGAAACCGGCCCGATGGAGCTGAACCTGCCGGCGATCAAGGGCATTGGCGGCGCGCCGCTGTACCTGATCGACCGCTTTGGTGAAGGCAGCTCGATCTATGACATCGACTTCGTGTACCTCGAAGGTGTCGAGCGCAACCCGGTGGGCGCGGGCCTCAAGGTCATCGACCACTTGACCCACAACGTGTACCGCGGCCGCATGGCCTACTGGGCGAACTTCTACGAGAAGCTGTTCAATTTCCGTGAGGCGCGCTATTTCGACATCAAGGGCGAATACACCGGCCTGACCTCCAAGGCCATGAGCGCCCCGGACGGCATGATCCGCATCCCGCTGAACGAAGAATCGTCCAAGGGTGCCGGGCAGATCGAAGAGTTCCTGATGCAGTTCAACGGCGAGGGCATCCAGCACGTTGCCTTCCTCACCGATGACCTGGTCAAGACCTGGGATGCGTTGAAGAAGATCGGCATGCGCTTCATGACCGCGCCGCCAGACACCTATTATGAGATGCTCGAAGGCCGCCTGCCGAACCACGGCGAGCCGGTGGATCAACTGCAGGCACGGGGCATCCTGCTGGACGGCTCGTCAGTGGCGGGGGACAAGCGCCTGCTGCTGCAGATCTTCTCGGAAACCCTGATGGGCCCGGTTTTCTTCGAGTTCATCCAGCGTAAGGGTGACGACGGCTTTGGTGAAGGTAACTTCAAGGCGCTGTTCGAATCCATCGAGCGCGACCAAGTGCGTCGTGGTGTGTTGACCGCTGACTGATCGCCTGGGCGATACACAAAAAAGCCCGACCGGGATTGCACCCGGCCGGGCTTTTTGTTGCCCGGCAGAAACATCGGGACACAGGCGGTTGCCAGCGGCCAGGAACGGAATTCACTGCCAGCGTTACTCAGTGTCATATGCCCAGTTGAGGTTCATGTATGACAGTCATTGCGCACACCGGTAGTCCACCTCCAGGTTTGAATCAGGCAGCAGCCGTCAACGACGAACCGGCCATCAGTCCCTTGGCCCCAACTGTTCCCTCCCCATTAAGTCCTGCCACTGTCGCCCGCGTGACGTTTTCCTCGAACGTGGAATGGAGCAGTGCGCAGGGCGAGCTGACCGCCGCAGGCGTCGAACTGGCCAATGCCGTATTGGCCCCGGGTACCTCATCAACCGTCGGCGCGCAGGTCTGCACGTTCGCGGTGGACGGGATCCAGTCGAGCGACATTCTGGTGGTCAAACGCGTACCCGCCTCTGAAACCGGAACGAATATCCTGTTGTACATTCCTGACGTGGAGGGCAATTCGTTCTTCGAATTCAATAACCTTGAAGAAATGAACGCCTGGCTCAAAGAGGTCGCCATCGACCCTGACAAGTTGGATGTATTTGCCGGGCATTTTTCCCGCAATGCGCCTGCCGATCAGACAAAGCGGGTAAAAGACACGATGACGCGCTTCGCCGCAGGCGATATCAATGCCGTGGTCGGGCCTTTTGGCTACGAAAAGGGCGATATTTTCAATCGCCTGGACAAGCACCCAAGCGTGCCGCCGGTACCGGTCAACGGGCTGACGGGGACCTACCTGAAAGTTGAGACCCGTGATGGCCGGGTGACTTTCGCAGGCACACGTCCGGACGGAGAAACCGTACTCTATCAGTACGATGCCTACGGCAACTTCCATGGAGGAGGTAACAAGGGCAACTTCTACTTTGTGAAAAACGGCCTGAACAATGACCAGCCGCTGTCGCCTGTCTCGCGAGAGCAATACTTGAAAACGGTCGTCAGTGTCAGCCTGGATAATGTAGGTGCCAACGATTTATGGGGGCTGTTCGACGAGTTCATCCGCCAACTGAAGAATCCGGGTTCAGGCATTGGGACGGCCTTGATCGCACTGGGCGTGCCTGAGGATGTGGCGCAGTCCATCGAAAAAATCGTCAAAAACCCCGTCACCGGCACCTTGCTTGAACTCAACCATGGCAACCGGCTCGGTAAGCTGTTTGGCGTTGAAAAGGCGCAAATGGACGCCGCACTGACCCAAATAGGCGACGAAATCCAAGGCAGGATTCCGTATTACGGGGCCATCCGAGGGGGGTTGTCGCAAACGGCTGTAATGCTCGAAATGGCAGCAAAAAAAAGCGCTGTCAGGCCTTCTGCTGACGCACCAAATGCTTGAAGCCTTCAAACACCAGCACCATCACCGCGAGCCAGATCGGAAGATACGTCAGCCATTCCCCCGCCTTGATGCTTTCGCCCAACAACAAGGCCACGCCGAGCAGCAGCACCGGTTCTACATAGCTGAGCAGCCCGAACAGGCTGAAGGCCAACAAGCGGCTGGCGACGACGTAGCACACCAGCGCCGACGCACTGATCAAGCCCAGCATCGGGATCAAGGCGTACAAGCCCTTGTGGGCGTCGAGCACGGCAAAACCCTGTTCGCCGCTTTGCACGAACCACAGTGCCACCGGCAACATCAGCGCCATATCGAGCCACAGCCCGCCGAGGTGGTCGGTCTTCAGGCGTTTGCGCAGTACGAAGTAAACCGGGTAGCCGATAATCACTACCAGGGTTGCCCAGGAGAATCCGCCCACCTGATACAACTCGTTCAGCACACCAGCACCGGCGAAGAACACCGCAATCTTTTGCAGGCGTGACAATTGTTCGCCATACACCAGCCGACCGGTCAGCACCATCGTCAATGGCAGCAGGAAATAGCCCAGCGATACATCCAGGCTGCGACCGTTGAGCGGCGCCCACATGAACAGCCACAACTGCACCCCCAGCAGGGCCGAAGACACCACGACCCCGCCGATCAGCGCGGGTTTGGCCGCAACCAGCCGAACCAGTTCCCACACCCGTCGCCACTCGCCGCTGACAATCATGAACACGGTCATGCAGGGCACCGTCAACAACATGCGCCAGCCGAAGATCTCCAGGCCGCTCAAGGGCGTAAGCAGCGACGTGAAGTAATACATCACGGCAAACAACACCGAGGCCAAGACCGATAACACAACACCTTTAGACACACTGTCCTCACGAAAGCCGATTGATACAAAAGAAGGGGGGATTTCAGGGAGGGAATATAGTGCTTTTGAGGTGAGATGTTTGCTCTGTTTTGGAGCGGTTTATGGGAGGATTTCTCAGGTCCCCCCATAAAAGGGACTTATGGCCGGGCAACTCGCCCCGACACAAAGTGGCTCACATCATTGAACCCTGGCGTCGACGCATGCCCTGGCGTGACCAGCGAGTCGATGAATGCTTCGTCCTCCGCCGTGATCTTCACCTCCAGCGCGCCGGTGTAGGCATCCCACTGCGCCTCGGTGCGCGGCCCGACAATCGCCGAACTGACCGCCGAGTTGTTCAGGACCCAGGCAATCGCGAACTCGACAATCCCCACGCCACGGCCCTGGGTGTATTGCTGGATCTGCTGGGCGATGCGCAGGGATTCAACGCGCCATTCGGTTTCCAGGATGCGCTTGTCCTGGCGCCCGGCACGGCTGCCGGCTTCAGGCGTTACGTCCGGCGCATATTTGCCGCTGAGCACGCCACGGGCCAGCGGGCTGTAAGGCACCACGCCCAGGCCATACGCGGCGGCGGCGGTGATCTGCTCCACCTCGGCCTGACGGTTGACGATGTTGTACAGCGGCTGGCTGATGATCGGTTTGTCCACCCCGAGGCGCTCAGCCACGCGGATCACTTCGGCGATCCGCCAGCCGCGGTAGTTGGACAAGCCCCAGTGGCGGATCTTGCCCTCGCGGATCAAGTCGCCAATCGCTGAAATCGTGACTTCCAGTGGCGTGTTGTGGTCTTCGCGGTGCAGGTAATAGATGTCCAGGTAATCGGTGTCGAGGCGCGTCAGGCTGGCTTCCAGCGCATTGAAAATCCGCTTGCGACTCAGGCCGCTGCGGTTCGGCAGGCCATCCGCCGGGCCGATGCCGACCTTCGAGGCCAGCACCCAATCCTGGCGCTGGCGGGCGATGGCTTCGCCGACGATTTCCTCGGAGCGCCCGCCGGTGTAGACGTCGGCGGTGTCGATAAAGTTGATGCCTTGATCCCAGGCCTTGTCGATGATGCGCAGCGAGTCCTCGGTGTTGGTCTGCTCGCCAAACATCATGCTGCCCAGGGTCAGTGCGCTGACCTTCAACCCGGACTGGCCCAGTGTGCGGTAAATCATCGTGAACACCTCAAAAGGGGGAGACAGGCCCTATCCAATACCAGAGAGCAAGGCTCTGGAACAAGCCCCGCGACGGTTATTGCGGTAATAGTTCGGCGCAGCGCAGTTGCAGGAAGCGGTGCAGTACCTTGACCCGCTCCGACACCTGCAACCGATGGGGACACATCAGATTGAACGGGGTCGGTTCGCCTTGCCAATCGGTGAGCAACGGCACCAGGCGCCCGGCCTTGATATCGCGCGCTACATCCAGCCGCGCTTTATAGGCGATGCCGTGCCCGGCCAATGCCCAGCGCCGCACGATCTCGCCGTCATCACTGAGGTAGTCGCCGCCGACCTCGACTTCCTGCAGCACCTCGCCCTGGCGAAAGTACCAGGTGTTGTTCGCCCGACCCTGGCGCATATAGCGCAGCGTGCTGTGTTGTGCCAGGTCCTGGGGGAGGCGTGGCGTACCGTGGCGCGCGAGGTAGTCGGGGCTGGCGCACGCCACCCGCGTGTGGTCGGGCACCACCGGCAACGCGACCAGGCTGGAGTCCCGTGGTACGCCGAAACGCAGGGCGATGTCGACGGTTTCGCGGAACAGGTCGGCATTGCTGTCGTTGAGCAGCAACTGAAGGCGCACGTTCGGGTGTTCGAGCTTGAACTCATCCAGCCAGCCCAGCAGCACATTGCGCCCGAAATCCGAGGGCGCGGCCAATTGCAGTAACCCGCTCAGGCTCTGGCCTTGCTGCTTGACCGCCTGTTCGCCTTCCGACAGCGCCTCCAGGGCCACGCGCACACTGTCGAGGTAGCGCCGGCCTTCTTCGGTCAGGCGCATGCTGCGGGTGGAACGCGCCAGCAGCCGGATGCCCAGGCGGGTTTCCAGGCGCTTGAGGGCAATGCTCGCTGCGGCCGGGGTCAGGCTGAGGCTGCGGGCGGCTGCCGACAGGCTGCCGGTGTCAGCAGTGCGTACGAACACTTCAAGGTCGAGGATTGAGCTCATTTGTAAAAATCCTTTAAAGATCTTGTCGTTTTACCGGGATTTTTCAACGATTGCCAAGCTGGGAAGATGAAAGCTCATTTTCTCAGCCAGGTATTTCCCCATGACATCTCCCCTCAACGGCAAAACCATCATCGTCATTGGCGGCAGCAGCGGCATCGGTGCCGAGGTGGCCAAGCAGGCCGTGGCACGCGGTGCCCATGTGGTGCTGGCCGGGCGGCGCTTGTCTTCAACCGTGGAGAACGGGGTGCGCAGCGAGCAGGTGGACGTGACCGACGCAGCCTCATTACAGCGCTTGTTCGAAACCGTGGGGCCGTTTGACCATCTGGTCTACACCGCAGGGCCTGCGGTGCAGGCCAAGGCCCTGATCGAGACCGACCTGAACCTGGCGCAAGACAACTTCAACGTGAAGCTCTGGGGTTCGCTGCGGGCGATCCAGTCGGCGCTGCCATTTCTCGCCGAGCGCGGCAGCATCACCCTGACGTCGGGGCAGTTGGGGCGCAAAACGGTTGCGGGGCAATTCATCAAGACCGGCATCAATGCGGCGACCGAAGCGCTGGGCAAGCAACTGGCCAAGGAACTGGCGCCACGGCGGGTCAATGTGGTCAGCCCGGGGGTGATCGACACCGAGGCGTATGCCGGGTTGTCCGATGAGCAGCGACTGGCAATGTTTGCCAAGGCGGGCGGGGCGTTGCCGGTGGGGCGCGTGGGGCAGGCCGAAGAAGTGGCTGCCGGGTATGTGTTGGCGATGGAGAACGGGTTTGTCACCGGTAGCGTGATTGATGTCGACGGCGGCGGATTACTCTAAAGGCAGCTGAATAAAAAAGGTCCCGCTTTCAGGCGGGACCTGCATTATCAGTAATAGGGCCGTGCTTAATAACGTGGCACCGGAACCGGTTGTGGCGGGTAGTAATAGCCTGGAGGCGGCGCCTGGTAATAGACCGGTGGCGGCTGTTGGATGTACACCGGCTGCGGTTGCACGTAAACCGGTTGCTGCTGCACATAGACCGGAGGCTGGGAGTTGGCGACCACCGAACCCACTACGAGACCGCCGACAACCGCACCCAGCAAAGCCGGGCCACCCCAGCCCCAACCACCGCCATGCCCGTACCCATAACCGTGACCCCAGCCATAGCCATATCCTCCACGGGCTTCTGCTTGCCCTGCGATGGCGAGGGTGGCAATGAGCAACATGGCTACTTTCATTTTTGAGAGTCGACTGATCATGATAAGTCCTCTACGTATGCACCGAACCGGTCTTGATAATATCCCCGGGCATAGGCTTCAGACAGCGGTTTCGGACGGGATGATGGGGTACGAAAGTAAAGGCTGGGTAAAGGTTGTAGCCTATTTGTTACCTGGAATGGGCGTAGAGGTTAATACGGCTGTCAGGCAGTTGTTTGCCCATAAAAACACGCCTTTATATGAGCAGATAGATGACCGGCGCCGCCCTCGATATCGCGGCACCGGTCAGCGCTGATTCAAGCCTTGAGTGTGCGCGTCATGCGCAACGCCAACACACTGCCCGCGACGATCACCGCCGCCAGCAGGTACAGCGCCAGGTCCGTAGACCCGGTGGCATCTTTCACAAACCCGACGATATACGGGCTGAGGAACCCCGCCATCTGGCCCATGGAGTTGATCAACGCCAGACCGCCCGCTGCCGCACCTGCGCTGAGCATCGCGGTTGGCACCGGCCAGAACATCGGCAGGCCGGTGAGGGCACCCATGGTGGCGATGGTCAGGCCGAGGATCGCAATGGCCGGCGTGGTTGCAAAGTTCACCGCAATCACCAGCCCGATCGCGCCCATCAGCATCGGCACCACCAGGTGCCAGCGACGCTCCTTGCGCAAGTCGGCAGAGCGGCCCACCAGCAGCATGAACACCGCCGCCAGCAGGTACGGGATCGCACTCAGCCAGCCAATCACCAGGTTATCGCTGAAGCCCATGTTCTTGATGATCGATGGCAGCCAGAAGTTGATGGCGTACACACCGCTCTGGATGCAGAAGTAGATCAGGCCGAACGCCCAGATCGCCGGGTTCTTGAACACTTCCAGCAGCGAGTCGCTGGTGGTCTTCGGTTTGTTGGCCAGGTCGGTCGCCTGGTCGGCTTCCAGCACCGCGCGCTCATGGGGCGTGAGCCACTTGGCGTTGGCAAAGCTGTCGCTGAGCAGGAAGTAGGCGAGGGCGCCGAGGATCACCGTCGGCACGCCTTGCAGCAGGAACATCCACTGCCAGCCCGCAAGCCCGCCCTGGCCGGCGGCGAAGTGGTTGAGGATCCAGCCGGAGAACGGGCTGCCGAGCAGGCCGGATACCGGAATCGCCGACATGAACAGCGCCATGATCCGCCCACGGCGGAAGGTCGGGAACCACTGCGAGAGGTACAGCACCACGCCCGGGAAGAACCCGGCTTCAGCGGCGCCGGTCAGCAGGCGCAAGCCGTAGAAGTGCGTCGGTGTGGTAACGAACAACAGGCAGGTGGACAGGGCGCCCCAGACGATCATCATCAGCGCAATCCAGCGCCGTGGACCGAATTTGGTCAACGCCAGGTTGCTCGGCACGCCGCACAGCACGTAGCCGATAAAGAAGATCCCGGCACCGAGGCCGTACACGGTCTCGCTGAATTTCAGGTCGTCGAGCATCTGCAACTTGGCAAAGCCGACGTTGACGCGGTCGAGGTAGTTGAACAGGTAGCAGATGAAAATGAAGGGGATCAGGCGCAGGGTGATGCGCTTGTATACGGCGTTTTTATCGTCATCGGTGGCCTGGGTAACAGCGGCGCTCTGTGACATGGCAGTCTCTCTTTATTATGATTTTTCGCGATGCGAGGGTAACGTTGATCGCCCAACGAGTCTCGGCCACCTCAAGGGGTGCTGTCTTTGTGCTCGCGCACAGTGAAGCATGGTTTGCGCTGTGCCTATGAACAACCGGTTTTTTTCAGGAATTTAACCCCATGTTCGAGCTGGATCATGACCTGGCGCAGGATATCGTCAATCGCACCATGGCGATCCTGCCCTATAACGTCAACGTCATGGACAGCCAGGGCCTGATACTGGGCAGCGGCGAACCCGAGCGGATCAACACCCGCCACGAAGGCGCGCAGTTGGTGCTGGCCAACGGGCGGGTGGTGGAAATCGACGGCCAGACCGCCAAGCACCTCAAGGGCGTGCAACCCGGGATCAACCTGCCGCTGCTGCACGACCAGCGCCTGATCGGCGTGCTGGGCATTACCGGTGAGCCGGAATTGCTGCGCACCTATGCCGAACTGGTGCGCATGACCGCCGAAATGCTGGTCAGCCAGCGTCACCAGCAAGCCGAGCAGCAATGGCGGCGCCAGCGCTGCGATGATCTGCTGGCACTGCTGCTGGCCGAGACCGGTGATTCGCCGCGCCTGGTGGATGAAGCCCAGCAACTGGGCCTCAAGCCGCAGCTGGCGCGCACGCCGTACCTGTTCGAGCTGGGCAGCGGCCAGTCGGCCGAGGCCTTGAGCGCCTGGCTGACCTCGCGCTACCCCGACAGCTGGTGCGTCAGCTCCGCGCAGTTTTCCCTGCTGTGGTGCCGGCCTGCGTCGGTGCAGGTCGATAACCCGCGCCTGCTGGAAAAGCTCGACGGCCTGGGCTGGAACATCTTGCGGGTCGCCGTCGGCGGGCAAGCGGACGGGCTGGCCGGCCTGCGCCGTTGTTACCGGCGGGTCGGCGACCTGCTCGCCTATGGCCGTGATGTGCTGCCCGAATCGCGGTTGCTGACCCTCAATCGCTACCGCCTGCCGGTCATGCTCTGGCGCCACCGCAACGACGACGCCCTCGACGAACTGCTCAACCCGCTGCGCAAGGTACTGGCCAAGGACAGCAACGGCCAGTTGCTGGCGACCCTGCGCAGCTGGTGCGACCACGACGGCCAAAGCCAGGCCTGCGCCGATGCCCTGGGGATCCACCGCAACAGCCTGCGCTACCGCATGGAACGCATCGCCGAGCTGAGCGGCGTCGACCCGCTGACCCTCGACGGCATGCTCGCGTTGTACCTCGGCGTGCAGCTATTGCCGCAAGCTTTGTCCAAATGAACAACAAACCCCAGCCACTCTTGTGCAATGGACCGGCGTTATTGCCGGTGCCAACTGGCAGCATGGGCGTTATAAAAACCGGAGAAAGCCCATGAAAATCATCATCGCCCCCGACTCGTTCAAGGACAGCCTGAGTGCTGAAGGCGTGGCGAATGCCATTGCCGAGGGGTTGGCCAGCGTGTGGCCCGACGCCGAGCTGATCAAGTGCCCGATGGCGGACGGTGGTGAGGGCACGGTGGAGTCGGTACTCGCCGCCTGCCAGGGCGAGCTGCGCACCAGCCGTGTGCAAGGGCCATTGGGCGGCAGTGTCGACGCGCATTGGGGCTGGTTGGCCGAGAGCCACACCGCAATCATCGAAATGGCCGAAGCCAGCGGCCTGCAACTCGTGCCACCGGGTCAGCGAAATGCGTGTTCCAGCAGCACCTTCGGCACTGGCGAACTGATCCGCGCCGCCCTGGATGCCGGCGCCCAGCGCATCATCCTGGCCATTGGCGGCAGCGCCACCAACGACGGCGGCGCCGGGGCGATGCTAGCCCTGGGTGTGCAGTTGTTTGATGCCGAGGGAGCAGCGCTGCCCCTTGGCGGCCTGGCGCTGGGCAAGCTATCGCGCATCAGCCTTGAACAACTGGATCCCCGCCTGAACGAAGTGCGCTTCGAAATCGCCGCCGACGTGAACAACCCTTTATGCGGTCCTCACGGGGCCTCGGCGATTTTTGGCCCGCAAAAGGGCGCCAATCCCCAGCAAGTCGAACAACTGGATGCGGCCCTCGGCCATTTCGCCGATCACTGCGCCAAGGTATTGCCCAAGGATGTACGTGACGAACCCGGCAGCGGCGCCGCCGGTGGCTTGGGTTTCGCCGCCAAGGCGTTCCTTGGCGCGCAGTTTCGCGCGGGTGTTGAAGTGGTCGCAGAGCTTGTTGGGCTTGAGCAAGCCGTGCGTGGCGCCGACCTGGTGATCACCGGCGAAGGCAGGTTCGACGCCCAGACCCTGCGCGGCAAGACCCCGTTTGGCGTGGCGCGAATCGCCAGGCAGCACAACGTGCCGGTGATCGTGATCGCCGGCACATTGGGGGATGGCTACGAGCAAATGTACGCCCACGGCGTGGATGCCGCGTTCGCCTTGCCGTCCGGCCCGACTACTCTGGAACAGGCCTGCAGCGAGGCCCCGCGCCTGTTGCGCGAGCGCGCCTCGGACATTGCCCGGGTCTGGAAATTGGTGGCTGCGCGTTCCCGATGAGTGCAGTGCAGGGCTCGCCATTCTGGGGCCTTGCCGCCTACACTGGTCGGCCACGTGTTTTTCAAAGGACGAAACACCATGCACACACCTGAACCCAAGATCGTTATCACGCGCTTCACCGAGGCCCATCTTGAAGGCGTCGCTGCGCTCTACAACGACCCGGCTGTATGCCGTCAGGTGCTGCAAATGCCTTTCCAGTCGGTCGAGGCCTGGCGCAAACGCCTGGTGCAGGACAACGAGCGGCGGCTACAGCTGGTGGCGCTGCATGCCGGTGAAGTGATCGGCCAGCTGGGTTTGGAACAGTATTTGCGCGTGCGCCAAAGCCACGTCGGTTCATTCGGCATGGGCGTCGCCACCGCCTGGCAGGGCAAGGGCGTGGGCTCCCGGCTGCTGGGCGCGGCTCTGGAGGTGGCGGATAACTGGATGAACCTGCACCGGGTGGAACTCACGGTGTACGCCGACAACGAAGCCGCCCACCGGCTGTACCACAAGTTCGGCTTCGAGACCGAAGGCCGGCTGCGCGATTACGCCGTGCGTGACGGCGCGTTCGTCGACACCCTGACCATGGCGCGCATCCGCAAGCCGGCCTAGTCGTCCTGCAACGCAAACGCCACCGCAGCCTGCGCATGCAGCTCGGTGGTGTCCAGCAAGGGCAGGTCGGTGTGCTGCGGCTTGATCAACAGGCTGATTTCCGTACAGCCGAGGATGATGGCCTGCGCGCCACGGGCGGCCAAAGACTCGATCACCCGCTGGTACACCTCGCGCGATGCGTCGCTGATCACCCCGACGCACAATTCCTCATAGATGATCCGGTGCACGGCCTGGCGATCTTCAGCGTCCGGCACCAGCACGGTCAGCCCCTGCGCCGCCAGGCGTGACTTGAGAAACTCCTGCTCCATGGTAAATGCGGTACCCAGCAGGCCAACGCTCAGGGTGCCAGCTTCCACGGCCGCCGCGCCGGCAGCATCTGCAATATGCAGAAACGGTATCGACACCGCCGCTTCAATCTGCGGCGCTACCAGGTGCATGGTGTTGGTACACAGCACGATGCATTCGGCGCCACCGGCTTGCAGGCGGCGGGCGGCGTCTTCGAGGATCAGCGCCGCGTCGTCCCAGCGCCCGGCGTGCTGGGCCTGCTCCACCGGGCCGAAGTCGACGCTGTACATCAACAGTTGTGCCGAGCGCAGCGGCCCGAGCTGGTCGCGCACGTTCTGGTTGATGATGCGGTAATACTCGGCGCTGGACTCCCAGCTCATGCCGCCGATAAGGCCGATGGTGCGCATGCGATGCTCCTGAATTGGACGGGCGAGGGCACCACATTACCCGCGCGCTGCGCTTTAGTCATACGCCGGTGTGCGGCATCTGCCATGATCAAGGCTCGCAACATGGGTCACCCAAGGAACACGGCAATGGACGATGTACAACAACTGGGCGAGATGCTGCGTCATTACGCCGACAGCGAAGCCCACAAGAAACAGCAGTTCGAAGTGCAGTCGGCCCATTGGGCGCAGAAGATCGGCGAGTTGTTCGGCCAGATCGAGCAGTGGCTTGCGCCTGTGAAGACGGTCGGTTTGCTGGAAGTGCAGCGCGAGGCGTACGTGGCTTCCGGCCCCAGCGTGCCGGTGGAGACCTCCACCTTCAAGACCGAGAAACTGACCATCCATATCGCCGGCAAACCGGTGGAGTTCGTGCCGGATGTGATGGGCGCCGGCGGTTTGATTTCGCTGTCGGTGATGGGCTTGACCGCCGCCCGCTACGGCAGCATTTCCCTGGTATTGCTGCCGGGGAAAAACGACTGGCTGTGGAAGAAAACCAACGGTTTGAAAGACCCGGATACGTTCGGCTTCGATGCCAACTTCCTGGCGTTGCAGTTGCAGAGCCTGATTCCCCGCGAACGCGGCTAGTCGCTCAATGTGGTGCTTGTGTGGGAGCGGGCTTGCTCGCGAAAGCGGTGTGTCAGTCGCTGTATATGTTGACTGAACCACCGCATTCGCGAGCAAGCCCGCTCCCACAATTAGATCTCTATATTGCCCCAGTCCTGCTTTGTTTCCTCAGGCGCCACCGCGTTGACCCGCTTGCCCGTGGCCAGCTCCACCCGCCGTGCCACTTCCGGGTCATCGGCGAACGGCATCAGGCTGGCCTCATCCAGGCTCTCCTTCGACTGGCCCCGCAGGCAATACTCAACCGCGCCATACAGACTGATCACCGCCGCCAGGTTCAGCGCTATCTCCCACATCAGGCGATCTGCGCGTCAAGCTGCGCCACCTTCAAATCCGCCACTCGCACCGTGCGCCAGGTGTTGTACGCCATCAGCAACATGCCGCTGAGGAAGAACACCCCGCCGACGAATCGCACCACAAATCCCGGATGGCTGGCCTGTAACGCTTCCACAAACGAGTAGGTGAGGGTGCCGTCATCGTTCACCGCCCGCCACATCAGGCCCTGGGTGATGCCGTTGACCCACATTGACGCGATGTACAGCACCGTGCCAATGGTCGCCAGCCAGAAGTGCATATTGATCAGCCCCACACTGTGCATCTGCGCGCGCCCGAAGATTTTCGGGATCATGTGGTACAGCGAGCCAAATGTGATCATCGCCACCCAGCCCAGGGCGCCGGCGTGGACGTGGCCGATGGTCCAGTCGGTGTAATGGGAGAGGGCGTTGACGGTCTTGATCGCCATCATCGGCCCTTCAAAGGTCGACATCCCGTAGAACGCCAGCGACAGCACCAGGAAGCGCAGGATCGGGTCGGTGCGCAATTTATGCCAGGCCCCGGAAAGCGTCATCATGCCGTTGATCATCCCGCCCCAGCTCGGCGCCAGCAGGATCAGCGACATCGCCATCCCCAGCGACTGCGCCCAGTCCGGCAGCGCGGTGTAGTGCAGGTGGTGCGGACCGGCCCAGATGTACAGGGTGATCAGCGCCCAGAAGTGCACGATGGACAGGCGATAGGAATACACCGGCCGCCCGACCTGCTTCGGCACGAAGTAGTACATCATCCCCAGGAAACCGGTGGTCAGGAAGAACCCCACGGCGTTGTGCCCGTACCACCACTGCACCATCGCGTCGGTGGCCCCGGAATACACCGGGTAGGACTTGAACCAGTCCACCGGGATCGACAGGTGATTGACCACGTGCAGCATCGCGATCACCACGATAAATGCACCGAAGAACCAGTTGCCGACGTAGATGTGCCGGGTCTTGCGCTGCACCACAGTGGTGAAAAACACGATCGCATAGGCCACCCACACCACGGTCATCCACACCGCGCCGCTGAACTCGATCTCGGCGTATTCCTTGGTGGTGGTGTAACCCAGTGGCAGGCTGACCAGCATGATCACGATCACCGACTGCCAGCCCCAAAAGGTAAAGGCAGCGAGCTTGTCCGAGTACAGCCGTACCTGGCAGGTGCGCTGTACTGCGTAGTAGCTGGCGGCGAATTGCGCGCTGCCGGCAAAGCCGAAAATCACCAGGCTGGTGTGCAGCGGGCGCAGGCGGCCGAAGGTGGTCCACGGCAGGTCGAGGTTCATCTCGGGCCACACCAGTTGCGAGGCGATCCACACGCCCATGGCCATGCCGACCACGCCCCAGACGATAGTTGCAATGACGAATTGACGCACGACCTTGTAGTTGTAGGCCTGTGCGGTTGATGGTGGTTGCATGCTTAGTCCTCCCACGGTTCCAAGTGGGCGGCACTGTAGGAAGTATGGGTAGAACAATACAGACTCAGACCCGGGTCATTACTACGGATCAGCCACTAACCTGCATTTTTCGCACGTTACCCCCGTCAATAAATCGTTTGTCCAACCCCCGCCCAATGACAAAACTGCAAGTCACTCGCAAAACAACAACGATTGGGCAAAAAACCATATGCAAATCGAGCGCAACTATTACAACGGCCACTTCGCCGAACCTGCCAGCACCGCCCAAATCGCGGTCTACAACCCCGCGACCGAGGCCCAGGTAGGCCGGGTGTCCGCCGCCACCCCTGATGAAGCCATTGCGGCCGTCGATGCCGCCGCCAGCGCACAGAAAACCTGGGGCAAGCTCACCAGCATCCAGCGCGCCGAACACCTGCGGGCTTTCGCCGCCGCCCTCGAAACCTGCGCTGGAAGCATAGGCCGGGCGCTGGCCAGCGAATCCGGCAAAAGCCTCGACGACGCCAGCAACGAAGCGCGCTACGCCGCCCAGATCACCCGCTACCACGCCGAATGGGCGCGCCGCATCGAAGGCGAAATCATCCCCAGCGACACCCCGGACGAAAACCTGTTCCTGCAACGCGAGCCCATTGGCGTCGTGGCTTGCCTGATTCCGTTCAACTACCCGGTCTATACCCTGCTGCGCAAAATCGCCCCGGCGCTGATTGCCGGCAACACCGTGGTGGTGCGTCCAAGCAACAACACGCCGTTGTCCGCCTTTGAAATCGCCCGCGCCGTCGAGCAGTCGGGCATGCCGGCCGGCGTGATCAACATCCTGACCATGGACCACGCCACCGCCGCCGCCCTGTGCACCCACAAGGCCGTGGGCCTGATCACCCTGACCGGCAGCGTCAACGCCGGGCGCATCGTGCTCGACTACTGCAAGGCCAACATCGCCAAGCCGTCCCTGGAGCTGGGCGGCAAGACCCCGGCGATCATCGAGGCCGACGCCGACCTGGAAAAAGCCGCCAGCGACATCATCGCTTCCAAGACCACCCACTGCGGCCAACTGTGCACGGCCGTCGAGCGGGTGTATGTGCAGGAAAGCGTCTATGACCGATTCCTGGCCCTGCTCAAGGCCAAGATCAGCGCCGTCAAATTCGGTGACCGTGCCACGGATGCGGGCCTGATGGGCCCACTGGTCAACGCCAGCTCCCGGCAGAATATTCACGCCATGGTCGAGCGCGCCATCGCCGACGGTGCTGTACTGGAAACAGGCGGCGTACTCCCCGACGGCCCGGGCCATTTCTACCCGCCGACGCTGCTCAGCGCCTGCCGCCAGGACATGGAAATCATCCAGGAAGAAATCTTCGGCCCGGTGCTGCCGGTGCTCAAGTACCGCGATATCGACGAAGCGCTGGCCATGGCCAACGATCACCAGTTCGGCCTGTCGTCGGTGCTCTATACCGAGAACTACCGCACGGCCATGAAAGTCGCCAACGCCATCGAGGCCGGCGAGTTGTACGTCAATCGGACCCCGGCCGACCCTTACCAGGGTTTCCACGCCGGCTGGAAACGCTCAGGGCTGGGCGGCGATGACGGCAAGCACGGGATGCTTGAATTCACCCAGACCCGTTTGGTGGTCATGAAGTACTGATTCACCGACCACCGGCTTCACCTCAATAAAAACAATTATCGGGGC
This sequence comes from Pseudomonas sp. F9001, assembly GCF_013385435.1. Classification (NCBI taxonomy): domain Bacteria; kingdom Pseudomonadati; phylum Pseudomonadota; class Gammaproteobacteria; order Pseudomonadales; family Pseudomonadaceae; genus Pseudomonas; species Pseudomonas sp. F9001. The sequence continues at coordinate 545,396 of NZ_JACAPX010000011.1, forward strand.
ACCTGCACAGTGGGTGCTCGAGGTCTACAAGATGTCCAAGCCTGCACCCGTTGCCCAGGGTTTCGATGCCGTGTCCGCGGCTAAAAGCGACAAAGCCAGTCGCTACTTCCAATTGATGTTGCTGGTACTGGCTGCCGGGGCGATCTACCCGATCCTCTACCTGCGCCAGGTCTACCAGACCACCATGCTCGAGGTGTTCCAGATCAACCACAGCCAGCTGGGTTATCTGTACTCGATGCTCGGTACGATCTTCCTGCTCAGCTACCTGCCGAGCGGCTGGTTGGCCGATCGCCTGCCGCCACGCTTCCTGATCTTCTTTTCGTTGGTGGCCACCGGGGCCCTGGGTATCTGGTACTCCACCGTGCCGTCGATGACCGGCCTGATGATCATCTTCGGCTGCTGGGGCCTGACCACCGGCCTGACCTTCTGGGCTTCGGTGCTCAAGCGGGTGAAGATGATCGCCCATCACAGTGAGCAGGGCCGCTTCTTCGGCATCCTCGACGGCGGCCGTGGCCTGGTGGAAGCCTTGCTGGCGACCGTGGCCCTGGGGCTCTTCGCCTACGCCACCGAGACCCGCAGCGAAACTGCGGCCGAAGGCTTCAAGCACGTGGTGTACCTGTATTCGTTCGTGTGTATCGCCATTGGTTGTGTGCTGGTGCTGCTCAAGGATCCCAAGTCCATGGCCGAAACTGCGGCGGTGGAGAAGGGCAAGTTCAACCTGATCGCCGACCTCACCACCCTGGTGAAAATCCCCGAGCTGTGGCTGGTGACCGCCATCGTGTTCTGCGGTTACCACATGTTCTGGGCCACCTACAGCTTCTCCGATTACCTGCAAGGCAGCGGCATGACCGCCGTGATGGCCGGCACCATCACCACCATCAAGTTGTGGATGCGACCCATCGGCGGGATCGGCGGCGGCTGGCTGGGGGACAAGTTTTCGAACATCTCGGTGCTGATCGTCGCGTTGCTGCTGGTGACCCTGGCGATGGTCGGCCTGATCGTGTTCCCGGCCATTGGCAGCCTCGGCTTGCTGATCGGCACGGTGATCTTTATCGGCCTGATGACCTACGCGATTCGCGGCCTGTACTGGGCGATCCTCGACAGCTGCGACATCCCGCTGCGCATCACCGGCCTGGCCATCGGCATCGTCTCGGTGGTGGGTTACCTGCCGGACACCTTTATCCCGCTGATCAATGGCTACCTCACCGACACATACCCGGGGCAGGTCGGCTACAACCTGTACTTCGGCTACATCGCCTTCATCGGCGTGCTCGGGACCCTCGCGGCCCTGACCTTGCGCGCCCGGATCAATCGTAAAAAATTCAACCAGACAGGTGCCTGAGATGAAAATCGTCGCCCTTGAAACCCATATTGTCGCCGTACCGCCGCCGCACATCGGCGGCATGTACTGGCTGTTCGTCAAACTGAAAACCGACTGCGGCATCGAAGGCGTGGGCGAGATCTACGCCGCCACCTTCGGCCCCAAGGCCATGCTGCCGATCATCGAGGACGTGTTCGAGCGCTACCTGCTCAACCACGACCCGCACCATATCGAGCGCTTCTTCCGCCAGGCGTACTCCAGCGGTTTCACCCAGCGCCCCGACCTGACCATGATGGGCGTGGTCAGCGGCCTGGAAATGGCCTGCTGGGACATCATCGGCAAGGCCGCCAACAAACCGGTCTATGAGTTGCTGGGGGGCAAGGTCAACGAACGCCTGCGTTCCTACACCTACCTGTACCCGGTCAACAGCAAGGGCGAGTACGACTACGACGACCCGGACCTGGCCGCCGAATGCGCGATCGAGAACATGAACAAGGGCTTCACCGCCGTGAAGTTCGACCCGGCAGGCCCGTACACCGCGTACTCCGGCCACCAGATCTCCCTGGAAGTGCTGGAACGCTGCGAAACCTTCTGCCGCAAGATTCGCGAGGCGGTGGGCGACAAGTGCGACCTGCTGTTCGGCACCCACGGGCAGATGGTGCCGTCGTCGGCGATTCGCCTGGCCAAGCGCCTGGAGAAATACGACCCGCTGTGGTTCGAAGAACCGGTGCCACCAGGCCAGGAAGAGGCCATGGCCCAGGTCGCGGCGAAGACCAGCATTCCCATCGCCACCGGCGAGCGCCTGACCACCAAGTACGAGTTCTTCAAGCTCTTGCAGGCCGGTGGTGCATCGATCCTGCAAATGAACGTGGCCCGCTGCGGCGGCCTGCTGGAAGCCAAGAAAATCGCGAGCATGGCCGAGGCCTACTACGCGCAGATCGCCCCGCACCTGTACAACGGACCGATCGGCGCAGCGGCGAGTTTCCAGTTGGCCACGTGCACGCCGAACTTCCTGATCCAGGAAAGCATCATGACCTGGGGCGGCTTCCATGCCGAAGTGCTGACCAAGCCGCTGCAATGGGAGGACGGCTACATCATCCCGTCCACCGAGCCGGGCCTTGGGGTGGAGCTGAACATGGACGTGGTGCGCAAGCACACGCCGTACACCGGCGAGCGGCTGCACCTGCAAATGGCGCCCACGCCTGCTGACGTGAAAGACACTTCGCCCGCCAAGGGCTAAAAAAAACGACTTATGCGGTAACCGTGAATGACATACGACTACATCATCGCCGGCGCCGGCGCCGCAGGTTGCGTCCTGGCCAACCGACTCTCCGCCTCGGGCGAGCATTCGGTATTGCTGCTGGAAGCCGGCGGCAAGGACAGCTCCTGGTGGTTCAAGATCCCGGTCGGTTTCGCCAAGATGTACTACAACCCGACCTTCAACTGGATGTACTACAGCCAGCCGCAAAAACAGCTGGCCGACCGTGCCATCTATGCCCCGCGGGGGAAGGTGCAGGGCGGTTCCGGCTCGATCAACGCCATGATCTACGTGCGCGGCCAGGCCCATGATTTCGATGACTGGGCGGCTACTGGCAACGACGGCTGGGGCTTCAAGGACGTGCTGCCGTACTTCCGCAAGCTGGAAAATCACCCCCTGGGCGACACCGAATACCACGGCAGCAGCGGCCCCATCAGCATCACCCCGATGAAGGGCCAGACCCACGCCATCTGCGACGTGTTCCTCAAGGGCTGCGAGCAATTGGGCTATGGCCTGAGCGATGACTTCAACGGGCCGAACTTCGAAGGTGCGGGCCTCTACGACGTCAACACCCGCAACGGTGAGCGCTGCTCCAGCAGCTTTGCGCACCTGCACCCGGCGTTGGGTAGGCCGAACCTGACCGTGGAGTTGCATGCGCTGGTAGACCGCGTGCTGTTCGACGATCAACAACGCGCCACCGGCATCAGCGTGACCCAGCACGGCGTGGTTCGCACCTTCAGCGCGCGCAAGGAAGTGATCCTGTGCGCCGGGGCGGTGGATACGCCGAAGATCCTGCAACTGTCGGGGGTGGCGGACAAGCAACTGCTTGCCGAACACAACATCCCGCTGGTCAAGGACCTGCCGGCGGTGGGGCAGAACCTGCAGGACCACCTGTGCGCCAGCTATTACTACAAGGCCAATATCCCGACCCTGAACGACCAGCTCAGTTCGCTGTTTGGCCAGTTCAAACTCGGCCTCAAATACCTGCTGACCCGCAAGGGCGCGCTGGCCATGAGCGTCAACCAGGCCGGCGGGTTCTTTCGCGGCAACGAAGGGCAGGCGCACCCCAATCTGCAGCTGTACTTCAACCCGCTGTCGTACCAGATCCCGAAAAACAACAAGGCCAGCCTCAAGCCCGAGCCGTATTCAGGCTTCCTGCTGTGCTTCAACCCGTGCCGGCCTACCAGCCGCGGGACGATCCGCATCGCCTCGAAAAACCCACGGGACGCGGCCTTGATCGACCCCAACTACCTGAGCACCCAAAAGGACATCGACGAGGTGATCCAGGGCAGCCGGCTGATGCGCAAGATCATGCAGGCTCCGGCGCTCAAGGGCGTGACGGTGGCCGAGGTATTGCCGGGGCCGGCGGTGCAAACCGATGAGCAGATGCTGCAGTACTTCCGCGAGAACAGCGGCTCGATCTATCACCTGTGTGGCTCTTGCGCCATGGGCTCGGACCCGCTGGTGTCGGTGGTGGACAAGCGCCTGAAGGTGCACGGGATGCAAGGACTGCGGATTGTCGATGCGTCGATTTTCCCCAACGTGACCTCGGGCAATACCCATGCGGCGGTGTTGATGGTGGCGGAGAAGGGCGCGGATCTGATCCTGCAGGATGCCTGAATTGATCGTTCCCACGCTCTGCGTGGGAATGCATCCTGTGACGCTACGCGTCACGACTTCAAGAGCAGACGCGGAGCGTCCAGGGCGGCGTTCCCACGCGGAGCGTGGGAACGATCATAGAGAGACCGTGTTCTGCCACTGGGCAACCGTTTCGGCACTGATGCTTACCCCACCACACACAATCACCACCACATCCTCAATCCCGGCAATCGCCCCATGCTTCAGATACGCCACGGCCAACGAAACCCCACATGCGGGTTCCACCAACTGGCGTAAATCATCGGCGTACCGCGCCACGCCCATCATCGCGTCGGCATCACTCAACACCACGCATTGATGGGCAAACCTGCCGATATGCTGCACCGGCCACGCCGCCACCTGGGTCGCGGCCAACGACTTGGCCACGGTATCGATCTTCGCCAGCCGCACTGGCTTTCCAGCCTCTACGGCATCAGCAAACGAAGCCGCGCCCGCCGTTTCACACGCAATCACCTTGCAGCCGAACCGCCCATGACGCTCCAGGCCCGTCAGAACGCCCGCGAGCAGTCCACCGCCACCCACCGAGGTCACGATGGCGCCCACCTGAGGGCAGTCCTCGAGAATCTCATCGATCATGCTGCTGTGGCCTTCCCACAACAGCGGGTGATCAAAGGCCGGCACATACAGTGCCTCAGGTGATTCGGAGAGTTGCAGCGCCAGCTCATTGGATTGATCCCACAGATCACCGTGCACCACCACCTCGGCCCCGGCCTGGCGGATGCGTGCGCGGGTGGCTTCGGGGGTGGTGGTCGGCACCACGATCCGCGCCTGTAACCCCAGGCCGCGCGCCGCGAAGGCCGTGGCCAGCCCGGCATTGCCGCCGGAGGGGCATACCACCGTGGTCTTGCCCTGGCTCGCCGCGTAGGCGCACAGCGTGGTCATGCCGCGCAACTTGAACGAGCCACAGGGTTGCAGGTTCTCGAGCTTCAGCCAGACCCGCCGGGTAGCGGTGGACAAGCCGGGGTGCAGGATCAACGGGGTGCGAATCGGCAGCATTTCACAAGTTCCTTTTGGGTGAGGCTGCCATCCTACCTCAGCTCGTGGCTGCCACCAGAGGCCATGGCTACCTATGGTTTCGCTCTTGCAGCGAGTCCTGCCGGCTTCCCGCGTTCGCAGCCCTAACCGAAGAAACGGATAACCCCCGACCTACCAACCGCGCAACCGCTCCCACACCCGCACCTCGCCATTCCCCAGCAGCGCACTGTAGCTACCAAATTGCGTCCCGGTGGCACACGCATGATTGGGCAGTACCCGCAGGCGCGTGCCCAACGGGAAACGCTCAACCACATCCACCGCCACCCCGTCGAACCAAGCCACCCCATGCTCCTGATTCGCGCTGCCCACCAGCAACCCCTCAATCACCTCACCACCCTCGGTACACACCTGCCCATAACCAAAATCCCGCTTCTGCGACTGCGTCCCACGATCCCGACTCATCGCCATCCACCCCGCGTCGGTAATGATCCAGCCCTTTTCCACCTGATGCCCGATCACCGTAGTCAGCACACTCAACGCCAGCTCATCAATGCGGCACACCCCAACGTTATGCATCACCAAATCAAAAAACGCATAAACCCCGGCCCGCAGCTCAGTCACACCCTCCAGGCTCACCGCCGACAGCGCCGTGGGCGTCGAACCCACACTCACCTGCAAGCAAGGCAACCCCGCCCCCCGAATCACCTCGGCCGCTGCAACACAGCGCGCCCGTTCCTGCTCGGCAATCGCCCGCAACGCCTCAGGCGTATCCAGCCCGTAACTTTCCCCGGCATGAGTCAACACCCCGGCAAGCATCCCGCCGCCATACAGCAGCCTGGCGATCTCCAGCAACAGCGGATCCTGAGGCTTCACCCCGGACCGGTGCCCATCACAGTCAATCTCAATCAGCACCGCAAAAACCTCACCCTGCAGCGCACCAAACTCGACAATCGCCCGGGCCCCGGCAAGGCTGTCGGTGATCAGCTCCAGCGCACACCCCTGACGACGCAACGCCAACGCCTGAGGCAATTTATGCGGCGCCATCGCCACCGCATACAGAACGTCCCGAATGCCGAGGTCGAAAAAATACTCGGCCTCCTTCAACGTCGAAACCGTAATCCCCGTGGCCCCGGCGGCGATTTGCGCCGCCACCACCTCGGCACATTTATGGGTCTTCACATGGGGCCGCAAGCTCACACCCAAGTCATCGGCACGCTGCTGCATACGCAGGATATTGCGCTGCATCCGGCTCACATCCAGCAAAGCTGTCGGGGTTTCCATCGTGCACACTCCAAAAGGTAAATTGACGGTCTATCCAGTACTGGATATGTTGTCTGAATGAAAAAACACACTCCCGAACAAGCGGCCTTGATCAGCCAGCTCGAACAGATTGCCGAAGGCCTGAGCAAGACCTTCAGCCCGTTTTGCGAGGTCGTGCTGCACGACCTGCGCGACCCGCAGCACGCAATCATGGCCATCCACAACAACCTCTCCGGGCGGCAGCCGGGTGACCCGGCCACCGAGCTGGGCCTGGCGCGGATTGCCGATCCCGAGTACCCGCAGGTGATCGCCAACTACCAGAACCAGTTCGCCGACGGGCGTCAGGTCAAGAGCACTTCCATCGGCATCAAGGACTCCACCGGCAAGTACGTGGCGGCCTTGTGCATGAACGTCGACCTCTCGTTGTTCCGTGGCTTGCAGGGCATGCTGGAACAGTTCGGCTCGGTCAGCGGCGACCGGCCCGCCGAGTCTCTCGACCCGTCCGGTGCGGACGCCATTCGTGCACGCATCGACCAGTTCGCCGCACGCCTGGCGACCACCCCACGTGCCCTCAAGGCCGCCGACCGGCGGCTGCTGATGCAAGAGCTGAAAGAAGCCGGCGTGATGGACATCCGGCGTGCCATGGAAACGGTTGCCTCACACCTTGGGGTCTCGCGGGCGGCGGTCTACACCTACGCCAAATGACCTATGCCGAGCGCGCCACGGCTTCGATTTCAATCAGATAGCCGTGGTGCAGTTCCGGCACCGGCACCACCGCGCGGGCCGGGCGGTGACCTCCCAGCGCAGCGGCGTACAAGCCATCAAATTCAGGCCAGTGTTTTACCCCCACCACGTACACCGTGACTTTCACCAGGTCTGCGGGTGAGCCGCCTGCGGCCTTCAAAATCGCCAACAGATTGTCCAGGGCCACTTGAGCCTGTTCGGCAAACGAAGCCTCGAGGTTATGACGCCCGTCAGGGCTCACCGGCAATTGACCGGAGATGTACAGCGTGCCCTGGTGGCTTACGGCCTGGGAGTAGTGACCGGCAGTCGCCGAGGCTGCGGGGGTGTGGATGAGGTTCATTGTGGAGCGCTCAGCAGCCGCGCATACGTTTGGAGGTCGACGTTGCCGCCGGTCACGATGACGCCCACGCGCTGGCCCCGGAACTGATGCTTGAGGTTTCGCAGGGCCGCTAGGCCAAGGCAGCCGGTGGGCTCCACGACCATCTTCATGCGCTGCATGAAGAACTTCATCGAGGCCACCAATTCGGCGTCCGAGACAGTGAAAATGTCAGTGACTTGCTCGCGAATGATCGGGAAGGTGTGCTGACCCAAATGCTGGGTCTGGGCGCCGTCGGCGATGGTGACGGGCGTGTCGATGTGCACGATGCTGCCGCTCTGGAAGGAGCGCTGGCCGTCGTTCCCGGCTTCGGGCTCGACCCCGTACAAGAGGCAATCGGGCGCCAGCGCACGGGTGGCCAGCGCGGTGCCGGAGAGCATGCCGCCACCACCCAGGCCGACAAACAGCGCGTCCAGCGGGCCGGTGAACTCCAGCAGCTCCTTCGCGGCAGTGCCCTGGCCGGCCAGCACGTCCGGGTGGTCGAAAGAGGGGATCAGGGTCATGCCGTGTTGCTCGGCGAGTGTGCGACCGATCTGCTCGCGGTCTTCGGTGATGCGGTCATAGAACACCACGCTTGCACCGTATTCCCGGGTAGCGGAGACCTTCGCGGCGGGGGCGTCGGTGGGCATCACGATGGTGGCCGGCATCTGCAATAACCGGGCGGCCAGCGCGATGCCTTGCGCATGATTACCCGAGGAAAACGCCACGACGCCAGCCTTGCGCTGCTGCTCATCAAAACGCGACAGCGCATTGAAGGCGCCGCGAAACTTGAACGAGCCGGTGCGTTGCAGGTTTTCGCACTTGATAAACACCTGAGCGCCGGTCTCGGCATCGAGGGTACGCGAGGTGAACACCGGCGTGCGGTGGGCGAAGCCTTCCAGGCGCTCGGCGGCTTTGATTACGTCATGGTAGGAAGACGGTGGCATGGGAGGGACCTCTCGAATGTCGTTGGATGGATAAAATATCCATATCTATACAAACTGTAAAGTTGCATTTCATGCTAGCGTTTCGGGCTTCTCTGATCTGTAGAGGGCTCGACGTTGATTCGACTGACCGATTACATCGCTGATTTTTCCCGTTCGCCGCTGGCACCCTGGGTGGATCTTGCGCCGTGGGAGTTGGTGACCCAGGCGCCGGAAATCGTTCGCAAATTGCTGGCGGGGCTTTCTGATGATGACTATGAGATTCATGACGAGATTGCCGTGCACCGTACTGCGGTCGTGGAGGCGGGCGCTGTTTTGAAAGCGCCGCTGATCATCGGCGCCCACTGTTTTATCGCTGCCGGTGCCTACCTTCGCGGCGGTTGCTGGGTGGATGAATATTGCATCTTCGGACCGGGTGCCGAGCTCAAGACGTCCTTTGTCTTCAGCGGCAGCAAGTTGGCGCATTTCAACTTTGTCGGTGATTCGGTATTGGGCCGCGGGGTTAACCTGGAAGCCGGCAGTATCGTGGCCAACTACCGGAACGAGCGTGACGACAAGGAAGTGCAGGTGCGCATTGACGGGCAGTTGCAGCGCACCGGCTGTGACAAGTTTGGCGCGCTGCTTGGGGATCAGTCGCGGGTTGGAGCCAATGGTGTGTTGGCACCGGGAGCGGTGCTTGCGGCGGGTAGTGTGGTTAGGCGTGGGGAGGTTTTCGATTGTGAGGGGTAGGGGGTTTTTGGTGTACATATCCGTTAGTTGAGTAACGGCTGCTTATGGTTTCGCTCTTACAGCGACTCGCTTTGGAAAAGCCGGAATGCCGGCCCAGCCCAAAGTAAGCACAGGGCTCTGCCCCGCCTGTCGGCGCCTCGCTGTGGCTCGGGCTTATTGGGGCAGTCAGAGCCAGATCAAAATCAAAAGCAAGAGCACAGCGGCCTACACGGC